>CAYNPX010000001.1:0-41622 GCA_964399205.1 uncultured Butyricicoccus sp.
ATCAGCATCGTTGACGCCTCTCTCCGGTCATGAAAAAACTCTTACATGATTATTTACTTACATGATTATTTTAAGGTTTATGCCGCAGCCTACGTGCGATAAGGATTTTCGCTTCTTCCAAACTGACATAAGTATATCATAGAACACTTGAATTGTCCACATCTAATTTAAGATTTTGTCAAAAATAAACCAAGATACGACAGGTAACAAGTCAAGCTATCATTTTGGCAAATCATCTGCATCACAAGACAATATCTATCGCTCTCAGTTCAAAATATGTCGCCGTCTGAAATAATAACTATTTGACAACAAAAGTTTATATCCGGGTATTTTGCGATAGATTCACGTGCCATTGAGGATTATCGCATATGATTTGATAAAACAAAAGTGAATGATACGCATGATAAAAGACGTTGTTTTTGTGCATTTTCCGGTTTACAACCTCCGCACTTCCTTATGGACAAGTGTGTAAAACAGAAAGACCGCCAATAATGCAGTAAGAAAATCAGAAATGGCCTGTGCCATCAAGACACCTACATATCCAAGGACTCTTGAAGTAACCATAATTACGATTGCAACGACCAATCCCTGTCTGCTGACCAATGATGGAATACAGAAGATAAGCAGGACGTATCGGACAAACCGAATGGGACACTGGTTGAATAAGGCCATCAGATGAAGATTGGAATTTTATAGCAATAAGGTTGTCAGATATGAATATGATTACAAGAGAAATCAGCTGACTGCCTTGTGGGTTATCTGTACACCATGGAAAAGGAGTTGAGCATTTTGAATCGAGTCGATGCAATTTACGCCCGCCAGTCTGTGGAAAAGAAGGATTCTATTTCGATAGAATCTCAGATTGAAATGTGCCGGCACGCAGCTGATCCGGATGCAGTTGTCTATCAGGATTCCGGCTATTCCGGTAAAAATACGCAGCGACCGGGTTTTTCTCAGCTGATGGAGGATGTTCAGGCAGGAAAAATCAAGCGTGTGTTCTGCTATCGTTTGGATCGAATATCGCGCTCTGTGTACGATTTTAGCCTGTTGTGGAAAACCTTTGATGCAAATAAGGTAGAGTTCTCCAGCATTACGGAATCCTTTGATACCAATTCCCCAATGGGTCGTGCAATGGTAATCATTATTATGACCTTTGCCCAGTTGGAGCGCGAGACAATCGTGAGCCGTTATACAGCAAACCGATATGCCCGGTCAAATTCCGGCGTATGGGCCGGTGGAAAAGCTCCCTACGGCTTCCGCATTGTGAAACAGCTTATAAACGGGAAAAATCAATCTGTACTGGAGCCGGTTACAGAACAGTTAGATACAGTATCGTGGATGTTTACAGAGTATTCCAACGGCACCTGTTCCCTGTATTCCCTTGCGAAAGCCCTGAACCAAAAGAATATCCCCCATGATGGTAAAAGTGAATATTGGTCAGCGCAAAAGGTGCGACGTGTCCTCCGAAATCCGGTTTATGTACGTGCTGATGTGGATGTTTATTCGTTCTATTATGCCGACAGCAATATCGTGAACGATGTCCATGAATTTGACGGTGTTCACGGCTGTTATTTGACAGTGAAGGGCGGTAAATCTCATTCAGATGGCGCACGCACACTCTCTCTTGCGTATCACGAAGGCATCGTGCCTTCTGATATTTTTATCACGGTTCAAAAATCTTTGCAGAATAACAAACAAATAAAAAATGGCGTTCGCAGCAGTTTTACATGGCTTTCAGGACTGCTGAAATGCGCCGAATGCGGCGGGCGTGTCAATATATTCCAGAACAAAGGAAAAACATATTTTCAATGCTATCGCCGCTTTCACACAATTGGTTCCTGTTCTGCTGTCATTCGAGGCAATTCTTCTATGTATGAATCATATGTAGCAGATGCAATACAAAATAGAATTGTCGCCCTTGTGAACAATGGTCCAATGGAAGACGTACCAAACGCCCACATCAATGCGCTAAAGATTCAGCTGCTTGAAAACGAAAAGCAGACCGCCAATCTGATTGAAGCGATTAAAATCGGCGGCGGTGCTGCTATGCGGGCAATTCAGGTAGAGTTACAGAAGCTGGATGCAGCGCACGAAAAAATTACCTCGGAGATATCAGAATTGCAGCCGAAACATCGTATTCCGGAAGGTATCATGCTTGTCTACTTTAACAACCTTGATTATGATAGCAAAAGAGATATAGCACGGGCATTGATTGACCGGATTATCGTCGGCGGTGAAAGCCCCATACAAATTATCTGGAAGTTATAGTTTCTATCATATTACAATCAAGAAGCGTCTGCATGAACCAGCCGAAATTTAATCGAGTCATCTCCCGAATGCGGCGATCGTCATCGCTATGAATCCCCTCCGGTGCAACCTGCGCAATGGTCTGACGATATTTCTCATCAACATATTGAGTCGCATCAATTTGCCGCTGCCATTCCTCCCGCAAAAAAGACGCACGGTACTCTGTAGACTGCGCCCATGGAAAACCCGCCTTGCGGCGAATATCTGCATCACGGTACCAGGGATATCCGCCGAAAATTTCATCCGCGCATTCGCCGGACAACGCGACGGTACTGATTTTCTTGATTTCCCGGCAGAATAGCAGCAACGATGCATCAACATCCGCCATTCCCGGCAAGTCGCGTGCTTCAACAGCTTCAAATAGCGCCTGCACCAGCTGCGGCGTATCAATGATAATCAAATGATTTTTCGCGCCGATCGCATCATTCATCTTCGTAATAAAGGTATCATCACTATTCGGCTGAAAATGAGATTTTTTAAAATATTTTGCGTTATCCCGATATGTGACCGATACCGTATCCAATGTTTTTCCCTGCTCCGCATATTCTTTCGCGGCAATGGCGGAAATGATGCTGGAATCCAAGCCGCCGGAAAGGAATGTGCACAGCGGAACATCCGAAACAAGCTGCCGTTTGACGGCGTCTGTCACAAGTTCCCGCACGTGTGCGACTGTCTGCTCTATGTTATCCGTGTGTTCTTTATCCTCCAGGTTCCAATATTGCCGCAGCCGCACGCCATCCGCCTGAGAGTAAGTTCCGCACCATCCGGCGGGAAGCTCCTGAATATTGCAAAATACCCCATATCCCGGTGTGCGTCCAGGTCCAATCAGCATCAGTTCACAAATGGACTCAAGATCAATTTCCGCATGAATATCAGGGTGTGAGAGCAGCGTCTTGATTTCTGACGCAAACAAAAAACTGCCGTCTTTATGTGTAAAGAAGAATGGCTTTACACCGATGCGATCACGCGCAAAAAACAATGATTTTTTATGAATATCCCAAATAGAAAAAGCATAAATTCCGTTAAACGCATTCAGACATGCCTCGCCCCATTCCAGATAAGCAATCAGCGCGACCTCCGTGTCGGAATGCGTAGAAAATGTGTGCCCACATGCGCAAAGCTGCTGCCGCAGTTCCTGTGTATTATACAATTCGCCATTATATACAATAACATATTCATCTTCACCAATGCGGCGCAGCATAGGCTGCCGCCCGCCTTCAATGTCAATAACTGCCAGCCTGTCATGCAGCATTGCCGCACTTTCCCCAAGCCAAATGCCGTTTTGATCCGGTCCGCGCCGTCGCATTGTCTGCTGCATCCGTTCTAACACCCGTGTTGACGGAATTTCACCTACAAGCCCTGCGATCCCGCACATAGCTCTGCCTCCATCTCTATAAATCCAATTGAAAATGAAACTTCAGTCATTTTATGCTGCAAAACACTGCATTATGCGTCCGCAATTGCGATGTAGTCATAAAGTAGTAGATAAATAACCATTCATTGGCATAAATCCGGTGTACAGCGCAAATTATATATAGATTTTTGTGAAATATATACGAAATTCGGGTCGATTTTTAGGGCATTTCCTGTTTCTGATATGCAGGAATACATCTTGACAATTGCAATGAATCGAGCGTAAAATAAAAGAAGGCAAAGAGGCTCCTTTATCGAAGGGTCTCTTTGCTTTTTTATTTTTATCGCATTATCGCACACTATTTGAAGAAAGGGAGAGTTCCCATGAAGGATATTATTGCTCATGGCGACAATATAAACGTGTTGCTCGCACGTTACGGTGTAAAATTTGGCATATATAAAAACGGAACGTTTCATGAACAGCTATTTCCGTTCGACCCTATCCCGCGTATTATTTCGGCTGATGATTTTTCCTATTTGGAACGCGGTCTGAAGCAGCGCGTTGATGCGCTAAATCTGTTTCTCGCGGATGTTTACGGAGCAAAAAATATCATCCGTGACGGCATTGTACCGGAGGATTTTGTCTTTTCCTCCTCTGGCTATCTTCCGGAATGCGAAGGCATTATGCCGCCTGCCGGAATTTACAGCCATATCTCCGGTATTGATCTTGTGCAGGCGAAAAGCGGCACATGGTATGTGCTTGAGGATAACCTGCGTATTCCATCCGGCGCGTCTTATCCGCTGATTGCGCGTGAATTGTCCCGCAAGGCCAGTCCGGATGCGTTCCGCAGATACGCTGTTCGGGATAACCGCGACTATGCAAACATACTGCGTGAAACAATGGACAATGTCAACCTTGGCGGTATCAACGTGATTCTGACGCCGGGACGGTACAATGCGGCGTTTTTCGAGCACTCGTATCTCGCGGAAAAAACAGACAGTGTACTCGCAATGCCGAACGACTTGTTTGTACAGGACTGTAAACTATATTATCGCGGCGATCATGGTGTGAAACAGCGCGTCGGTGCAGTTTATCGCCGCCAGTCGGATGAGTTCCTTGACCCATGTACGTTCCGAGCGGATTCTCTCATCGGTGTCCCGAACCTGATGGCTGCTTATCGCGCGGGCAATGTTGCGATTCTCAATGCGCCCGGTAACGGTGTCGCGGACGATAAGGGTATTTACTATTTCGTGCCGAAGATGATCCGCTACTATCTGGACGAGGAGCCGATTCTCAACAATGCCCCTACTTATCTGCCGATGTATGAGGAAGACAAAAAGATCGTTCTGGAAAATCTTGACCATCTGGTCATTAAGGACGTGGCGGAAGCAGGCGGCTACGGCGTCGTATTTGGCGACAAAATGTCCGAGCAGGAACTTGCGGATTGGAGGGCACTCATCGAACGGGAACCGCGCCGTTTCATCGCACAGGAAGTGATCGATTTCCGCGACCTGGAAATCATTGACGAGGGCAAGCGTGTCATGCGCAAAGCGGATCTGCGTGCATTTGTGCTCACCGGCGCTGAGACCAAAGTGTGGGCAAGCGGTCTGACCCGTTTTTCACGCAATCCGGATTCATTTATTGTTAACTCATCACAGGGAGGAGGATTTAAAGACACATGGGTACTTTCTCGGTAGAAAAAAGAGACAGCCTTTACTGGTTGGGACGATATACAGAGCGTGTATACACTACGCTCAAGGCATTTTACGATTATTATGATCAAATGATCGACCTTCGAGCGGACGCTTATAAAAATCTATGCGAGCGTCTGGACATCCCGAATATCTATGAAAGCGAACAGGACTTTATCCACCGCTTTTTGTTTGATAAGGATGACCCCAATTCGATCTTTACGTCGCTCAATCGATCCTATGACAATGGCATTCTGTTGCGCAATGAGATTACAAGCGATTCGCTTGCCTATATTCAGATGTCTCTGGATATCTATGCTGCTTCATCACATTCAGATGTTCCGACGATGGCATTGCTTCCGGTACAGGATTATCTGCTGGCATTTTGGGCAAGCATTGATGACAATGTATTCGATCAGCGTGCGCGCAGCATCATCAAATGCGGACGTTATATTGAACGGCTCGACCTTTATCTGCGCTTGAGCTTTCCGACATCCGCTATCGAACGCGCACTGTGCAAAATGACACCGCGGTTGAAGCAGAGCGGCATTGCCTATGATGAAGAAATTCTTGACTGCCTCTATGCACGTGTCTGCGAAGAAATGATGCATGTACCGGGCTGGCGCAGAGAATGTGCGCGCCAGCTGATGCAGTTAATCACTGAATAATCATTTCACGATAAGGAGTTTAAAGTGTATGAGAAAGCTGTATTTTTCGCACTGTAAAAAGCTCGAATTTGATACCCCGATTATCTCGCACAGCTTTTCCCTGCGGCTGGTTCCTGCAACGGACAGCCGTCAGATCATCTGCGACCTGAAAAAAGATGTAATACCCGCCGAGCATCTGACGTCTGTCACCGACGAATGGGGCACAACGATGTGGATTGGAGACTGTTATTCCGCGCACGACACGTTTTCCTACTCTGTTTCCGGCATCGCCTGGGTAAAAGATACGCCGTATGTCGAAGGAGCGCTGCATCCGCTTTACCGCTATCCGTCCGAGCTGACGCATCCGGGGCAGGCGATTGAAGCGATCTATACCAGTGCGGAAATTACCGGAGACGATTCGGTTGCGCGTGCACAGCAATGGATGCATCTGCTGCACCGCACAATGACCTATGAGAAGGGCGTCACCGATGTGCACACAACCGCTGAGAAAGCGGCAGCGCTTGGAAAAGGCGTATGTCAGGATTATACGCAGCTGATGATCGCGCTGTGCCGCCGCGATGGCATCCCGGCACGCTATGTCGTCGGCTATCTATATGGAGAAGGCGAAACACATGCATGGATTGAAATTTTCGATGGGAAACGCTGGTGCGGTCTTGACCCTACCAATGACAGCATGATTGACAGCGGTTATATCTGCCTGACCAGAGGACGCGATTACAACGACTGCATTTTGGACAAAGGATTTTTCCGTATTCCGGACTGTGAGCCGCATTCCGTAGAACAGAAACAGACTGTAAATGTAACAGTTCGTGATCTGTAACCGCTCTCGTCCTACTTATGATCTACTTATAATGATAAAAAAGGATACCATATTGACCGACAAGCAGCAGTTTGTCGGTTATTATGGCGTTATGGAGGGATTCAGTTATGATTCAAGAAGTCGTATCCGTTGGTTTACCGGTTGATGAACGCTGGAAGATCATCAAGAACCGGTTCGAGCCGGAAGAAGGTATCCGACCCGACACGAAACGTATCTGTGTGATAACAGGTACGCATGGCGATGAGCTGGAAGGGCAATATGTCTGCTACGAGCTGGCACGCCGAATCAACGAGCACAAGGAGCTTTTGCACGGTATTGTGGATATCTATCCGGCTCTGAATCCGCTGGGCATTGATTCCATCACACGTTCTGTTCCGATGTTTGATCTGGATATGAACCGTATTTTCCCGGGAACAAACACAGGAGCAACAACAGAATATGTGGCAGCGCAAATCCTGCAGGACATGGCTGGCGCTGATATGAGTATTGATATCCATGCATCCAACATCTTTCTGCGCGAAACGCCGCAGGTACGTGTCAACGAACGGTCTGCGGATGTTCTGCTCCCCTATGCCAGACTGCTCAATACAGATTTTGTCTGGGTTCATTCCTCCGCGACAGTTTTGGAATCAACTCTGGCATACAGCCTGAACACGACGGGTGTTCCCTGCCTGGTCGCAGAAATGGGCGTTGGTATGCGTATTACACGGAAATATGGCATCCAGCTGATCGATGGTATTTTTCGCATCATGTGTGAGATGGGTATCTGGTCCGGCGATGCGCCGGAGGTGCGCGATCCGATCATTTCCCGTGATCGTCATGTCAGCTTTGTCAATGCGGAAGCATCCGGTATTTTTGTTCCGGCGATCGAACATTGGACGCATGTCGATAAAGGTGAGCACATCGGCGATATTGTCTATCCGGCTACCGGCGAGATTTTACACAATATCAAAGCGGCGGTAAGCGGCAGGGTCTTCACGCTGCGTGAATATCCGGTTGTTTACAGCGGTTCACTGATTGCACGCATTCTGGACGATGAATATGATGAGGAGGATACTGAAAATGAATAGAGAAACACTGTTTGATCTTCCCTCTCCGTATCGTGACACGCTAAACATCACCGGGTATCGGTTTGGTCGTGGCGAAAAATCCGTCTGCATCGTCGGCGCAATGCGCGGCAATGAGGTGCAGCAGCTATATATCTGTTCGCAGCTGGTACATACGTTGGAACGATTTGAAAAACGCGGCTTACTTGTCAAAAATAACGAGATCCTTGTCATACCCTCTGTCAATCATTATTCTATGAATATCGGCAAGCGCTTCTGGGCAATGGACAATTCGGATATCAACCGGATGTATCCGGGCTATGATCGCGGAGAAACCACGCAGCGCATTGCTGCCGGCGTGTTTGAAAAAACACAGGGATATCGGTATGGCATTCAATTCCCTTCGTTTTATATGCCGGGCGATTTTATCCCGCATGTCAGAATGATGGACACCGGTTTCCAATCCACATCTCTGGCAAACCTGTTCGGTCTGCCTTATGTGGTAATCCGCAAGCCGCGGCCATACGATACCGGTACGCTCAACTACAACTGGCAGATCTGGGATACCAATGCATTTTCCGTATATACCAAGGAGACTGACCGCATTGATGAGGAATCCGCGCGGATAGCGATTGTTTCTGTACTGCGTTTTCTGTCCCGCATGGGTATTTTGAAATATCATTGTCACAGTGGTTACATTGCCTCTATCCTTCAGGAGGATGAGCTTCGTGCCGTACAGTCCCCGTGTGGCGGTATTTTTATGCGCAGCAAACACCCGGGCGATGAGGTGTCCTATGGTGATGAATTGGCGCAAATCATTCATCCACTGGAGGGTTATGTCATCAACCGCGTATATGCTCCCTGTGACGGCATTATATTTTTCTCACACTCTGCCCCATTGATCACTGAACAGACAACCGCGTTCCGTATCATCCGCCGCCTGCACGGCTGATGATTTCCTCCCGTATTGGCACTTTTGGGGTCAATCACTTTTTCCTTAAAGTGGATAACGAGGTTCTGTCATTTTGAAATTGAAAAAGAAGGGTCATCCTGTATGACTGGATTGCATCCTGCCCGATGGAATAACCCAATCAAAGGGAGACCCTTCATCATGAATCCTATCCGAATCATGCCGCCGGTCAACCGGTTTTTGAGAAAGTTACGCATCCCGTCCTGTCTGTACGGGTTTCACAACCGCAGGACGACAGAGGAACCGGCTCAAATTTCATCTAAATCCCTTCGGCAATTCATGAATTAAACACTCCGGAAGCGGCGGTACTTCATGCTTAAATCTGTCGGGATCCTCTTCGCAATCATATCGGTTGTCCAATGTAAAGCGAAATACTCTGCCTTTGTGCTTCCATGCATTCCTGAGTTTATCCGGTTCACGTTCCATCAGCACACGTAAAATTGCTTCATAACGTACCATGTAATCACCTCATCATCCTCATCATTCTATATGCAGCATTGTTTGTCTCATTTCGTTCATCGTGTCATCTCCCTCAAATCTCGCCCGATTGTCTGAGCACTCCTTGTACGGTGCAAATAATCGAGAAAGTTCCGGATGACTATATTCAGGTTCTTCTGGAAAACATAAAATGAATCGGAAGGGAGTAATTTGTATGACGAAAATCGACGCAATTTATACTCGACAATCGATTGAAAATAAGGATTCCATTTCAATCGAAACGCAGGTTGAATTATGCCGTCGCCTATGCGACGAAAATGCCGAGGTTTATCGAGATGCCGGATTTTCCGGAAAGAATACAAACAGGCCGGCGTTTATGCGTCTCATGCAGGATGTCCGTGCAGGTAAGATTAAGCGCGTGTTTTGCTATCGTCTTGACCGAATCAGTCGCAGCATTGTTGATTTTGGTCTGATCTGGCAGACGCTCGAAGAACACGGCGCGGAATTCTGTTCTGTTACAGAGCAATTCGATACATCCACGCCAATGGGACGTGCAATGGTAAACATCATTATTGTCTTTGCACAATTGGAACGTGAAACGATTGCAGAACGCGCCAAGACGAGCTATTATGCGCGTACTGCCGCCGGAACATGGTGTGGCGGTCCTCCTCCCTTTGGTTTTAAGACAATCCGTTCAAATATAAATGGCAAGAATTTTGCTATTCTTGCCGTCAATGAACCGGAAGCTGTCATTATCAAAGAAATATTTGATCTCTATGAAAGCGGTTCCTATTCTCTGTCGAAGCTCGCTCGGACATTGGAAGAAAGCGGTAAAAAGATATCCCGTCGGGGTGCCATTGCATCCAATGTGGAAATCCGAAATATTTTGACAAATCCTGTCTGCGCCGTCGCAGATGTCGAATTATATTCCTACTACTTTTCGCATGGAGCAAGGATCGCATCCGACCTTTCAAGATTTGACGGTTCTCACGCTGCAATCCTTATCGGGAAGCATCAGGGTGAAAAACGCGGAAAAATACGCGCGATTTCCGAGCGCACGCTGGCTTTATCTCATCACAAGGGATTTATCCCTTCCGCACAGTTCATTGCAGTGCAAAACATTCTAAGCAAAAATAAACAGGTCAAAAACCAAACTCCCTCCAGGGTTTCCTGGGCGAACGGTCTGTTGCGATGCGCAGAGTGCGGTTACAGTGTCCAAATTTATATGCGCAAACAGCGAAATAACCATCGGTATGCCAAATGTAACGGTCGATATAAACTGCATAACTGCGACATGCTATTTCGCATTCGTCCAGATGAAATTGAAGATAAGATTGAACAGGCGATTCAGCAATATTTAGATTCCCTGACAGAATATGCCGGTAATGCACAGGAAGACAACGAAGAAGTAATCCGGCTCAAAATGCGCCGCGCCGAAACCGAAAAACAAATAAACAATTTAGTGGATGCAATTGCAGAGGGCGGCGGTATCGCAATGCGGCAATTGTCCGCTCGGCTGGAAGCATTGGAAAAAGAGCTGGATACCCTGTCGGATCGAATCGCCAAATCTCAAACCATGCATATTCCCGCAGCCATGACATATATGCCGTCTCTTGAAGCTGCTGACATGGAAACCAAACGACAGATCGCTCGAATGATAATCAAAAGAGCCTATATTTCAGCAGATGACGTAAAAGTTGAAACAATCTGACTGGTTTCACACTGTAAATGCGGGGGCATCAACATTGTAGAATCCACGGTTAAAATCAACCGATTGCACATTGATATCTACCCACAGCAGTTCCGCGCGGCGCGGCTTTACACTGGAAGAACGCTCCAGCAGCTCCTGTGAACATCTGGTCAGATAAACACGCAGATCCTGAATGCACTCCTTGGAACGGCAGGCATCATAAACCTTTTTTGTAAGAACACAAATGATACAAAAGGTCTGACTCCCGCTCGATGCAGAAGCCAGACCTTTTTCGATCACCTCAGCAGATTCGAGATCATCAAAATTCCGATGATTTTCAATACTGCTTACCGATATGCCTTTTCAAAAATCGCCGCACATGCTTCGTCTGACAGCGGGATACGGTCAGCCTTGAACAATCCGCCCATCGTTGCGCGCGCATTCTGCGCCAGTGTCATGCATTCTTCCTTCTGAATGCCATAATCCGACATTTTCAGCCCATCAACACCGCACGCCCTCTGCAGTTCGGCCAGTGCAGTCAAAAAGTCCTCCGGAACGCACGCATCCGTCTTGCCCAGTGCCTGTGCCATACGGACAAAGCGTTCATCACACGCATGTACACGGATAAAATGCTCATAGTATGGCAGAGAAATCATAATCAGACCCGCGCCGTGCGGCAAATTATGATGGTACGCGCTCATCGCGTGCTCCATTGCATGTTCACTGGTGCAAGCGCTCAGCGTCATGACAACGCCGGACAGGGTGTTTGCAAACGCCACATGCTCTCTTGCTTCCATATCCGAACCGTCCGCAACCGCACGCGCCAGATATGTTCCGATATTTTCAATCGCGGTCAGCGCATACATATCGCTCATCAGATTCGCTGTACCCGCGATATAGCACTCAACGCTATGGAACAGCGCGTCGAAGCCCTGATATGCCGTAAATTTTGGCGGGACGGACCGCATCAGCTCCGGATCAACGATTGCCAGCTGTGGAAACAGGCGATCATCGCCGCCAAAGCCAATTTTTTCATTGGTATCTTCATTGGAGATAACGCCATATTGATCGACTTCACTGCCTGTCCCGGCAGTGGTTGTAATGGCGACCACCGGCAACGGATCGTTTGCAATTCTCTGGCGTTTTCCCGTGCCGCCATATACATAATCCCACAAATCACCTTCATTGGTTGCCATCGTTGCAATCGCCTTTGCCGCATCCATCACGCTGCCGCCGCCCAAGGCAACAATAAAATCACAGCCGTTTTCCCTTGCGAACGCGCCGCCCTCCATGACGGTGGATTTCAATGGATTTGCCATGATCTTATCAAAAATAACCGACTGCACGCCCGCCTGCTCCAGTTCTGCAACCGTTTTATCCAGCGAACCGTTTGCGCGCGTCGATTTGCCATTTGAAATAACGATCATCGCTTTTTTCCCCGGCAGCTTCTGGGAATGCAGCTTATTTAATCTCCCTGCCCCAAACACGATGCGGGTTGGTACATACATTTTAAAACCCATTTTCTTTCCTCCTGATTGTACTATACGCTCGTTGTGATAGATTTGGTTTCATTATACTACGGAATGCCGGAAATGAAAAGGAAAAACAGACGGTCTGCCCTGTACAATTTCATACAGCGCAGCCGCCTGTTCCTGCCGATTGAATCAGCGCTTCTCCAAAAATACTATTTTTTCAGTTTGTTGTTCTTTCAACGTCGTGTACCGAATGCGGCGCCAATTGCCTGTGCAATATTATTGACCTGCAAAACGCGGAAGGATTCCGGAATTTGAATTCGTCCAATATCCTGCTTCGGCATGATACAGGTCGAAAATCCGAGACGAATGGCCTCCTGAATGCGCTGCGATACAGCGGTGACCGCACGCAGTTCGCCGGTCAGTCCAACTTCTCCCAATGCCATCACCCCTTCCGGCAATGGCTGATCACGGTAGCTGGACGCAACCGCGAGCGCAATCGGCAGGTCAATCGCCGGTTCATCCAAACGCATTCCGCCGATAACATTGACATAGGTATCGCTGGATGATAGATAAAGCCCTACACGTTTTTCCAGGATTGCCAGCAAAAGTACCATTCGGTTATAATCTACACCGGCTGACATGCGGCGCGGCGTACCATACGCTGTCTTTGTAACGAGCGCCTGTATTTCGGCTAAAATCGGGCGGCTGCCCTCCATCGTGCAGGCTATGCAATTACCGGAAGCATCAACCGGATGACCTGACAGCATCGCGGCGGATGGATTGGGGACTTCGATGAGTCCGCAATCACTCATTTCAAATACGCCGATCTCATTTGTCGAGCCAAAACGGTTTTTAGCCGCCCGCAGACATCGAAAGGAAACCTGTCGTTCTCCTTCAAAATACAGCACACAGTCAACCATGTGTTCCAAAATTTTTGGACCCGCGAGCGTTCCTTCCTTGTTCACATGGCCAACAATAAAGATCGTGACATTATATCGCTTTGCATACTGCATCAGGGTCATGGCGCATTCCTTGATCTGCGTCGTATTGCCCGGTGCGCTGGTGAGATCGGATTTATAAATCGTCTGAATGGAATCGACGATTAAAACATCCGGCTTCAAAAGTCCGGTCTCCGCAATAATTTCCTCCAAATCAGTCTCCGCAAGCACATACAGCGCCGGAGAGGAAATGTGCAGCCGATCTGCACGCAAACGAATCTGGCGCAGAGATTCCTCACCGGAGACATATAATACCTTGGCTTGTTGGCACATCTCCTGACACATCTGTAAGAGCAGCGTTGATTTCCCGATGCCGGGCTCTCCGCCTACGAGCACAAAGCTGCCGCGCACGGCGCCGCCGCCCAATACGCGATCCAGTTCTGAAATACCCGTATGGAAACGCAGCTCCTCTGTCATCTGAATGGCACTGATCTCCATCGGTTTATTTTTCGTCCCACGTTCCTGTCGCGCTACCGTTCCGCGCGGCTGTGCAGACTTTGCTTCCTTGAACTCATCCATCGAATTCCACGCGCCGCAGGACGGACACTTTCCATACCACTTTGCACTTTCATAGCCGCATTCCGAGCATAAAAACATTGTTTTCTGTTTCATAGTATTCCTCTGATCCAAGCGCTATCGGGAAACCACGGACGTCGGATTCGCTGCAAAAATGAACCGGATCCGAGGTGAAAATCTCCGTTTCCCAAGTGCGCTCTAAATTTCTAAATATTGTAAATAGCCGCCCATAATACATAGTGCCAGCCGTTTCTGATAATCATCCTGTGTCAGCTGCTTTGCTTCACCTGCATTGGACAAAAAGCCGCATTCAACAATCACAGCCGGACAGGTCAAGGTTTTCATCAGATATATTCCATCTGCGGCTTGTTTTGCTTTTCGTTCCCTTGCGGGGGATAACCCTCGCGTCAACGCATCCTGTAGCTGCACGGCTAAGGTTTCCCCTTCCGGATTGTTTTTGGACCAGAACACCTGTGCGCCGGTATAGGACGAATCGGAAAATTTATTCAGATGGATTGACAGAAAAATTGGATTTGTCTCCTGATTGGTAATGCGCTCTCTCGCATGGATATCCGTTACCTTATTTTCACGAATTGTCTGCGCCGGGTCATAATCAATAGAATTGGTATCTGCTCTTGTCAATACAGTGCGAATGCCGAAAAATCCCGCAAATGCCTTACATTTTTGCACAATTGCCAAATTGATATCCTGTTCCATCGTTCCATCATCAGCCACTGCGCCGCCGTCAATGCCGCCATGTCCTGCGTCAAGAACCAGTGTGCTCTGATAGCTGTACGGTGCAAAAACGCTCTGTGACAATAAAACCTCTTTATATGGAAGAATTACGGTAAGCAGTGCAATTGCCAATAACGAAAGCCAAACCAAACGGTTTCGTTTCAAAATAGATACTCCCACGGCGGTTCCTCCCCTTTTTAAAAAAAGATATGATGCGTTTTGTCTCGATATGTGTTATATTATAGACAAGACATATAGAGAGGAGGCTTGCACATGCGCCGCAGGCAACAACTGTTTCTCAGTATAAATCGCATTTTTTTGCTGTTATATGCGCCATTATGTATTGCTCTGAGTGTTTTCTTCTTATTCACAGGCAATGTACTGTATTCGATCTTATCCCTTGGCACGATTATCTGGCTGGTATTGCCGCAGTTGATACACAAATTTTGGCATCTTCGCACCGGACATCTTCTCGTCTTTTTCTATTTAATTTTTATTTTACTGGGTTACACCTGCGGAATGCTTCTCTCTTTCCGCCGATATATCCCGTTTTACAGTGAATTTATTCATCTGATCGGCGGATTTTTCTTCTGCTTAACAGCAGCTTCTATCTTCTGCTATTGCACGAAGCAGCGCCCGAATAAGAAGATGCTCTTATTTGCCAATCTTTTTTGCTTTTCGTGCTCACTGGCAGCGGGACTTATTTGGGAATTATTGCAGATTGCGATTTCCGTATTCGCTTTAAAATCCGCTGTATCGATATCCGATCTGATTCTCGATCTGATGGCCTGCCTGATCGGTGCAATTGTTTTCTGTATACTGACCACACTCTATGTCAGGAAGGATATTCACACATATCCCCTATATGCGTTTGAAGATTTTGCTGTACTGAATATAAAAATCAATATCAGCTATGCACAGTCTTCTTCCCGAAGCTCGGGATGATCGGCTGCT
The DNA here is from genome assembly GCA_964399205.1 of uncultured Butyricicoccus sp. Lineage (GTDB taxonomy): Bacteria > Bacillota > Clostridia > Oscillospirales > Butyricicoccaceae > Butyricicoccus_A. Next base: position 15,663 of record CAYNPX010000001.1, read on the forward strand.
GCTTTTCCGCATAAACAAACCAGCCGTTGGCGCAACATTTGTGTCAACGGTTGATTTTTCATAAAAGCAGGAACTGCCGGCGGGAATACAACATAAAGCCTTTCCGGTGTAAAACAGTGATGCCAACGATACAACCGGGCAGTCACTTTTTGTATCGCTTAATTACCTCATGGAAAATCGCACGCTGTTCGTTATATTTTTCCTGCTTGCTGTCGCGGAATCTCACAACACGCTTCAAAGCGGAACGGTTTGCATAATTAAAGCGCTCCACCATTTTCTCCGCGCGCTGTCTGGAAAACCGCAGTTTCTCTTCTGCAATCCGCGCGTTGATATCCAGTCTGCGCTCCTCCAGAGAACTGACAAACTGCTCCATATGCAAATTTAGGATTTCCTCATTCGCCTTGATCGCCTCATCCAAATTGGTGAGTGCACATACAGTCAATGTACAATCCGCTGCAAGGACCGCCATCATAACCAATGCTATCCCCTCCACCGCAATTGCCGAAATTGGCCTGGTCCACGTGCTGACAGTCGGGAGGATAATATAAACAATGACCAGTCCGGCAACACCGAACAGCAGGGAATTCTGCAGGCACACTCTTCCCTGAATATTAAACGGCAAATGACTGTAATCCCACCACGATGCATGAAATATCTTTTCCAGAACCAGAGATGTCACAAACTCCAATACAGCGCTGCCGATTACAGAAACCAGATAAACCTGCCACCACTGCATACCGCCTGTATCATAGTTCTCCAATTTCTGAAATAACACAATGACCGCGACCGCTCCGCAGCCATAAATGGGACAGACCGGACCAAATAAAAAGCCTCTGTTTGCCCATTTCTTTGTTATAATTGTACAATAGCCCGTTTCAAAAATCCAGCCCATACAACTAAAAATACAAAACAGCATAAAATAGTAGCTGATCCACATGCTTTATATCCCCCTATTATCGTATGATGGTTATCTTATCATGTAAATCTCAACGGAAGTTCACATAAATATGAATAATTTGTAAATCCTATGCATACATCTGCATTTTTATCCCGACAGACAAAAATCCGCGTGTTGTTTCGTTGCGCTGTTCCAATAAAATGATTTTCAGGCTTTGATGAACCGAATCGCCCCGGAATCGTCCCATGTGCTAAATGATCCGCCTATAAAAATACGGCAGGATCGTTCATAACCCTGTCGCACTTCTGTTACATCGATCGGCTTGGAAAGCGCAGCGCTGATGCATCATTGCCGACATATGAATACAGGTTCTTACTCCTCGCTTTGATTTCTTTGATTCAAACATGCATATAGCTTTTTTCTAATAAAATAAATAAAGAAAAAAGGAAGTACAAGCGATACGCCTTTACCGAAAAGAAAAGCCAGTTCCTTTGAAACCCATTGAATCGCAAATGCATAGGACTGAACGATAGCAAAGTCTGCAACGACCAGTCCAATAAGGAATGTCACCAGATAGATCAAAAACGAAAGCACACCGTATCTCGTCTGAAATACAAATTTTACCGAGAGAAAAAAATTTAAAATAAATCCCAGAGTAACGCCGATTGTGTTGGAAAAGCCGAGACCTATCGAAAAAGAGTGGAATAATATCCAAACAGTCGTGACATCAACCAGCGTCGCAATAACGGAAAATGTAAAATATTGGATAAACTCACGATACTTATCATATATTTTCTGAATGGAATCCATGACCATTCCCCTTTCAAACTATCAATCGTACCGTATTTATTTTAAACGGCAACGGGAAATGTACGAGCGAAATCGTCAAACGATTCTCCTGTCGAATCGCGGTGTCGCTTAACGAAATTACAGAATAAAATAACACACAAAGAAGGAAGCTGATACCATCGCTTCCCGTTTATATTTCCAGCCTGTTTTAATCTTTCTTTTGATATCATGTGCGCAGTATATGAAATTCATCCGATGATAGCCTGCCATATTTTATAACATATAATATCACGCTTTCTTTTCGGCGTCAATACCATTTATGCATATTTTTACCCCGAAAATCGCTCAGATTTATAATATATATCCATTTTCATGATCTTTTATGGACGGTTTTCTCACCCTCGCATCGTCCAAAAAAAGAACACAAGTCCCTTTCTTTTTCCCGCACTGAGTGGTATAATGAAAAAACCTGTGTACAGGATTACAGGCAGCACCGCAGCATCCGGACGGCGCAGCCTGAAGAGGAGAGATGCATAACAATGAACGGAATATTATATGGAGTCGGTGTCGGTCCGGGCGATCCGGAGCTAATGACACTGAAAGCAGTCCGACTGATTGAAGAAAATCACATCATCGCTCTGCCGGGCGCAGTTCCGACAGAAACCATCGCATATCAAATTGCCATTCAGGCAGTTCCCGCACTTGCGGACAAAGAACTGGTTCCTGTCTATATGCCCATGACGCATGATCAGGAGGAACTGGAACGCAATCATCAAAAGGGCGCTCAAACCATTGTATCTTATCTAAAGCAGGGAAAGAACGTTATCTTTTTAACACTCGGCGATCCTTCGATTTATTCTACATTTACATATATCCAGCAAGCGGTTGAACAAAATGGCTATCCTACTGCAATGATAAGCGGCATCACCTCGTTCTGTGCTGCCGCTGCAAGCGTCAATACGTCTCTCGTCAAGTGGAATGAGCAGCTGCATATCGTTCCTGCTGTGCACAGCTTACAGCATCAGCTGCCGGATTCCGGCAACTATGTTCTGATGAAATCCGGTAAAAAAATGAAGCAGGTCAAGGAGATTTTAGCCGCCAGCAGGCGTGCCGTCGTTACCGTGGAAAACTGCGGAACGGAGAACGAGCATATCTATCGCGGCGTGGAAGAAATTCCGGATGACGCGGGGTACTATTCTCTGATTATTGCGAAGGAACCAAACTGCAATGATTGAACTGAAAAATCTGACCAAAAAATTTGACGATTTTACCGCAGTCGATTCTATCAATTTGACCATACAGACCGGTGAGTTTTTCGGCCTGCTGGGGCCAAACGGCGCCGGCAAAACAACAACCATCGGAATGCTGTCAACTCTCCTGCTCCCCACAGCGGGCGAGGTATCGATTGACGGAGAACGGCTGACGCGAAACCGGACAGATATCAAGCGCAAGATCAGTGTCATCACACAGGAATATTCCATGCGGCAGGATATGACAATGGATGAAATCATGGAATATCAGGGGCGGCTGTATTTTATGCCGCGCAGGGAAATCCGTGCACGTACAGAGGAACTGCTCGCATTCTGCGACCTCCTCAAATTCCGAAAGCGAACCGTGCGAAAACTCTCCGGCGGTATGAAACGGAAGCTGATGGTGTGCCGTGCATTGCTGACCAGTCCGGAAATCCTTATTCTCGACGAGCCAACCGCCGGTATGGATGCGCTGTCGCGCAGACAGATGTGGAATCTGCTGCGCAAGCTCAATGAGCAGGAATTGACCATCCTGCTGACAACGCACTATATGGAAGAAGCGCAGTCGCTTTGCGATCGGGTCGGTATGATGTGTCAGGGAAAGCTGGAAGAGGTAGACACTCCCGCCAATTTTATCAATCACCTCGGTGCATTTGCTGTGGATGAGATGACCACAGAAGGCATTCGCAGTCATTATTTCCATGAACGTAAAGCTGCGCTTTCTTATCTGGATAAAGCAACCGGCAGACTCGCGCTGCGTGAAACTACACTGGAGGACGTTTTTGTAGAGCGTTCCGGCAGCTATCTGACCGCACGATAGGAGGAGCGCATGGGAATTTTAACGATACTTTGGGAAAAATGGGTCGAATTCCGAAGAGATTTCTATAAAATCACATTGGCCGCAATGATCGCACCGTTGATGTATCTGGTGGTGTTCGGTCTGGGCATCCAGACAACCTCCCACGGCGAGCCTTATCTCAATTTTTTAATTCCGGGAGTCGTCGCCCTGACCACGATGAATGGCAGCTTTAACGCCATCGCGCAGAATCTGAATGTACAGCGGCTATATGAAAAAGCATTTGACCAGATTATGATTTCTCCAACGCCGTTGTGGCAGTTCATTGTGGGGCAGATCGTCGGCGGGAGCCTGCGCGGTCTATATGCCGGCGGGATCATTCTGTTATTGGTTGCGCCAATCGGTACCGGTCTGGTGTTTCACGCAGCCTCTATTGCCATTATGTTTTTAAATGGAGCGGTTTTTTCCGCCGTCGGCGTTGTTGTTTCTTTTCTGGCAAAAAACCATGCCGATGTTCCGCGCTTTTCCAACTACATCATCATGCCGATGGCATATCTCTGCAATACTTTTTTCTCCACAGATCGTATGCCCGCCGGTCTGCGGGAGGTCGTATCGGCTCTTCCGCTTTCACAGACAAGCGGTATGTTAAGAAGTATTGCCTCCGGTGAGAGCTGGAACGCATTTGGTATTGTTATCCTGCTCATTTATCTTGCCGTTTTCACAGGCATTTCTCTGTGGTTCGTTTATAAGAAACAAAATATGTAACAGCCGGAGGTTCGCATCATGAAAAAAACAATCAGAACATTTGTTGCGCTCCTGCTGCCGCTGCTTCTGGCAATGTTTACTCCCTGCGCCTCAGCGGTTTCAACAAACAGCACAGTCGGGCAGTATGGAATGCTACCAATCTATGGCTTTGATATTGCAGACGGTTCGTACACTGTGACCGTAGAATCCGATTCCGCATTATTGCAGGATGTCGTTGCAGATATCACCGTCACAGACGGAACGATCACTGCGGAGCTTCTGCCGGTCAACGCAGACCTGTCTAAGCTGTCAGCAAAGAGCAGCGAAAAAGCTGCGGATAGCATCATTGAAGCGAATCAGGACGGCGTATTTACCTTCCCTGTAAAGGCGCTGGATACCGCGATCCCGCTGTCTGTCTTTGATGCGCAGGCGCAGCGGTGGCAGGATTGTACGATCCTATTCCGTGCGGACAGTCTGCCGCAGGATGCGATGCTCATAACGCTTCCGGACTATGACCTGATTGAAAAGGCGCTGGACAGCTATGAAAGCGCAGGTAATGACATTCCACAGACGGTTTCCCCGGTTGAGGCTGTTTCAGTGGATATGAATGACGGGGAATATTCTGTTTCCGTTGACCTGACAGGCGGCAGCGGCAAAGCATCTGTTTCAACACCTGCTCTGATGATCGTAAAAGATGGAAAAGCCTATGCCCGTGTGGAATGGAGCAGCGCCAATTATGACTACATGATCGTAGGGACGGAAACCTATTACAGCATCAGCGCGGAAGGCAGCAATTCCGTATTTGAAATTCCGATCAGCTGCTGGGACAATGAAATGCCGGTTATTGCGGATACGACCGCTATGGGAACACCGCATGAAGTGCAGTATACGCTCATGTTTTATCGAGATTCCATCGGCGGAATCGGGCAGCTTCCGCAGGAAGCCGCCAAACGTGTCGTTTTCGTCGCGTTATTTATTATCGTCGGCGGAGGAATATTGAACCGCTATATCAAAAAGAAGCGGAGCATATAACTTCGTTAAAAAATCCAACAGCGCCCTGCCGAATTTCCAATCGTCCGGTAAGGCGCTGTATCAAATCAGTCGGTTACATTTACATAAATCCCAGCAGCATTCCGAACACATGAACTGCCATTGCGCAGAGCCATGCTATGCCGCACTGCAGGATAACAATGCCCGCAGCCCACTTGCTTCCAAGCTCACGCTTGATGGAAGCGATAGCGGCAACGCAGGGCGTATACAACAGACAGAATACCAGCAGGGCTGCCGCCGCCAGCGGTGTGATCGTCTGAAGCAGCGTATCGGTTGTCCCGAACAGGATGGACAGTGTAGATACCACGCTTTCCTTCGCCATAAAGCCGGTAATCAATGCCGTAGAAATCCGCCAGTCTCCAAAACCCAATGGTGCAAAAATCGGTGAGATCCAGCCTGCAACGATCGCAAGAATGCTATCCTGAGAAGCTGTCACAACATTCAGATGCAGATCAAAGGTTTGCAGGAACCAGATCACAATCGTTGCCAAAAAGATAACCGTAAATGCACGCTGTAAGAAATCCTTTGCTTTTTCCCACAGCAGCTGCGCAACATTTTTCATTCCCGGCATACGGTAATTCGGAAGCTCCATAACGAATGGGACCGCTTCTCCCCTGAACGCCGTATTTTTGGAAATCAGCGCAGTCAAAATGCCGACCGCGATTCCGATAAAGTACAGTGCTATCATAATCAAGCCGCCGTGCTTCGGGAAAAATGCAGCTGTGAAAAATCCATAGATCGGCAGCTTTGCTGTGCAGCTCATAAACGGAATCATCATGATCGTCATTTTTCGGTCGCGCTCTGACGGCAGCGTGCGGCTGGACATTACACCCGGTACGGAACAGCCAAAGCCGATCAGCATCGGTACGATGCTTCTGCCGGATAAGCCGATCTTACGCAGCAGTTTATCCATAACAAACGCAACACGTGCCATATATCCGGTGTCCTCGAGCAGCGAGAGGAAGAAGAAAAGTGTCACGATGATCGGCAGGAAGCTCAACACGCTGCCAACACCGTTGAAAATGCCATCAATCACCAGCGAGTGCAACACCGCATTGACATGCCATGCGGTAAGCCCGACATCGACAACAGACGTAATCATATCAATCGCGCCTTCGAGCAGCCCTTGCAGCCATGCGCCGATCACATTGAACGTCAGCCAGAATATCAGAGCCATGATGCCCGCAAAAGCCGGAATCGCTGTATATTTTCCCGTGAGAACGGTGTCGATCTTCCGGCTTCTTTCCCGTTCCTTACTCTCTTTCGGCTTAACGACACACCGCTCTACCAGCTTGCCAATAAAAGAAAAGCGCATATCCGCAATCGCAGCGGCGCGATCCATACCGCGTTCTTCCTCCATCTGGTAGATAATATGCTCCACCATCTCCTGCTCATTCTGTGTCAGCCGCAGCGCATTCCGGATGCGTTCATCCCCCTCTACCAGCTTGGTCGCAGCAAAGCGGACTGGAATCTCCGCTTTTTCTGCATGATCCTGAATCAAATGCATAATACCATGCAGGCAGCGGTGGACCGCGCCGCCGTGATCACTTTCGTCGCAAAAGTCCTTTCGGCCCGGTCGTTCCTGATATTTGGCAATATGTACCGCATGATTGACAAGCTCTTCGATGCCTTCGTTTTTCGCCGCGGAAATCGGTACGACCGGAATGCCCAGCAGTTCCTCCATCGCGTTGATATAGATGCTGCCGCCATTTCCGCGGACTTCATCCATCATATTCAATACCAGCACCATCGGGATATCCAGTTCCATCAGCTGCATCGTCAGATACAGGTTCCGCTCAATATTGGTCGCATCAACAATGTTGATAATGCCCTTTGGTTTTTCATTTACAATAAACTGCCTGGATACAATTTCTTCACTTGTATAGGGCGAAAGCGAGTAGATCCCCGGCAGGTCTGTCACGAGGGTATCCTCTCTTCCGCGGATGGAACCGCTTTTCCGATCAACGGTTACGCCGGGAAAATTTCCGACATGCTGGTTCGCGCCTGTCAGCTGATTAAATAATGTTGTCTTGCCGCAATTCTGGTTGCCCGCAAGTGCAAAGGTCAGCAGCGTTCCGTCCGGAAGCGGATTTTCGTCCGCCTTCACATGATAGATGCCGCCTTCTCCCAGTCCCGGATGCTCTGTCTTTTCGCCAAAGCCTCCCTGTTTCTGCCTGACCGCCTGCGAAGGCTGTCTGATTTTATGGACGGAGATTCTTTCCGCGTCCGCCAATCGCAAGGTCAGCTGATATCCATGTATCCGCAGCTCCATGGGATCTCCCATTGGAGCAAATTTTTCCAATGTTACCTCCGCGCCGGGAATCACACCCATGTCCAGAAAATGTTGCCGCAACGCGCCGTCTCCACCGACAACATCAATCACCGCGGACTGACCGATTTCCAATTCTTTTAACGTCATAAGGTTTACCTGCCCCTATAAAATATCTACACATGCGACAGCAAAAGTATGTGTGCACTAACAAACCTGTTTCCTGTATTATACTACGTATATCCATATATGCATAGCCTTTTTTCCATTTTTTCGCAAATTGATTTTGCTTATCCGCTTGCTTCTTCTTTTGCAGACGCAAAATCCAAAACCAGCCCGTTCCATTTGTAAACTATAGGTAAACTTTTCGGTTAAATTTGTTTATGTTTCAGCTACAGAATTATGTTAGAATAAATGTATACTATGGCGTGTCCGGATTGCGCCGAAACAAAGGAGCAAATACAATGGCAAATGTTCTTGTTGTTGATGATGATAGAAATATGCGGCTGCTGACATCTGCAAGGCTGTCCGACACCTACACTGTCGTGACGGCATGTGACGGACTGGAGGCGCTGAACCACATCCATAAAGGCGGAATCGACCTGATCGTCGCCGATATTATGATGCCGCGTATGGACGGCTATGAATTGCTGCAAACCATACGGAACGAAGGGTACTCGACCCCATTTCTCCTGTTGACGGCGAAGGAGGAGCAGTGTGACAAAAAGCGCGGATTCTCGCTCGGCACAGACGACTATATGACAAAGCCGTTTAGCAGCGATGAATTGCTGTGGCGCATTGCGGCGTTGCTCCGGCGGGCAAATATTTCCCAGAGCAAGAAAATCATACTCGATCAAACAACAATCGATTCTGAAAAGTATGCGGTCTACACCGATTCGCAATATATCGAATTTCCCAAAAAGGAATTTGATCTGCTGTTCAAGCTGCTGTCCTATCCCGACCGCATTTTTTCCAAGGAGCAGCTGTTAGACAGCATCTGGGGGCTGCACTCCGCAAGCGGTGAGGATACCGTAAAAACGCACATCAGCCGTATCCGCAATCGATTGTCCGGTATTTCCGATTTTCGCATTATCACGATCAAAGGGCTTGGCTATAAGGCTGACATCGGAGGGAAACGAAAAAAATGACAAGAAAGACGTCCAGTGGATTTTTGCGGCGTTCCATACCCGAAATCCTCGTCCAATCCATTGCAATTATGATTACTGCCATTGTTTCCTATCTGCTGATGACATGGCTGATTCGTGATGTGATAAAAATTGACAATTCCTATTTGGGCAGAACCTATGAAATATTGGGCACGCTATTCATGATGAGCCTGATTCTTGTTTCCACCAATACATACACCTATCGAAAGCGGGTGCGGGAGATAAAAACGCTTTCAAACGCCATCGAACAGGTTGCAAACGGGGATTTTAACGCAAAAATACCGATCAATCCCAATGATCCGATGGCGCAGGTATACGCGGATTTTAACAAGATGAGCGATGAACTTGCGAGTGTCCAGATTCTGCGCAACGATTTTATCAACAACTATTCCCATGAATTCAAAACTCCAATTGCGTCCATCAATGGCTTTGCCGAGCTGCTTCTGGATCGAGAACTCCCGCTTGACGTACAGCGGCAATATTTAGCCATCATCCGCGATGAATCCGAACGGCTTTCCAGATTGACAAGCAATACGATCCTGCTTTCCAAATTGTCTTCCCAAAAGATTATCACAGATATAGAACCCTATAATCTGGGAGAACAACTGCGGCAATGCTCCATTATTTTGTCTCCGCAGTGGATGAAAAAACAGATCGAATTCAGCGGTGATTTTCCCGACGTAGCATTTTTCTCAAACAAAGAACTGATGCAGCACCTGTGGCTCAATATCATCGGCAACGCGGTAAAATACACGCCTGATGGCGGAGAAATCACTGTGACGCTGTGTCAGCAAGATGATACTGCAATCGTAACGGTTGCCGATACCGGAATGGGAATGAGCAATGAAACCTGTGCGCATTTGTTTGACCCATATTATCAGGGAGATTCCAGCCGTTCCTCGCTCGGTCTCGGTCTCGGGTTATCCATTGCAAAGCGAATCGTGGAGCTGAACAACGGAACGATCACGGTAAAAAGTGAATTGCGCATCGGCAGCGAATTTGTTATTTCGGTACCAATCAAAGCGAATGGAGCGCCTATCCGCAAGCAAGCAAAAGTAAACTATACGTAAACAAACCCCATCTGTTTCTTTACGTTCCAGCGACATTTCTTTGATAAAATAGGAATAGAATCCGGTTTACCTGTAAGCAAAAAACGCATCATTTTTGTTTTCAGGCACAACAGAAACGAAAGGACAGAGCGTATGAAGAAATATATTTTGCTTGTGGAAACAGGCGCCGATATGCCGCGTGAGATGTCAGCCCGCTTCGGTATTTATCAGGTCCCGATGCATGTATCCTTTGGAGACGATACACGCGATGATGGTACCATTTCAATCCATGAGCTTTTTTCTTACTATGAAAAAACCGGTATGCTGCCTCAGACAAGCGGCTGCACACCGCATGATTTTGAGCAGGTCTTTGACGAAATACACACACAATATCCGGACGGTCACATTATTCATCTTGCTTATTCTGCTGCGACCACATGCTCCTATCAAAACGCGATCATCGCCGCAGAGGAGCGCGATTATGTTACCAGCATCGACACCAGGCATGTCTCCGCCGGTCAGACGATCACTGCGCTCGCAACGATGCGTTATATAGAAAATCATCCCGACTGTACGCCGCAGCAAATTGTTGAGGCTGTCACACTGATCCGCGGGTGCTGCCGCATGGCATTCTTCCCCGGCGATCTCGCCTATCTGAAGGCTGGCGGCCGCGTGAGCAACGCCGCGTATCTCGGCGCAAAAATTCTTTCACTTAATCCGTTGATTGAGATAAACGATGGACTGTTGCAGGCAACCAAAAAATATCGCGGATCCATGCAAAAGGTCGCTCCGAAAATGCTGCGCGATTACGCCGCACAGCAAAAGCTGGACAAACGCCTGCTTGCATTCGTCTACTCCGAAGGATTGGACGAGACACTCAAAAAAGAACTGACGCAGGACGCGCAGGCACTTGGATTTGAAACCGTACTTTGGATACAAACCGGCTGCGTCGTCTCATCCCACAGTGGTCCCGGCGCGTTTGGTGTCAGCGGCTTCGCGGAAAACGACGCACTCAATCGTCTTTTTCCAGAGAAGTGAAAGAAGTTCCGTCCGCGCATAGGATCGTGCATTTTCGCCCATACTATGGCAAAAAGCAGGTGTGGAGGGAATGCATATGCAGTCGATCTGGAGTCAGGAAACTTCCATTTCTCAGCGCGGCGCATTAGAGGGTAATATCGAAACTGACACAGCGGTGATCGGCGGCGGTCTTGCCGGAATTTTGATCGCATATTTGTTACAGCAGCGCGGCGTGCCGGTAATCGTACTGGAAGCCGGTCGGATCGCGAGCGGTCAGACCTGCAATACGACCGCAAAGATCACGTCGCAGCACGATTTGATTTACAGCAAATTGATTCGTGATTTCGGCATGGAGCGCGCCCGACAATATGCGCAGGCAAATCAGGCGGCAATCGAAGCGTATCAGGCTATGATACAGCAGCATCATATCAGCTGTGATTTTGAACGCATCCCCACATATTTGTATACGCGCGGGAATCCGGATCAGCTGCGGCGGGAAACCGAAGCGGCGCAAAGCCTTGGAATCGACGCGGTATTTACGCGGGACACTGTACTGCCCTTTGCCGTGAAAGGGGCAGTCAAATTTGCGCATCAGGCGCAGTTCCACCCGCTGAAATTCATATCCTGCATTGCCAAAAACATTACTATCTATGAACAAACAAAGGTGCAAGCCATAGACGGAACTGTCCTGCGCACAGGCAATGGAACAGTAAAGGCAAAACATATTATTTTTGCAGATCACTATCCCTTTGTCAACTTTCCGGGTATGTACTTTGCGCGGATGCACCAGGAACGAAGCTATGTTTTGGCGCTCCGCCACGCGCAGCAGTTGGATGGCGCATATCTCGGTATTGATCATGACGGATGTTCTTTCCGCAATGCCGGAGAACTGCTCCTGCTCGGCGGCGGAAGCCATCGTACCGGTTTGAATCAAACCGGCGGACAATATGCGGCTCTACAAAAAAATGCGCACGCATGGTATCCAAACAGCGTAGAAGTCGCCCGATGGTCCGCGCAGGATTGTATTCCGATCGACGGCGTTCCATATATCGGTCAATTTGCTCGGTCAAGACCAAACTGGTTTGTCGCCACAGGTTTTCAAAAATGGGGGATGACCAGCGCAATGGTTGCCGCAACGCTGCTCTCCGACCGCATCTGCGGGAAACCAAATGCCTGTGCGGAGGTGTTCTCCCCGCAGCGCTTTTATCTGCGCGCTTCCGCAAGAAAATTATCTGCAAACGTCGGACAATTCGCAAAATCGCTGGCAAAACGAACCTTCGGAATGCCTGATCTGACACTGGATCGTCTGCCAAAAGAGCATGGCGGAATCGTGTCTGCAAACGGCAAAAAGGTCGGCGCGTACAAAGACAAAACCGGCAAGGTATATCTGGTTTCCGTCCGTTGCCCGCATCTCGGCTGTCAGCTGGCATGGAGTCCGGAGGAGTGTTCATGGGATTGCCCCTGTCATGGCTCCCGTTTTGATTACACCGGAAAACGAATCAGCGGACCGGCGCAGACAGATATCACGCTGCAAACCGAAACAACGAAATGATCAAAGAAAAACACCTTGCCGATTGAGCAGATCAGCAGGGTGTTCCCATGTTCGCAATTTTATAAACAATGCGCTCCATCTCGCTGTATTTCTCCATCATATCCCGAAACAGCGCCAGCTGACATCTCGCCTTTATCAGATTGTATTTTGGATACTTTATTTTAAAATACCGGTCTCCCGTGATATAATCGTCCAGATATCTGACTGCAAGCTCCAGCGTGACAGTAGCAGCGCCCTGCGCAAGCGAATGCAATTCCGCTTGCGTCAAAATGTCCGCTGTTTGTGACAGATAGCCCGCCGAAAATGCATGGAACAGTCCAAGATCGAGCCGTATTTTATCTAATTCCATTTCATCTGATGCCGCAGTATTGGCAGCGGAGCGAATGGCGTCACCAAAATCATATGCAACCGCGCCCGCCATAACAGTGTCCAAATCGATCACGGTCAATGGCTGCAAGGTCTGCTTATCAAACAGGACATTGCTTAGCTTGGTATCATTATGCGTGACACGCAAAGGCAGCAGCCCCCTGTCCTGCTTTTCACTCAAGCTACTCCCGAAGGCTTTCGCCGCGGCAATCATCCGAATCTCTTCGCGCACTTCATCGCACCGCCCGCAGATATCTTGCGTTACATGCTGAAAAAACCGCTCCAGACGAAAACGGGTATCGTGAAAACGCGGAATCGTCTCAGTCAGCTGTTGTGCGTCGAAATCACTGAGCTGCTCGAAGAAACAACCAAAGGCAACGCCCGCTCCATGAAGGATTCGCAGATCGTTCGTTTTATCAAATGCGACCGAATCCTCTATGTAATTGCATACCCGCCAAAATTCCGCTTCTCCATCCTGTTCAAGCGACAGATAATTTTCGCCTGTATCCGCTTGGTAAAAATGCAGCTGTTCCCCGCAAGGCTGTATCCCTCTCATTTTATTCTTTCGTGTTATATGGCGGGTAACAAGATCAATATTCCGCATCACCTGCCTCGGATCGGCAAAAACATAGCTGTTGATCCGTTGAACCAGATATGCTGTTGTTTCAGTTTTATTATCGCACAGAACCTTATATGTCGTGTTGATGTTCCCTTGGGTGATCTGCTCCCACGCCTGTAGTTCGCCGCAAATACAAAATCGCCGGCAAATATACCGAAGGATATCTGTCGTATCTGCTGTACCATACGTCATATTGTTATCCTCCGATTTGGTTCATTGTACGGGCTGCGCGGATGTTGGATTCAAAGACATGCGCCGCCGGCTTATGATAGATGGCATCGCGCAATACCTGCGTCAGCTGTTCTTCGCCTGTATACAGCCAGGGTCGGATATCCGTTTCCTTGTCATTGCCCAGACACATGCGCAGTTTTCCATCGCTGGTCAGTCGTACCCGGCTGCAATTGCCGCAAAACTTATGCGAGATCGGACTGATAAATCCAATTCGTCCGGCAAAGCCCTCCGCGCAATAGTCCTCAGATGGCTGCGACCGATCGCGCGGCGGCACCGCGTAAAGCTCCGGATGCCGCGTTAAAATCTCACTGTTCAGCACGCGCTGCTTGTCCTGCGTACCGAGCGCGCTGAACGGCATCAGTTCGATAAACCGAACATCAATCGGATATTCCCTGGCAAGCTGGATAAAATCATCCGCCTCATCATCATTTTCACCGCGTACCAGTACAGCATTGATCTTGACCTGCATCCCCTGTTTCAACGCTGCGTCTATGCTGCGCATAACCTCACGAAAATCCCCGCCGCGCGTCATGCTTCGATACCGCACCGGATCGAGGGAATCCAGACTGATATTGATCCGCTGCAGTCCAAGCCGGTGCAGCGGAACGATTCGATCCGCAAGCCCCTGTGCATTTGTCGTCATACTTAAATCGTAAATCTGCGGGAATCCGGCAATCATCTGAACGATCTGCTCCAGATCCTTACGGATCAGGGGTTCGCCGCCTGTCAGACGCACGCGCCGAATGCCCAAAGCAATAAAAGACCGCATCAGCTTCGTGAGATCATCCAATGTCAGCTCATCCCTTGCCTTACAGAACGCAGTCTCCTCCCGGCAATAGATACATTTTAAATTACATCGCTCTGTCAAAGAAATACGCAGATAATGAATATCCCGTCCCATCCAGTCAAGCATAACTGTGGCTCCTTTTTTGTTTTATATTCGGGTGGATTTCATCTGTACCCAACCATCTCTTTCCCGCCGCATGTTCATTCATACTGAAGTAATTATACTGCTACATCGAACGATTTGTCTACACGAACACAGCAAATGCTCCTGTCAGCAGTACATGTCAGTATATACGCTCTATCGTTTCTGCTGTAGCTGGCGCTGTAAAATTCTACAGACCTCTGTTCTGGTCTGCTCCTCGCGTGCCCGCAGCGCTTCATCAGATGTATCACAAAGAAATGTATCCATAACATATACGACTGCCCCTGAATCCGTCTGGTACTCGGCAATTACATTTCCTTTCAGCGGCTGATATGCTTCCATCGCATTCCATCCTTCTATATGCGCAGTTGTCCGACCGACAGGCGTTTTCGCCGGTTGCAATACATGGCCGGATATGATATAGTTGTGAAAAAGCGTAACATACAGAACCATACTTCTTCCTGTTTTCTCCGCTGCATAGTTTTATCAAAAGAGCACAAGGGGAGAACGGATATGGATGCAATTTATTTACGCAAATCACGCTTCGATCTCGATGCAGAGAAAAGCGGTCGTGGGAATACGCTTCTGCGGCACAAGACCACACTCTTAGAGCTGGCGAAACGGCAGGAGCGGGAAATCGGCGAAATTTACGAAGAAGTGCGCTCCGGTGAAACCATAGCGGCTCGACCGGAAATGCAGCGTCTGTTACACGATGTAGAAAATGGAAAATGGGATGCAGTTCTTGTGATGGAGGTCGAACGCCTCGCCCGCGGCGACAGCATCGATCAGGGGATTGTATCACAGGCATTCAAATATTCTAACACAAAAATTGTAACACCCGCTAAAATATATGATCCGGGCAATGAATTTGATGAGGAATATTTTGAGTTTGGACTTTTCATGAGCAGGCGGGAATATAAATCGATTCGCCGCAGGATGGAAGCCGGAAAAATTGCCGCCGTCAAAGAGGGAAAATTCCTGGGTAAAACCGCACCCTATGGTTATATGCGCATACACATTGAAAACGGCAAAGGCTGGACTCTGCGCGTCGTTCCGGAAGCCGCTGCCGTTGTACAGCAGATTTTTCATATGTACGTTGACAACGGCTACGGTTTTCAAAAAATCGCACGTATCTTAAACAGCGAAAATATTCCCACCGGAAAAGGAAACGCATGGAGCGCGTCTGCTGTGCGCTCCATACTGGATAATATCACATATGCCGGATATGTATACTGGGGACGCCGTCCGGTCATCCGCACGTCCAGGGACGGCAGACAGATCAGCCACAGACCAACGCGGGAGGCATACCTCATCTGTAAAGGCATTCACGAACCGATCGTACCGCAAGCGCTATTCGATGCTTCTCGGGCACGCAGGCGTACTCATCCCGGTGTTCCACTGCGCAGTGATACGAAACTGGTCAATCCATTGCAGGGTATTTTATACTGCCGCAAATGCGGATGTAAAATGCAGCTTGTTTCTCGCAGCGGCAAAACGCCATCTCTATGCTGCCGCAATCTCACCTGTGATACGGTATCCGCACGTTTACCTGTCATTGAAGATGCGCTGATCACTGCCCTGAACAGCTGGTTTTCCGGTTATACCATGGAAATCAGTAACAGCACTTGTATTTCGCAGCTCACTGACCACATCCGGCAGGCAAAGCAAACGCAAAAACGCATCTCCGAACAATTAGAACAGCAAGCTGCCAGAATCGAACGCACATACGATATGCTGGAACTTGGGATATATTCTCCCGATGAATTTGCCGCACGCCGCAGAACGATTGAGCAAAATCAGAAGGAGCTGCAAGCCAAATTGGATGCCGCCGCAAAGACAGAACAGCACTGCGCGAACGCACTGACCCGGCAGGTACCATCCGCTCCGCACACGGTTCAACTCATGCACGCCTATACAAATGCCGCATCCAATCAGGAAAAAAATGATATGCTAAAAGCAATCGTTGCGCGTATTGACTATGAAAAAGTCAAACAATATGACGATTCCAGCATAAAACTGTATATCTATCCTCTATTACCGCAGAAATAATATGTGTGTTTGCGGTTCTTATTTGTATGAACACATACAGCTTCCCGAATTGGATTATCTCCACATACGGGACCGGGTGTTACTCGTTCACTCATAGCTTTCCCTCCATCTCAGTAGTTTGGTGCATTCTATGTGAAGCAAAGGGAAAAGGTGATTTTCGATTTTTATTTCAAAGATAAAGGAAGCGATTGCCAATGACTGCACAGGATTATGAACGCTGGACAGCTGTACTGCGCCGCCATCCGCAGCTGACGCATACACTGCTCCTGCTCAATAAAATAATAACCGGACTGGTTTATATACTCTATCCGCTTCTCCTGATATATCTGACATGGCAGCAGGATATCCGCCTGCTGCGTGTCTTACTCGTACCTGCGGTTTCCTTTGCCGCTATCAGCCTTTTCCGCAGCCGCATCAACGCGCCGCGTCCATATGAAGCGTTAAAGATCCGGCCATTGATCCATAAAAAGACAAAAGGACATTCTTTTCCGAGCCGCCATGTCTTTTGCGTAACGATCATCGCATGGGCCTATGGTTTTATCATTCCGTGGGCAGGCATCGCACTCACGATTCTTGCCGTTTTGATGGCGTATATCCGTGTGATCGGCGGTGTACACTTCCCGCGTGATGTCGCCGCCGGACTGCTGATCGGAGAAATATCCGGTATCATCGGCTTTGTTCTGCTATAAAAGAAAGAAGGCTGCACCATGGCAACGTATATCATGTCAGATCTGCACGGAGATTGGGGACATTTCCGGCTCATGCTGTTTAAAATCAGATTTTCATCAACCGATCAGCTCTATATCATCGGCGACGTTGTAGATCGCGGTCCACACGGCGTCAAATTGCTGCAATACATTCGCTGCCAACAAAACATGACATTGCTCATGGGCAACCACGAACTCATGCTTCTGGAAGGAATTTTGCACAGCAATGACCCTTTGGAGGAGGAATGGTTTGACCCGCAGACATTCGAGGAGCTAAACCGTCTGTCCGCTGACGAACGCACGGATCTGGCAAAATATCTTACGACGCTGCCGCTTCAATTGACAATCTTCTGCAATGGAACGGATTATTTACTCGTCCATGCATCCCCTGCCCCGCCGGAGGCAGATCGGGAAGATGCATTGCAATATCTTCTCTGGAATCGTGTAACCAAACAGGAAGCGGCCGCATTTTCTCAAACAGTTATCGCCGGTCACACGCCAACCGCCTATTACCAGAACTGTGTACCGCTGCGCATCTGGCGATACAAAAACTATATGGATATCGACTGCGGGACTGCGTTCCGTTCTATCCTGCCGGGAGGCTGTCTGGCGTGCCTGCGTCTGGAGGACGGAAAAGAATTTTACACCTGATGATCCATATTATAGAATTTATGGCAATACCATACAAAAGGTTGCAAAAGAAAACACAGAGTAGTATAATAAAATTACAGATAAACAAAGGTGTCTGTCTGCAATCAATGATGAACTGGCAGGATATTTTATTTCCTATCAGGTCATGAAACAGATCCTTCCTGTTTCCTACCAGAAATTCGTTTGATCCTGTGCAATGCGGCTCATTGGGTTGCGTTGCCGGAGATCAGGCGGGAAACATTGGAGTGCTTATCTGTATGACATAAAAGATATATTTTAACAGGAGGAAAGTAATATGGCTGTCAATCGTTTTGTCCTCAATGGTATTTCTTATCACGGAAAGGGCGCAATTCAGGAGATCCCGAACATTATCAGCAGCAAGGGGCTAAAAAAGGCGTTTATCGCTTCCGATCCGGATCTGGTCAGGTTCAATGTCACAAAGAAGGTGACGGATCTGATGGACGAAAATCATCAGGCCTACGAGATTTATTCCGATATCAAGCCGAATCCAACCATTGAGAATGTGTTGGCAGGCGTAGAAGCCTACAAGAAGTCCGGAGCGGATTATATGATTACCATTGGCGGCGGTTCCTCTATGGACACCGGCAAGGCGATCGGTATTATCATCAACAATCCGGAATTTGCGGATGTTCGTTCTCTGGAAGGCGTTGCTCCGACCAAAAATCCAACTGTTTTTACCATTGCTGTTCCGACTACTGCCGGTACGGCGGCAGAAGCAACGATCAACTATGTGATTACCGATGTAGAAAAGAAGCGCAAGTTTGTTTGTGTTGATACCAACGATATTCCGAATATCGCTGTTGTTGATCCGGACATGATGTCCTCTATGCCAAAGGGTCTGACTGCTGCAACCGGTATGGATGCACTGACACATGCAATTGAAGGATATACCACGAAGGGTGCATGGGAATTGGCTGACTGCCTGAACCTCGAAGCAATCAAGCTGATTTCGGCTAATCTGCGCGGTGCGGTTCAGAATACACAGGAAGGCAGAGAAGGCATGGCACTGGGTCAGTACGTGACCGGTATGGCTTTCTCCAATGTCGGTCTGGGTATTGCGCATTCCATGGCTCATACACTGGGCGCAGTTTATGATACGCCGCATGGCGTTGCCTGCGCTATGATGCTGCCGATCGTGATGGAGTTTAATCAGGAATGTACTGGCGAGAGGTTTAAGTATATCGCACAGGCAATGGGTGTGGACACTACAGGCATGGATCAGGCGACTTACCGAAAAGCGGCCATTGATGCAGTTCGTCAGTTGTCCAATGATGTCGGCATCCCGACCAAACTGGATGCGATGAAGGAAGAGGATCTGCAGTTCCTTGCGGAGTCCGCAGCTGCGGATGCTTGCGCTCCGGGAAACCCGAAGGATGCAAGCATTGACGATTTCAAGATGCTATTCCGTAAGCTGATGTAATTAAAGCCGGACAGCATCATAACGATTCAATCAGATGTTGATTTGTTCTCTTTTCTTAGCCAATCATCACGTTCTGATCTGTCGTGCTTCAACGCAATCAAATAACTTACTGGAACAGCACCAATACACTATGAGGAATAACCGCAAAGAGTGATGTAAACTGTACCGGCGGGAATGATACGACGACTCAGTGACAGAAAACAATCATCTCCTTCTGTTATTCTCTATTATGGAATGAGCCCGCATGGGAAGTGGAACAGGAAACACGTCCCATATGGGCTTTTTCTTATCAAAACAGAAGCATATCCGCGATACGACATATAGTGGAACCATTTTCTGCTATTTGCGTATAAATCATCTCGTATCCTTTCTGATGCACTTTTTTTGCTCTCAGACATTTCATCGTGTTATAATATAAAAATAAATATAATGAGATAAAGCAAAGTGAAGAAATCATTATCTGCGGCAACGATAACAGATCAGGAGAACTGCCATGAAAATCGGAATTGTAGGAAGCGGAAATATCACGACAGAAGTATTGCCATTATTAGAACAGTGCGGGTGGAGCGCCGCGGCATTATGCGGAACCCGAAGAAGCTGGGAAACGGTACAGCGGCTGTGCGCGAAATATAACATTAAAACTGGATTTTACGATTATGCGGAATTTTTACGGCAGAAAAGCTTTGATGTCGTTTACATTGCGACACCCAATCATCTGCATTTTGAAATGGCAAAACAGGCAATGGAAGCGGGAAAGCATGTCATTCTGGAAAAACCTTTGACGAGTACATATGATGAAGCGAAAACACTTATGTCATTGGCAAAGAAACGGCAGGCTTTTCTATTTGAAGCGATTTCAACTGTATATCTTCCCAATTTTGCAAAGCTGAAGGAATGGCTGCCAGAGGTTGGCGATGTGAAAATCGTCAGCTGCAACTTCAGCCAGTACAGCCGACGCTACGACCGATTTAAACAGGGGGAAATTCTGCCGGTTTTCGATCCGAAAAAGGCCGGCGGTGCACTGATGGATTTGAATGTATATAATCTGCATTATCTGGTCGGATTGTTTGGATCACCAAAGCAGATACAGTATTTACCGAATATTGAGCAAGGCATTGACACCAGTGGAATTTTGCTGCTGACGTATGACACCTTTCAGGCAGTCAGCGTTGCAGCGAAAGACTGTTCCGCTCCATGCAGCTACGTCATTCAGGGAACAAAGGGATATATCATGCAGAAAACACCCGCAAATCGCTGCGGAGAAATCGTATTGAGGAAAAACGACGGAACAGAGAAAAAATTCGATGCTTCGCCCGCTCACAGATTAACATCTGAATTTTGCGCTTTTGCAAAGGAAATCGAATCCGGTGACAGAGAATTCTGCTATCAGCAGCTGGAACACAGCCTGATTGTAGCTGACTTTTTGACAAAGGCGCGGAAAAATGTGAGGGAATAAAATACATGGAAAATTTCATAAAAGCATGGTAAAATAATGAAAAGTATTGCAATGCAATCGGGCGTGATCCGGAAGCCGGACAATTTTAGGAAAGCGCTGATTCAGAGGTTCCTTGGCTTTTCAGATGCCGCCCAGATTCGAGATTGATGGAGGGTACCCACATGAAAGATGTTTGTGTAAAGGGTTGTTCGATCGGAACAGGTATTCCGAAAATCTGCGTTCCGATCGTCGCAAGAAATATTGATGAGCTGTTCTCACAGGCACGCGCGATGAGTAATAAGGATTTTGACATTGTGGAATGGCGTGTTGACTGGTTTGAGGATATTTTAAATCCCGACAGTATTCGCCGTGCCTCTCGTATTTTGCGCGGCATTCTGGATCACAAACCGATTCTGTTCACATTCCGTTCTTCACAAGAAGGCGGTAAAATGGAGATCGGCATGGAATATTACCGGAAAATCAATACGATGGCGATTGCGGAACGGCTCGCGGATATGATCGACATTGAACTGTTCTGCGGCGATGCTATCGTTACGGATATTGTCTCGGCAGCACATAAAAATGGTATGCCGGTGATTATTTCCAACCACGATTTTGAAAAAACTCCGCCGCAGGCAGAGCTTGTGTCCAGAATGCATCGGGCGGAAGCGCTGGGCGCCGATATCCTGAAAATTTCCGTCATGCCGCAGAGCAGACAGGATGTACTGGAACTGCTCAGTGCAACAGAACAGATGTCGCGCGAAAGCGAATGTCCGCTCATTACCATGTCTATGGGCAGCAGGGGTGTCATCAGCCGTCTGAGCGGCGAAGTATTTGGAAGTGCTGTTACATTCGGTACAATCGGACTGGCATCGGCGCCGGGCCAGATTGAGATCGATGCGCTGCACTACGTACTGGATTTGCTGCACAGGAGCCAGTCAAAATAGCATGAACGCCTGTCATTCTCACAGGAATCAAAAATAGCTCCCAGATCGTTTGCTTCTGAGAGCTATTTCCATTTCAGCTTCTGCGATCCGCCAGTGAACGCGCCAGTTCCGGCAGCATACCGGCATCGGCAAATGGTGTCAGCGCATGTACTGCCTGTTCGGATAATTCATGAACAAGCGCATGACAGCGCGCCAGACCAAGCAATGAAGGATAAGTGCTTTTGCCGTTTTCACTGTCCGAGCCAATCGGTTTGCCAAATGTCTCTTCATCGCCTTCTATATCCAGGATATCATCCTGAATTTGAAAAGCAAGACCAATGCAGCGTGCATATTCCAGCGCAGCCTGTGTCTGCTCCTCACTTGCGCCGCCAATCAGACAGCCAAGCTGCGCGGCGGCGCCAATGAGCGCGCCGGTTTTCAGTTCCTGCAAGGTTTTCAGCTGCGCAAGGGAAATCTGAGTTTTCTCCGCCTGCATATCAAGTACCTGTCCGCCGATCATGCCTTCCATGCCGGAAGCGCGTGACAGCACACGAATCGCCCTGAGCTGTGTTTCTGCGGAAATCAGTGCGGTATTCGCCGGATCAGATGCCGTTTCAAACGCAAGATTCAGCAGACCATCGCCGGCGAGCACAGCAGTCGCTTCGCCATAGACCTTGTGGTTGGTCGGCTTGCCGCGGCGCAGGTCATCATTATCCATGCACGGCAGATCATCATGTATGAGTGAATAGGTGTGAATCATTTCCAGCGCACAGGCAAACGGCAGTGCCGCCTGTATATCACCGCCGCACAGACGGCAAAATTCCAGCACCAGCGCCGGACGCAGCCGTTTGCCGCCAGCCATTGCGGAATAGCGGCAAGCCTCAAAAATAACTGTCTGTCCTTTGTCCTCCTGCGGCCGGATATATTCCAACAGTTTTTCCTCTGTCAGCTTACTATATGCTGCAAGGCATTCATTCAGCGCCATACCCTATTCCCCTTCCTGCATTTCAAACGGCACCTCGGCTTCCTCGCCGTCCTTCCCTGTGACCATCGTCACCTTCTGTTCCGCAGTATCCAAAAGTTTGGATAAATACGCAGACAGCTTCGTCCCTTCTTCAAACAGTGCCATACTTTTATCCAGCGGAGCTTCCCCGGCCTCCAGCTGGGATACAATATCCTCAAGGCGCTTCATCGCCTGCTCAAATGTCAAAGTTTCCATGTGCTCTCCTCATATTTTCCGCTTGACCTGTGTTACCCTGCACACAGCGCCGCCCTTGGCGAACCGGACAACGATCTCATCCTCTCGCCGCAGCTTTGCGCTGCTGGCTATGACCTGCTCGTCCTTTGTCACGACAGAATAGCCTCGTGCCAGCACCTTTAACGGGCTGTATGCATCCAAATACGCCGCCTGCTTGACAAATTCCTGTCGTTTGGCCGCAACGATGTTCTGCATTGCAGCTGCCAGTTGACCGGATACATGCCCCAGTGCGTACCGCTTGTCCTGAATATAACCGGATGGCGTTCGCAGCCTGCGCCGTTTATCCAGCGCCTCCAGCTGCATTCGCTTTGCCGTCAAAATCGCCTGCATATCGCTGCGAAGCGCATTGTCCGCCGTGAGCAGGAACCGGCGAAGCTCCGCGCGATCCGGTACGCATATCTCCGCCGCATTGGACGGCGTCGCTGCGCGTACATCCGCGGCAAAATCTGAAATCGTAACATCAGGCTCATGCCCGACAGCGGAGATCACCGGGATGTCAGACGCTGCAATCGCACGCGCTACAATTTCCTCGTTAAACGCCCACAAATCCTCCAACGAGCCGCCGCCGCGCCCGGTGATGATAACATCCGCTTCTCCACGGCGATTGACTGCTGCGATCGCACCCGCAATATCTGCCGCCGCGCCCTCGCCCTGTACGAGCACAGGATAAATCTGCACTGCCGCAATCGGATATCTTCTTTTGAGAATACGGAGCATATCGCGCACAGCCGCGCCGGTCGGCGAGGTTATGATCGCAATTTTCTGCGGAATACGCGGAATCGTTTTTTTTCGTTCCGCATCGAATAGTCCTTCGGCATATAAACGCTGCTTGAGCTGCTCAAATGCAACGGTCAGCGCGCCGATACCGTCGGGCATCATATCCGCGATGTACATCTGATACTGTCCATATTTCGGATAGCAGCTGATGCGCCCGCGGGCAATGACTTTCATTCCATTTTCCGGACGGAAACGCAGGCGCACCGCATCCGAACGGAACATAACCGCCGACAGCACGCCGCCCTCATCCTTTAATGTGAAATATTTGTGACCGGAGGAATGCGCCTTGAAATTAGAAATTTCGCCCTGTACATAGATATTGCGAAACGGCTCATGATCCTCCAGCATCAGCTTGATTGTATGATTCACTTGAGAAACTGTGTAAACATTTTGTTGTCTCATGTTCATTCCCCGCTCAAAGTTGCCGCCAATACGGCTACGCCGACAGCATTATCTCCGGAAAGCATCGGCTCGGCAAAATATGCGCCGAACTGCCGCTTCATGCGCTGCTGCAGCAGACGATTGGACATGACGCCGCCGGCACACAATACCGGCAGCCGCAATTTCTGCACTGCCTGCGCCGTCGCTTTCATCACCGCTTCCGATACAATATCAATTGCATAGCGCGCCACAATCTCACGCGGCGCGCCGCTGTTATGCAGCTGTTCGATTTTGTTTTGTGCACCGGAAAGTGAAAAATAGCTGTCTGTCACCTTCGGACAAAACGGCTTTTCCGGCGCATCGCAGGAATCTGCAAGCTGTTCCATCTGCGCACCGGATGGAAACGGCAGCCCCAGCAGCCTGCCCGCACGATCGATCAGCTGACCTGCCGCAAGATCATCCGTCCCTCCGATGATCTCCGCTGTGAACAGCGCGCCGTCCGGCGTAACATGCAGCAGCTCCGTTGTCCCACCGGACAGGTGCCACGCGAGAAACGGCTCATGCAGTAACGGCAACGCATTCGCAGACAATGCCGCTGCCGCAAGATGTCCCTGCTGGTGGGAGACCTCATAAAACGGTACTGCCAGCGCGTGCGCTATGCTGCGTGCCGTTCCCGCCCCCGCAAGGAAGCATGGCATATAGGAACCTTCTACCGCACGCGGTCGGGTACTCGCCGCAACAGCCTTTATTTGCCCGCCAAAGCCCGCCGGTAATTCCGCAATGCGCTCCGGCAAATGCAGCGTATGCTGAAACAGGGCATCGCTCTGCCGCAAACCGATACGCCCTTCCGGCACCTCCAGCAGCCGTCCGGAGTTGTGCCACTCCCTGCTTTCGCTGTCAAACAGCGCCGCAGAAGTACGATAATTTGAGGTGTCAACGCCAAAAAAACGTGCCATTATTCCGCCTTTTCACGTGCAGCAGCACCAAGAACGCCGTTGATGAACGAAGAGGCTTCCTTCGACTCATATTTCTTCGCCAATTCCACAGCTTCATCAATTGCGGTTCCGACCGGGACATCCTCTGCATACTGCATTTCGTACAGTGCCAGCCGCAGCAGCGACATGGTCATATGGGTCAGACGATTGGTGTTCCAGTTGGTTGAATGCGCCGCGACCACAGCATCCAGCTCTGTATAATGCGCGCAGACACCCAAAACCGTATCGCGGATATATTTTTTCTGATCGTCTGTCAGCTTACCCGCGTACAGTGCAACGTCTCCCGCCAGTGAATCCATCACAGACTTTTCCAGACGATCTGTCAACAGATCGTCATCCTCAAACTGCTTAAAGCTCAGTTCAAATACGAGATGCAGTGCGATCTCTCTTGCTTCTTTTCTTCCCACAGGGGTTACCTCCGAATATGTGCGTATAAATTCATTGTCATGTCAATTGTAGCATGTCCCATCAAATATTGCAAATCCTTAGAGCCTATCCAAGGATGAAACGTATACAGATCATGCCGTCAGATGATTAAAAAAATACACAGACATAACAAAACCGTCTGCGACCCATGTCGACAGACGGAACAAACAACCGGTAAATTCTTTCTCAT
>CAYNPX010000002.1:0-33970 GCA_964399205.1 uncultured Butyricicoccus sp.
CGACCTTTGTCGACAGGCTCAGGCATCCGTGAATCACATTCCGGATGCCTTTTGCTGTTCATGAGGCAGTTGCGCGGCGCTGCCTTACCGTTGAACAGCGATTCTTTTTCCGACACAGAAATCGAATCATCCCAAAAAATCGGGAAATATCTGCAAATAATCGACCGCAGGCATGGTAACTCGTGTGACAATGTGGTATAATGTCAAAAGATAACCATAAACATGATGCGATTATGAAGAGGATGGAACATTGATCAACAAAACAAAGAAAATCATTATCGGTGCGGCAATTGCTGTTGTCGGCGTTGTATGCATTGCGGAATTTGGCGGTGCATATTATTTCCAAAACCATTTTGCCCCCAAAACGTCCTTCAATGGCGTTGATGTGAGCGGAAAATCAATCGAGGACGCAAAATCGCTTCTCGATGAATCGTTAAATGCGTATACATTGGCGATCAAGGGCGATGGCACAGAAGATCAGCTATCCGCTGCGGACATTGACTTTGTCTATGACAGCAGTGACGAAAATATAACCGTCATGAACAATGCATTGTCCGACCAAAGACCCTTTGAATGGATGGCGGATCTGGTTGGCAGCGGACGGGATTATACGCTGAAGACCAGCTATAACGCAGAAAAGCTGCAAAGCACAGTCGCTGCTATGAACTGCATGACACGTCAGGACAAGGTACAGTCCCAAAACGCAAGCGTAACATACGCAAACGGAGCATTTGAACCCGTTGACGAAGTTTATGGCAATGAATTGGATCAGGAGGAGTTTTCCAAAGTGCTCATCGAGCAGATGAATGAAGGCAGCGCCGAATACCAGATCGACTGCTATATTCAGCCCGCTTTGACTGTGGAATCTGAGACTTTCCAAAATGCAAAAAAACAGCTGGATGCCGCACTGAATTCCTCCGTCACCATCAAGCGCGACGATATCGCCGTAACGCTGTCCGCGGATGATATTTCGTCCATGCTGACGATTGGTGATGATCTGACCGCTTCGGTTGACAAGGAAAAGCTCGGCGCTTATGTCGATGCGAACATCAAGGAGCAGTTTAACACAGTGGGCAAGGAACGCACGGTTTCTACCATTGGCTGCGGCGAATTTACCATTTCAGGCGGTATCTATGGATATATTGTTGACACTGAGGCAGAGACAGAGCAACTGGCTCAGGATATCCTCTCCGGCGGGACGGTTGAACGCGAACCAAAATATTCACAGGAAGAAACCTATAAGACAAATGGCGGACTCGGAAATACATATATTGATGTCAGCATCAGCCAGCAGCATGTATGGCTGGTTTATCAGGGCGAATTGATTATTGATACACCATGTGTCACGGGTAATGTATCAAACGGAACGACCACACCGACAGGAACATACTGGATCGAATTTAAGCGGCGCAATTATGCTATGCCGCGATATGGCGTAACGGTCAGCTACTGGATGCCGATCGATACCTCTACCGGCGTCGGTCTGCACGATGCCGGATGGCGCAGTACCTTTGGCGGCAGCTATTACCGCACCACCGGTTCTCACGGCTGCATCAACCTTCCGGTCTCCGCAGCGCGAACGATCTATAACAACTGCTTTGGAACGATGCCGGTTGTTGTACATTAACAGCGATAATATGAAGCATATTTATTCCGCGCCCATATTTTAATCAGATTGACAGGGTTGCACCGTGTCATTCGACAAGAGCAATTTCTCCGGAAAAACAGTGACCAAATGCGATGCGGAAACGCAGGGCTCCCGAGTTTTCGCAACAGACGTTTGGCATTGTTTTTCCTGAAAAGCGCTGCCGTCCGGATGATGCGGTGCTCCTTTCATTTGAAATGAGGCTGCCGGTAGTTCACATGAAACAAAAGCTATGGCAGCAGCCCCTTTCAGGCATCTGTCATAGCTGAAGCCTATCTGTAATTGTACCGATGCATAGATCGAATCAGATGATCTTCCGTATACTTTCCTGCCGCCGCAGCATCATGCGCAAGAACTGCGCCATAGATCAACTGATGTTCCTCATAGATCTCCTTCATCTGCGCTTCATTCGCCATGCCTGTTCCGCTGACATGCTTCAACAGGTTACTGATAACGAGAATCATACTGTAGATTGCCTGATTACCGGAATATTCCGCAAGGCAAATATGAAATTGCGTATCTGCGTCAAGAAATTCCTTATAATTCCGACTGACATACGCCTGATGAAGTCCATGATAAACATCCTCAAGCCGTTGCAGATGCTCCTCTGTGATAGACTCCGCCGTCAATTCAGCAGCCCTCTTTTCGAGAATGTTTCTGATTTCCAGAATACTCTCAACCTGATTTCCGTTCAGAAACAGCGACCACGAGAGCGGAATGCTGAAAAAGTCTGTCTCATCGTTGCTGATAAAGGATCCCTGCCCCGGACGTATATCGATCATTCCCAGAATATCCAGCACCTTTAGCGCTTCTCGAACGGCGGAGCGTCCAACACCCAGCTTTTCCGCAAGCACGCGCTCGGATTCTATCTTGTCGCCTTTCTTCAGTGTCTTATCAAGCAGCTTTTCTGCGAAATACAGCGTCAACCGGTTCAGCAGCTGATTTATATTGCTCTTTTTGGTATTTCCAATACCGAACAACCCATCTGCTCCCACCTGATCTGGAAGAATCATCTCCAGTCTGTCCGCAAACCGCTCCGGTTCCATGGAAAACAGCATTGCATCCATTCCAAGATTTTCAGCCGCTGCAAGTACGACCTCATTGATCCGCGCGCCGCCTTTCGATTCCAAATTGGAAAAGGTGGCAACGCTCATCGAAGGCTTTCCGTTTTCATCAGACAAAAACTGGTTAATAAAATCCTTTTGTGTCAAATTCAGGTATCTTCGTAGAAACCGGATATTGCGCTGTTTATTTAATGCACTAAATCTTATCTCTTCCATATTCACTTTCACTCACGCTATTCCGTGCAATGTGAGGATTGGAATGATGCGTCAAATGACATGCACGCCCGTTCCACCCCTGCATGGAATAAATATATCGCAGTCAAAAGATGCGTCCCAATCATACAGTCCGCGCCGTTAGAACAGCTTTATATGCCAACATTATACAAATTCACCTACAACACTGTTAATATTATCGTTGTTTTTGAGACAAATGTCAACCATTTATTACATTTTTTCTGCAAAATGCTAATTTTTTCCAAATACGATACCGCACAAAAGGGGATGCGAAAGGAAACAGGCAGTAGTATAATAGAGATATGGATAAACAAAAGAGACGGACTGGTATTGCCAAAGATGAAGTTGTTTGTGAAAATGATCCGTATTCTGTAAACGACATCCTCCGGTTTACGGGAAGTCATGGAAAAGCCGTCCGGAAGAATCGCGGACGGCTTTGGTGTAGGTGTATATCATTTGATAAAATAAAGCAATCAGTCAGCTGCGTGCTCGATAAATTCCTTATACTTCGGATATGCGCGTTCGCTGAATTCAAATACAGCCATCTGCAACAGCTTCTCAACGAAGGCGTTGCGGATCTCCATATCCATAATGAAATGAATGTTGTCTGAGCCAACAGAGTAATTGGTGGTGATATGTTTCTGCCACGGTGCATACTTCGATAGCTGCGGATCATCAGCGACGTTTTCATCTGCCAGAATTTTCTTTGTCAGAGCCTGGCAGTCGAGCCACTGCTGCCTGTCCAGAATCGCAAAGCCGATCTTACCCATCGGGCCGAACGGATTCGGGAACAGTGTGGAAGAGGTCGGGCGAATCTGTGTATTTGCCGGTTCACCGCACAGGATCAATTTGATCTGATATTTTTCTCCCTGACGGAGCGCAAGGACAGTGATGGAGTTGCCTTCGGCATATGCTTCCCAGTTTTTTGCGATTTTGGCAACCAAGTCGGTCAGCTGCTCACGGTTTGCGGAGGTCAGACGCAGAGTCGGAAGCGGCCAGGTAAGCCCCATCGCTTCTACATCTGGAAATGCTTCATAAGAAAGCGGAGTTTCATCTGCTGCGTTCTGTAGTGCGTAATCACCCGGCTTTTCCACATGACTCAGGAACTTGTGCGCGCCGATGCCGTACAGATCAACGGTTTCCGGATCGTAAAGTACAAAGTTGTCCGGCTTCAGATCGAGGAAGTCCAACAGGTATGGAATTGCAGAAGCAGCTCCTTCGATTGCATCTCGATCAGCCTGTCCAACGGAACAAAAATCCGGACACTGGCGGATCGGCATACTCTTAACGATCCATTTTTCGCCCTGCAGGGTAACGGTACTCTCCTCGTATGGATAAGCAGCGCACTCCTCAGCGCTCATACGGGACCAGATTGGCAGCTTGTCATATAAGCTGGAAACTTTTTTGTGATTTGCCGTATAATACAGTTCAGCCATGATCAAAATCTCCATTCTTCTATTGTATTTGTCAAAGTCGTCTATACATCATCTTTGATTAAAACCAGTATACAATTTCCCAAAGCCATTGTCAATAAGTAATAAAAAAATAGTAAATTAAATTGCAAAAAGGGAAAAATGCACAAAAAATATGACGGAGAATTGCAACTTTTGGATAAATTATGGTTTATGTTGGCACAGAATGAAACAGGAGTTTTTGCACGCGAGGTACAAAAAAGTGCGAAAACAGCAGACAAGTATCTGGCGGATTTGCCCGATATAAAACCTTCAGCTGTTGGCGCGAGAGATTTTGTATCTGTTTAGCAGTGCGGCGCCCGAAAAGATGGGTTCAGCACTTTTCTTTTGATAAAAAATCAGATATAATCAGTAAGGTACACGATTACATTGCAATATTTATATGAGATACATCAGGAGGCAAGTCGGATATGAAGATTTTAAAACAGGCGGAGAAAAAGACTTATCAGCGCGATTCTGCTCTGACAAGGACTGTAATGGACATTATTGACAATGTTCGTGAAAATGGCGATAAGGCATTGATCGAATACGCAGCAAAGTTTGACCATATGGACATGGAAACGGTCAAGATCGACAGAGAAACTGTCAAAGCAGCGTATGAGCAGGTCGATCAGGATACAATCGATACCATTCGCTTCGCCGCGGGACAGATTCAATTTTTTGCGGAAAAGCAGCGGGAATGCCTGAAGGATTTAAATATCCAGGGCAAGGTAGAGGGGCTGGAGATCGGTCATCGCATGATTCCGGTTGAGCGCTGCGGCTGCTATGTTCCGGCTGGCAGACATCCGCTTCCAAGTTCTGCGCTGATGGGTATTGTGACGGCAAAGGCTGCGGGCGTCAGCCACGTCGCGGCGTGCTCTCCGGCATATAAGGGCTATGGCACGATTCATCCGGCGGTATTGGTTGCAATGGATATTGCCGGCGCCGATGAGATATATTGCATGGGCGGCGCACAGGCTGTCGCTGCTTTTGCGTATGGCACAGAAAGCATTGCGAAGGTTGACTTGATTGTAGGACCGGGCAACAAATTTGTCACAGAAGCGAAACGTCAGGTATTGGGTGACGTAGGCATTGACAGTCTTGCAGGTCCGAGCGAGGTCCTGATCATTGCAGACGAGAGCGCAAACCCGACCTTCCTTGCGATTGACCTGCTGGGGCAGGCAGAGCATGATCCAAATTCAAAAGCGATTCTGGTATGCACGGATGAACCGACAGTGGACAAAACGCTGAAGGAAATGGAACGGTTGCTGGAGACGTTGGAAACCAAAGATGTAGCCGCGCAGTCATGGAATGACAATGGCGCGGTCTATCTCGCAGACAGCATAGAGGAAGCAATTGAAATTTCTAACCGTGTCGCGCCGGAGCACCTTGAGGTTGAGACGAAGAATGAACGCGAGGTAGCACGCAAGCTGCTGCACTATGGCTCAATGTTTATCGGTCATTATGCACCGGTTGCATTTGGTGATTTTGTCTCCGGCCCGAACCATACGCTGCCAACGATGGGTACAGCAAGATATTCCAACGGCGTTTGGGTCGGTACGTTTATCAAAACGCCGTTCCACCAGTATGTGTCCAAGCAGGGCTGCATCAATCTGGCAGAGCGCTGTATGAAATTTGCAGACATTGAAGGACTTCCGGCGCACCGC
The DNA here is from genome assembly GCA_964399205.1 of uncultured Butyricicoccus sp. Classification (GTDB taxonomy): domain Bacteria; phylum Bacillota; class Clostridia; order Oscillospirales; family Butyricicoccaceae; genus Butyricicoccus_A. Next base: position 6,062 of record CAYNPX010000002.1, read on the forward strand.
GATTCCGTTCGCCTGAGGATCGAGAAATAACGATACCGTTCGATTACAAAAAAACGGGAAAAGGGGGGGAGCAAGTCACATGCGGATAGCAATCATTGGATGTATGGTGCTCAATCGTGAGATCAATTATCTTGCTGCCACGAGCAGAAATATGATACGGATCTGGTGGCAGCGGCAGGGATTGCATGATACACCGGATATCCTTCGTGTGGAATTACAGAAAAATATTGATGCGATTGAGCGAGAGAATAAATTGCTGCATCCGAGCCTGAAATTTGAAGCGATCGTATTGGCATATGGGTTATGCTCCAATGGCGTCATTGGTCTGCGCAGCAGGACGCTTCCCGTTATTGTGCCACGCTGTGATGACTGCGTTTCCCTGTTCCTCGGTTCCGCAGACCGGTATCGTGAATTGTTTCACAGGTTCCCCGGAGTATATTGGTATAATCGCGGCTGGATTGAGCAGGCATTTACACCATCAAAGGACAATTACCGTATGCAGCGGGAGCAGTATGCGGAAGAATATGGCGAGGAAAATGCAGATTACCTGATGGAATGCACCAATACCTGGATGAAGAATTATCAATATTGCGGGTACATCACTTGTCCGCTGGGAGAATGTCCGGAGTACGAATCTTATGCGCGACAGGCAGCGGAGGATTTTCATTGGAAATTTGAGAAAGTAGAAGGGGACTTGTGTTATCTGGATGCAATGGTAAACGGTCCGTGGGATGATAAACGGTTTCTGATCTGTCCGCCGAACAGCAGGATTGAAGCGGATTACTCCAATAAAAAATTCCGCAGTGTTCCCTGCGAGATCAACGATTGGGAGGAAAAATAGAAAGTATGTAAGAACGTACAAAAATCTGCAATTATGTACAAGAAGAAAAAGGGTGCCCGTAGTACAATAACAATGTAAAGGATACATATGCAGTAAAGGAGAAGGTTCGTATGAGTGAAACATTAAATGAGATCAGCGAATGGCTGCAGAAGGGACGGGCACCAAAGGTAAAAGCGGCTGTCAACAAGGCTTTGGAAGAGGGCATTCCGGCAAGCACGATTTTGTCTGACGGGCTTCTGGCGGGTATGGATATCATCGGTCAGAAGTTTAAAAACAATGAAGTATTTGTCCCCGAAGTACTGGTTGCAGCACGCGCAATGAACCGCGGCGTGGATATTCTCAAGCCGTATCTCGTTGAAGCTGGCGTAGAGGACAAGGGAACGGTTATTCTTGGCACGGTCAAGGGAGATATGCATGATATCGGCAAAAATCTGGTACGCATGATGATGGAAGGCAAGGGTCTTAAGGTTGTTGATCTTGGCGTTGATGTCCCGGTCGAAAAATTCCTTGATGCTGCACGGGAAAATGACGCTTCGCTGATTTGCTGTTCTGCATTGCTGACCACAACAATGGGGGAGATGAAGAATATCGTCGATGCGGTTAAGGCGTCTGAGATGAATGGCAAGGTGAAGGTCATGATCGGCGGCGCACCGATTACGCAGACCTTCTGTGACCAGATTGGCGCGGACTGCTATACGCCGGATGCAGCTTCCGCTGCGGAAGCCGCGTTGAAGTTCTGCGTAGAAGCAGCAAGCTGATGGGACAATCTGTACCTCACAATTTTATGAAGTGTCATTTCTGACGCGCATGTCGCCAAAAATGACGAGATTGTAATCCGCTGCCCGCTGACGCTGACAGCTCATGACGAAATCCCTGCATCCTATGCGATGAGATTTCACTTTTTCTACAATCTGGAGCAGCTGTCTGAAAAAGGCAGCTGCTGTTTTTATAGGGAAAATGTAAGCAAATCATACATTTTGCCATGCATTGACTTTTCGTGTGCGCGATGATATGATGCTATTAGCTAAGGGGATTCTGCATCAACTGTCTGTGACCGGACGGCGGTTCCGGTCGATTGAATCAGCGCTTCCCCGACAAAACGAATTTATTATTGGGAATTGAAATAATATGCAATACAATATTGAAAATAGTATATCAGAGGCGATCAACAGATCATCTCCCGATATCAGTATTATCGTTCCGGTTTATCAGGCGGAGGATACATTGGCACGCTGTATCAATAGCGTTTTGAAACAGGATATGGATAATTTTGAATTGATACTGATTGATGACGGGAGTACGGATGGTTCGGCCGGAATCTGTGATTGCTGCCGCACACAGGACAAACGGATTCGAGTTGTGCATAAGGAAAATACTGGCGTGTCTGACAGCAGAAATCTGGGTATTCGCATGGCGAAGGGAAAGTATATTCAATTCCTTGACAGCGATGACTGGCTCGTTCCGGAAGCATGTCGTCTGCTTTTTTGTGCGGCGGAGCGCAGCCATTGCGATCTGGTTATTTCCGATTTTTATCGTGTGATTGATGACAGGATTGCGCGAAAAGGCGCAATCAAAAAAGAAGGAATTATAGATCGTGACAGTTTTTCGGCATATTTGATGGAGAGACCCTCCGATTTTTATTATGGTGTATTGTGGAACAAACTGTTTCGCAGAGATATCATAGAACGGCATAAGATCTATTTGAATGAAGAAGTATCCTGGTGTGAGGATATCATATTTAATCTGGAATACTTTGCCCACATGGAAACAGTATATGTTTTGCGTGTACCATTATACTACTATGTAAAGAACAGCAATTCGCTTTCCAATAATGGCATTACGTTATCCCGTGTCATTCAAACGAAGATGCTGGTTTCAGAATATTATAAAGAATTTTGCACACAGACAGCCCCAAAGGGAAAAGCTGATAAGGTTTCCATGTATCGGTTTTATTTACGTGGAGCGACAGATGGAAGGATTACCTCTCACGCAAGCCGATTGGGGGAGGAAAGGGTGCGATTAAATTTAGATCTTGTGACATGTAATGGCCTGTTTTCAGAGCAATATCTGGAGCAAAAGCTGTTCAAATATTGTTTGAAAAATGTTGCATATCAGTCGGATCTGACGGAAGAGGAACTGTCGGTGCTGCTCTGTATTGACCAGCATCCCAAACTCCGGAGCAGAAAAGAAATACGTGAATTGACGCGCATTTCAAAGCGGAAAGTCAAAATGATTCTTCAAAAGCTCCGAATGATCGGGTATATCGACTGGACAGAAGATACCGGCGCGCAGTCCGCAAAAGAAAGACGTGATTTTGGAGAAATACAGATTATGTCCGCCGCAAAACCGATTCTTGATCAGCTGGAATCGGTGAAGCAAAGACAGGAAGAGATACGATTCAGCGGTTTCAGCGAGCAGGAAAAGGTGCAGTATGAAGCATATACTATGCGGATCCAGCAGAATATGATCCAGGCTCTTACAGGAGAATATCGGTGACTGGTTGTGTTTCAATCGGTTTTCAGATGTAAAAGTTTGGGGAAATTTTGTGTAGAACAGGTGTATGCGGTTGCAAGTGCCATTATATTGTGATAAAATCAACTATAAGTGTTGGAAAGACGCTGTATTCGTCATGCATGTTAGGAGAGATTATCATGGAATATAAGATTGCTGACCATATTGCGGCAATGAAGCCGTCCGCCATTCGTGAAATTTTTAAGGTTTTGGTTGACCCAGAGGTGATTGCGCTTTCTGCCGGCTCACCGGATCCCGCTTCATTCCCAAAGGATGAAATGGCCGCAATTGGCGCAGAAATTTTTGAAAAGCAGACCGCTGTCGCATTGCAGTATGGCACAACGGAAGGACATCAGCCGCTGCGCGATCTGACCTTGAATCGAATGAAGACCAAGTACAACACCGGTTCGGACGATGATGATATTCTCATTACGACCGGTGGTCAGCAGAGCATCAGCCTGTTTACACAGTCTATGATCAATTTGGGTGATACCATTATCTGTGAAGAGCCGAGCTTTATCGGCGCGCTCAATGCATTTCGCAGCTTTGGCGCGAAGCTGAAGGGTGTTCCTATGGATGAAGAAGGCATGTGCATGGACAAGCTGGAGGAAGTGCTGCAAACCACAGAAAATGTCAAGTTTATCTATGTTATTCCGACGTTCCAGAATCCGACCGGACGTACCATGTCGTTGGAGCGCCGCCGCCAGCTGCTGGAGCTTGCAAAGAAGTATGATGTCCTGATTTTGGAGGACAATCCATATTTTGAGCTGCGGTACGAGGGCGAACCGGTTGCGACCATCAAGTCTATGGATACCGAAGGTCGTGTGATATACGCCGGATCGTATTCCAAGGTACTTTCTCCCGGTATGCGTATCGGATATTGCATTGCAAATAAGAGCATTATCAACCGCATGGTCGTATGCAAGCAGGTAAGCGATGTGCATACGAACTTATATTTCCAGATTCTGGTTTCCGAATATCTGAAGTCGTATGATATCGACGCTCACATTGCGGAAATTTGCAAGCTGAATAGGGTTAAGCGCGATGCAATGTTGACTGCCTGCGAGAAATATATTGATAAGCGCGTTGTTTTCACACATCCAAACGGCGGTCTGTTTGTTTGGGGCGAGTTGCCGGAGGGCTATGACAGCTTCAAGCTGTGCCAGTTGATTTCAAAGAAGAAGGTCGCCTGCGTGCCGGGCAATGCATTTACTGCTGATCCGGACGCGGTTTCCAATGGATTCCGCATGAACTTTTCTTTGCCGAGTTTGGAGCAGATTGATATCGCGTGCAGCCGTATTGGTGAGGCTGTACAGGAATTTCTCGGATAAATGCTACACAACACCGGCTTAGAGGTGCTATATGGATGAAATATATCAAGTGGTGATTAAAGTTCTGACGGCGTTTTTTGCAGCGGGCGTGATTTCCTTCCTGCTGACACCGCCGGTCAAGCGCTTAGCGCATTGCATCGGTGCGATCGATGTCCCAAAGGACGCGCGTCGGATGCACAAAAAGCCAATCCCGCGGCTCGGCGGTCTGGCCATCTACCTTGCATTTATTGTTGTCAGTCTTGTCTTGAATAAGGTGACGGCACAGAGTGTGACGATTCTGATCGGTTCTGCTGTTATTGTCGTGCTCGGTATTTTTGATGACCGAAATGCGTTGGGTGCAAAGTTTAAGTTTTGCATTCAACTGATTGCGGCTGCCATTCCGGTTATATTTGGCAATTTGCGTATTGAACTTATCACCAACCCGAATCTTTTGAGCGACCATCTGTATTTACAGTTTGGCGTCATGTCTATCCCGATCACGATCATATGGATCGTTGCCATTACCAATGCTGTTAATCTGATTGACGGTCTGGATGGATTGGCAGTTGGTGTTTCCGCGATTGCCTGCATGACGATGCTGGCGGTGTCTCTGCTCATCGGTGAAACGGAAATTGCGATTATTTTGGCGGCGCTTGCGGGCGCATGTGTCGGCTTTATGCCGTTTAACCTGAATCCGGCAAGTATTTTTATGGGTGACACCGGCTCGACCTTTCTCGGTTATATGTTGGCAACGCTTTCCATTCAGGGTATGTTTAAGGTATATGCAATTATTTCGTTTGCAGTGCCGTTCCTGATTCTTGGATTGCCGATCTTTGATACAGCATTTGCGTTTTTGCGCCGTATTCTGTCAGGTCGCAGCCCGTTCTCTCCCGATCGCGGACATGTCCACCACAGGCTGATTGATATGGGCTTTAACCAGAAACAGACGGTTGCGATTTTGTATGCGATTTCAACGGTATTGGGCTTGCTTGCAGTTGTATTGACGACCTCCGGTGAACTGCGTGCGATCATTATGGTTGCCGTTGTTCTGGTTACCATTATTGTCGGCGGTTTTATTTATCTGTCTATGGAAAGGCATAAAATGGAGCGGCATGAAAAGCAACTACAGGAAAAGATTCGTGAGCAGGGCAGCGGAATAGAAACCACAGAAGGCTCCGAAGGAAATCATGATTGCGGAGGGACTTGAAGGATGAAATCAATTAAAGTAATGACCGTTTTTGGAACGCGCCCGGAGGCAATTAAAATGGCGCCGCTGGTACATGAGCTGGAGCGGACAGAGGGTGTCACATCCATCGTGTGCGTAACAGCCCAGCATCGGCAGATGCTCGATCAGGTCATGGATATTTTTCAGCTGAAGGCGGATTATGATCTGGATATCATGCAGCCGCGACAGACGCTTGCAACGATTACGACCAAATCCCTGATCGGTCTGGATGAGGTGCTGGAGCAGGCAAAGCCGGATATCGTTTTGGTACATGGAGATACGTCGACTACCTTTGCCGGTGCGCTCGCCGCATTTTATCATCAGATACCGGTTGGCCATGTGGAAGCCGGTCTGCGCACCTTTGATAAATATTCTCCGTTTCCGGAGGAAATGAACCGAAAAATGACCGGACAAATTGCAACGCTGCATTTTGCGCCGACCGAACGCAACCGCCGGAATCTTGCGGCAGAAGGCATTACAGATGGCGTGATCGTATGCGGCAATACAGTTGTCGACGCGATTCATTCGACTGTCAAGCCGGAATATGTCTTCCGCGATGAAACATTGCGCACATTGGATTTTGATAACCGTCGTGTTATTTTAGTGACTGCGCATCGCCGTGAAAATTACGGCGATGCGATGGAAAACATCATGCGTGCCCTGCGCCGGCTGGCAGATGCGTATGCGGATGTTGATATCGTTTATCCGGTACACCTCAGCCCGTATGTACGTGAAACGGCGGGTAAATATCTGTCCGATCATGCGCGTATTCACCTGATCGAGCCGCTTACAGTGGATGAGATGCATAATCTGATGGGGCGCTGTTATATGGTTATGACAGATTCCGGCGGACTCCAGGAGGAAGCGCCGAGCCTCGGAAAGCCGGTTTTGGTTTTGCGCCGTGAAACGGAACGTCCGGAAGCGATCGAGGCCGGCACCGTTCGCCTGGCAGGTGTGGATGAAGAGACGATTTATTCTATGGCATGTACACTGTTGGATGACCGGAAAGAATATGAGAAAATGGCTCATGCGGTGAATCCGTATGGCGATGGACAGACCTCCCGCCGTATTGTCCAGATGATTTGTCATTATTTTGGTGAAGCTTCTGTACCGGAGGAGTTCCGTCCCTGACGAGGAACCGATTATGTCTGAGAAACCAGAAAATGAAAAAAAACAGAAATCTTCCGTAGGGGGCAAAGCGGCGCGGCCGATACCGCGTCAAATGACATGGATGATTTTTGTGTGCGTGCTGTTTCTTGCTGGGATTGCTGCCGCCGCACTGCCGGGAACAAGTACAGGAATTGCGCTTCCGCAGGGCAGCGCCGCAGAGCAGGCTGTCGTTACGGAAAAGACGCAGTATCATCTGACCGGCGCAGATATTACAAAAGAAAATGTCCAGCAGGTTATTGCAAGCCTGGAACGTCCGGAGACGTATTCCGCATCTGTTACCAATACCCTGTATTGGAGCGGAGCGTGGAATCAAATCCATGCAATACAGTATGTGCGGGATGGAGTCTGCCTGACAGAATATTATGACAACAGCGGAAATGCGGAACGCTATGAAGCGGTAAAAAACACTTCGTATTTTGCGTGGCGATCCGGTGGCACTACACAGTATGCCGGGGAAGCGGGAACCGTATCCGCAGACGAGGAGAGTATGATTCCGACCTATGAAACCGTCATTGAAGAAGAAGCCGACGATATTATTCAGGCGGGTCTGCGCACCGTGAACGGTGAGTCATGTATTTATGCAACTGTTTCTGACGTAGCGACAGGTTACAGCCTGACCTACTGGGTTTCTACAGTTAGCGGTTTGCTCGTGCAGGCAGACTATACACGTAACGGTGAATTGGTACGCAGTGTAGTTGTCGATAACGTACAGCAGACGGAGCCTTCCGCATCGCTGTTTGTCATGCCGAATGGCATATCATTGTTGCCGGAGACGTCGGAATAAAAGAAAGGGACGGATTGCAGTGATGCACCGTCCTTTTTGATAGGGCAATACCGCACGATCCGGACGGCGTCGCTTTCCGGGAAAGAGGTATGCCCATAGAAAATCAAGATTACGGAGAAGAAAACATGGATTACTTGGATATTTCACCAGAGGTGCGCCAGCTTGGGCGAGAAGCAGAAAAAGCGGTCCGCCCGCTGTTTGAACGGATTGACGAGATCAGTGAGCGCAATACAGAAAAGGTTCTGGCAGCGTTTGCAAACAATCGCGTTGCTGAGGCGATGTTTGCCGGTACGACAGGCTATGGCTATGATGATCTGGGTCGTGATACACTGGATAAAATCTACGCTGATATTTTTGGAACGGAAGCCGCACTGGTGCGTATTGGTTTTGTAAATGGCACGCACGCACTCTGCTGTGCGATGTATTCCGCTGTAAAGACCGGAGATGTTGTGCTGTCTGCAACCGGTGCGGCATATGATACGCTGATGAACACAATTACAGGCGATATGGCCGGCAGTATGAAGCAGTACGGCATTGGCTATCGCCAGGTTGAAATGAAGGACGGTTTACCGGATCTGCCCGCGATCACACAGGCTGCGGCTGCGCCCGATGTCAGGCTGGTATTGATCCAGCGCAGCAAGGGCTATGCGGTACGTGAATCGTTATCCTGTGAACAGATTGGAGCTGTTTGCGATGCGGTACGCAGTGTGAATCCGAATGCAGTGATTATGGTTGACAATTGCTATGGTGAATTTGTGGAGGAGCAGGAGCCGACACAGGTCGGCGCGGATATCATTGCCGGCTCCCTCATTAAGAATCCGGGCGGCGGACTCGCGCCGACAGGCGGATATATTGCGGGCAGAAGGGATCTGGTTGAAAACGCATCCTACCGCCTGACTGCGCCGGGCATTGGCGGCGAGTGCGGCTGCACGATGGGACAAAGCCGTTTGCTGTATCAGGGACTGTTCCTCGCGCCGCATACCACAGCGCAGGCATTGAAAACAGCGATTTTCTGTGCAAAAGTCATGCAGATGATGGGCTTTGAAGTACATCCGTTGCCGGAGGCAGTCCGTCATGATATCATCCAGACCATTGCCTTCGGGAAACCGGAACCGCTGTGCCGGTTCTGTGAGGGCATTCAGGCAGGAGCGCCGGTTGATTCCTTTGTTACGCCGGTTCCATGGGATATGCCGGGCTATGACGATCCGGTCATTATGGCCGCCGGTGCGTTCGTACAGGGTGCTTCCATTGAATTGTCCGCAGACGCGCCGATGCGGGAACCGTATGTTTGTTACATGCAGGGCGGGCTGACCTATCCTTCCGGAAAAGCAGGCATTCTGCTTGCCGCGGATCGCATCCGTAAAGCAGGATATGGGAAATAATTACTTTATTTGTATTTTCCGCATCATTCAGCATGAAGTGCACAGTCAATCAATTCGTTATTCTTTTGACAATGCTTTTCTTTGCTGAAATAATGTTGTATACTTAAAGGCAACACCGCACGATCCGGACGGCGGCGCATTCCGGAAAAAATCGCCCTTGCCAAATTATGCGGTGCATCCTTAATATTTATTTTGAACTATGGGAGGTTTTGATTATGCATCGAATTTTACAACTGTTGGAACAGGACGCACGTCTTACTCCGGCCCGCATAGCAAAGATGCTGGGGATGACAGAACAGCAGATTACTGATTATATTCATAAATATGAACGGGATAATATAATTCTTGGCTACAAGGCAATTGTAGACTGGAACAAGATTGAGCGTGACAATGTCACAGCGCTGATTGAAGTGCGCGTAAGACCGCAGACGGGTGCCGGTTTTGATGAGCTGGCACAGCGTATTTATAAAAACAAGCAGGTTGTTGACATGTATTTGATGAGCGGTTCGTTTGATTTCACCATTATTGTCAATGGCCGTTCGCTGCAGGAAGTATCCCGTTTTGTTTCAGAGAATCTTGCCCCAATGGAGAATATTGTTTCCACCTCGACTCATTTTGTGCTGAAGCAGTATAAAAATGCCGGTATTGATTTTAATCCTATCGATGAAAGAGAGGATTTCAGAGATGATTGATTATTCATCATTGATTTCGGATAAAGCAAAGATTATCAAACCTTCCGGTATCCGAAAATTCTTTGATATTGTGAGTACAATGGAGGATGCGATTTCCCTCGGCGTCGGGGAACCGGATTTTCAGACACCGTGGCAGATTCGCCGCGCCGGTATCGATGCTTTGCAGCAGGGCAAGACGTTTTACACCTCGAACTGGGGATTGGCCGACCTGCGCAAAGAAATCGCAAAGTATGTTTGGGAAAATTATCATCTGGAGTATGATTACCACAAGGAGATCATCGTAACAGTTGGCGGATCGGAGGCGATTGACAATGCATTGCGGTCGTTTGTCTCCGAAGGAGACGAGGTTCTGATTCCCGAGCCGTCTTTCGTATGCTATACACCGCTTGCGACATTGGCAGGCGGCAAGGCCGTTCCGCTAAAAACCCGCATGGAGGATGGATTTAAGCTGACTGCACAGACCTTAAAAGAGGCAATTACACCGCGCACGAAAGTGCTGATTATGCCGTTCCCGAACAATCCGACCGGCGCCATCATGACACGGGAGGAACTGGAGGAGATTGCGGCTGTTTTGCGCAATACCAATATTGTTGTTATTTCAGATGAGATTTACTGTGAGCTGACCTATGGCGGCAAAAAACATGTCTGTTTTGCGGAGTTACCCGGTATGCGTGAGCGCACGATGGTAATCAATGGCTTCTCTAAGTCATATGCGATGACCGGCTGGCGCCTCGGCTGGGTTATGGCGCCGCGTGAGATGCTGCAGCCATTGGTGAAGATTCATCAATTTGGCATCATGTCTGCGCCGACAGTCAGCCAGTTCGCAGGCATTACAGCATTGCGTACCGGTAAAGACGACATCGAGTATATGCGGGAGCAGTACGATATCCGGCGCCGGTTTATGTATTCCCGTTTGCAGGAGATCGGTATGCCATGCTTTGAGCCGGAAGGCGCTTTTTACATATTTCCATCCATTAAGAAATACATGGAGGATGATGAGGCATTCTGCGACCAGCTGCTGCGTAAGAAGAAGATTGCAGTTGTTCCCGGCAGTGCATTTGGTGAAAGCGGCCGCGGACATATCCGCATCTCGTATTCCTACTCCATGATGCATCTGGAAACTGCGATGGAACGTATTGAAGAGTTTATCAACGAACTATAAGATTGTATTCATAGAGGATGAGGTTGTTCGCTGGAACAAAACTGTGCTGGTGAAATAAGATAAAATTGCCCATTTTCCTATGGTCAGTTATATGCTATCATAACAAGCATATGAAAACCATAGGATCATGAGGTGATTTTATTATGCATTCCAATCAATCTTCAACACGGTTTTTATGCATGACAGGCGTTATGGCAGCACTGGTATGTGTGATGACGATGGTCGTACAGATTCCCATTCCGCTGGGCTATGCCCATCTGGGAGATGCTTTTATTCTGCTTACCGTTTTGTTTGCTGGTAAAAGGTCCGGCATCTGGGCGGGCGGGATCGGCTCCGCATTGGCTGATTTGCTGACCGGATATGCGTACTGGGCCATTCCGACTTTTCTGATCAAAGCGCTGATGGCATGGATCGTGGGAAGAATTGCTTACAGGAAGGATGATACCTGCACGTTGTTTTCTGTTCGCGCACTGCTTGCCTGCGCAATCGGCATGGTATGGATGGTAGTTGGCTATACCGTTGCCGGCGCGTTCCTGTATGGCGGGCTTGCCGCGGGTCTGGCATCTACGCCGGGACTTGCTGTAAAGGGTGTGCTGAATTTAGCGGTATGCTATGGCGTCGGCGCATTGTTTGAAAAGGCGAAGATCCGTTCGCTGCTTGCTGCAGACAGAAAGGGACAGGCATGATCGACCACAACAGGCAAAAGAAGATTGCCGTAATCAACGATATTTCTGGCTTTGGACGCTGCTCGATTGCAGTGTCCATGCCGATTATTTCTGCGATGAAGGTGCAGTGTTGCCCCGTTCCGACATCGATTTTTTCAAATCATACTGGTTTTCCGGAGTTTTTCTTTGATGATTATACGGACAAAATGCAGCCGTATATTGAAAACTGGAAGAAGCTGGGGCTGGAATTTGAAGGCATCCAGACGGGATTTCTCGGTTCTGCGCGGCAGATTGAAATTGTAAAGAAATTTATCGAAGAATTTCGCACTGAGAGAACAACGGTTATCATTGATCCTGTCATGGGGGATTATGGCAAGCCGTATCCGACATATACGCCGGAACTGTGCCAGGAAATGAAGCAGCTGGTGGCGTATGCGGATATCCTTACGCCGAATCTGACAGAGGCATGTATTCTGACAGATACTCCATTTCATGAAGGGCACTGGATGACAAAAGAGCTGACGCGCCTGGCACAGCTGCTGGCAGAGCAGGGACCGGAAAAGATCGTGATTACCGGAGTGCCGCAAAAAGCATATGTCTCCAACCTGATTTATGAAAAAGGCGGCGAAGCGAAGCTGCTGCGCACACTGCGTATCGGGCATGAGCGTTCCGGTACAGGCGATGTATTTTCCTCGATTATTGCGGCGGATGCTGTGAACAAGGTGCCATTTGAACAGTCAGTGCGCAAGGCATCCCAGTTTGTAAAAAAATGCATTATGCGTTCGATTGCTATGAAGATCCCCAAGACGGACGGTGTCTGTTTTGAGGAGCTGCTTACCACATTGAAGTAACAAGGAGGTTATTTCATGAAGAAGGAAATGACGATTGTATATAATGTACATAATGGTCTGTATATCAATCTGACAAACCGCTGTCCATGCGCCTGCACTTTCTGCCTGCGCCAGACGATGGATCATATGGGAGACTCAGGCGGACTGTGGCTGGAGCATGAGCCGTCCTACGAAGAAATCACGGCGGCAATTGACAGCCGCGATTTGTCACGTTATAATGAAGTTGTATTCTGCGGATTTGGCGAACCCACAGAGCGCCTGGATATGCTTTTGCGGACAGCAAAATATATTAAGGAAAAATGTCCGGAGATGAAGATCCGCATCAATACCAACGGTCTTGGTGATTTGGTTTATGGCGAACCGATTGCGGAAAAGCTCACCGGACTGATCGATGTGGTTTCCATCAGCCTGAATACGCCGAACGCGGAGGAATATCTCAAATTGACACGCAGCAAATTCGGTGCGCAATCGTTTGATGCAATGCTGAAATTCGCTGAACGCTGTGTCAAAACAGTTCCGGAGGTCGTTATGACAACAGTCGAAACGACCATTACGCATGAGGAAGAGGAGCAGTGCCGTGCGATCTGCAAAAAGATCGGCGCGCGTTATCGCATTCGTCCGTGGGAAGAATAAAATGATTGCATCAAAGCAGACAGCGTGGTCGGAGCATAATTCCGTCACGCTGTTTTTTTTGCGTTATATTGCGGGCAAGCCGTCACCTCTGGTATGCATTCACAAGGTTTTTGCTGTGGTGTACCTGCGATTTTTGCAACTCCACGATTGAAGAAATGCAAAAGATAGCGTATAATAAAGTGCATAGACTGCACAGGCTCCCGCTGGAATGCAGCTTATGATATCTAAAGCGCAATCTGAAAACGAAGGAATAGCCAACATTTTTTTTGATTTTGGCTTGTATTCAGATGCGCCCGAATGAAAAAACAATTGGCGAAGGGAGACAATTCAATGGTCAAATTATATGACGGCGGTGTATATCTTTTCAATGGCAAGGAAATTGTTGCGGAGCAGGATGCCGCTCAGGTACAGGCACTGACCGGAAAACCAGTAAATAAGGAGGACGCGAAGAAGGGAACAATCGCATATTCCATTCTTTCCGCGCACAATACCTCCGGTCATATGGACAAGCTGAAGATCAAGTTTGACGCGATGGCATCGCATGATATCACGTTCGTCGGCATTGTACAGACTGCGAAGGCTTCCGGCATGGAGCATTTCCCGATCCCGTATGTCCTGACAAACTGCCACAATTCGCTGTGTGCAGTCGGCGGTACGATCAATGAAGACGATCATGTTTTCGGATTATCTGCTGCAAAGAAGTATGGCGGCATCTATGTTCCGCCGCATCTGGCAGTGATCCATCAATATATGCGTGAAATGATGGCTGGCTGTGGCAAGATGATCCTTGGCTCCGACAGCCATACCCGTTATGGCGCGCTGGGTACAATGGCGATCGGTGAAGGCGGCGGCGAGCTGGTAAAGCAGCTACTGTGTGATACATATGATATCACATATCCGGGCGTTGTCGGCATCTATCTGGACGGCAAGCCGCAGCCGGGCGTTGGTCCGCAGGACATCGCGCTGGCAATTATCGGCGCGGTATTCAAGTGCGGCTATGTCAAGAACAAGGTAATGGAATTTGTCGGTCCCGGCATTGCTTCTATGGATACCGATTACCGCAACGGCGTCGATGTTATGACCACGGAAACCACATGTCTTTCCTCCATCTGGTGTACCGATGAGGACACAAAGGCATATCTGACCGCGCATGGACGCGGCGCGGATTATAAAAAGCTGGCGCCGGCGGATGTCGCATACTATGATGGCATGGTTTACGTTGATCTGAGCAGTGTCAAGCCGATGATCGCCCTGCCGTTCCATCCGAGCAATACGTTTGAAATTGACGAGCTGAACGCAAATCTCAGCGATATTCTGCGCAGCGTTGAGAAGGATGCGCAGCGTCTGATTGGCGATAATAAGGACATTCGTTTTACCCTGACGGATAAGATTGTCAACGGCAAGCTGCAAGTTCAGCAGGGGATTATTGCCGGATGTGCCGGCGGCGGATATACCAACATCATGGAAGCGGCGCATATGCTGCGCGGCGCACAGTGCGGTGCGGATGAGTTTACACTGTCTGTTTACCCGTCCTCCATGCCGGTTTATATGGATCTGGTTAAGAAGGGCGCGTTTTCTGACCTGCTGGCGGCAGGCGCCGTTATCAAGACTGCATTCTGCGGTCCATGCTTCGGCGCAGGCGATACACCGGCAAACAACGGTCTGAGCATCCGCCATACCACCAGAAACTTCCCGAACCGTGAAGGCTCGAAGCCGGGCGTAGGACAGATGTCTGCTGTTGCGTTGATGGACGCACGCTCTATTGCGGCAACCGCGGCAAACGGCGGTATCCTGACTCCCGCGACTGCTGTTGTTGACGATTATGTTGTACCGGAATATACGTTCGACGATTCTGCATATCGCTCCCGCGTATATCAGGGCTACAATGCGCCGGTTGACAACGCCGAACTGGTTTACGGTCCGAATATCAAGGACTGGCCGGAGATGAGTCCGCTCGCCGACAACATTCTGCTCAAGGTCTGCACCAAGATCATGGATGATGTTACCACAACCGATGAATTGATTCCGTCCGGTGAGACTTCTTCGTATCGCTCCAATCCGCTGGGACTGGCTGAATTTACCCTGTCCCGCCGCGACCCGCAGTACGTCGGTCGTTCCAAGGCGGTTGACAAGCTGGAGAAGGCGCGTGTTGCGGGCAAGGATCCTGTTGACCTTGCGCCGGAGTTGGAGAAGGTTTACGCACAGATTCAGACCATTGACGCGGATATGGTACCGGCAGAGGTCGAGATCGGCAGCATGATCTACTGCGTCAAGCCGGGTGACGGCTCTGCACGTGAGCAGGCGGCGAGCTGCCAGCGCGTCATTGGCGGTCTGGCAAATATCTGTCGTGAGTATGCAACCAAGCGGTACCGTTCCAATGTCATGAACTGGGGGATGCTGCCCTTCCAGATGAAGGATGAGCCGTGCTTTGAAATTGGCGATTATATTTACATTCCGAACGTAAAGGCTGCTCTGGACGGTGATATGCAGGATATCAAGGCGTATGTGCTGGGTGAGGAGATCAGGGAGATTTCCCTGTATATTGCTGATATGACACCGGATGAAAAGAAAATCGTCAAGGCCGGATGCCTGATCAACTATAACCGCAGCCGTTAAGCAGGGAATGCCATCGCCCATTCGACATTCCCGTGAATACAGGTTCTAAACTGCGATCAACAAAGACACTCAGAGAATTTGGTTCTTTGAGTGTCTTTGTTATGGAGCGGAACTTATATGACTTCCCTGATTTCTGCGTTTGCATAAAATTTGGAGAAGTGCCTAATTTTGGTTTGACAGATAAGTTTACTTATGCTATCATATCACTATAAGTAAAAATGAATATAACGCCTGTTTGCAGCCGGTATATTTTAAATGATCAATTAAAATATACATTTTTTTGTAATATTTGATTAGTTAATACTAACATTACGTGCAAAACAATGCGTCTGCGAACTGAATTGTATTCATTATCATGCTGAAAGGAGGCTTTTCATCTCGATTTCGATGAAATCGAAGAAATCAGGAAAAATGTCTTTTCATTTAGGGTATGCTACATTTAATTTGTTAGCTATACCTAACAAAAGGAATCAGGAGGAAACAATGACACAAGTGAAAAACAATTTATTCAAGCGGTGCAGCTGCGTCGTTCTGATGCTTGCGCTGCTGCTGTCTTTCCTGCCAGTGACTGCGTTAGCAGCTACAACTGCCGGTACGCTTACGGTACCGTCCAATCTGGCAGACGGAAGCTACACAGTATCCGGAACTGTCGAAACGGATGATGTGGATAGTTTTGCTTCATATCCGATCAATGTCACAGTAACAGTGGCAAATGGTGCGGTTTCGGATTTTACCGTAACAGGCGTACCGAGTGACAGCACAAATTATTCAACCAACGCGATTGACGGAACAAGCTCGAAAACCGGCGTAAAGGCACAGATCGTTGGGAAGAGCGCGGGCACCTACACCATTGATGCTGTATCTAAGGCAACCTGCTCATCTAAGGCAGTTGTTTCCGCCGTTAATGCGGCGCTTGAAAAGGCGGTAAAAGTAGAAACACCTGCTGCCGATCCGGTATATGCACTGGTGAATATCCCGTATGATGAATTTTATGCGGCAACCGGCGTAGCTGTCAGCAACTATGATTATGACGCGGTATCCGCAGCGACCAACAAGGTAGGCAACTATGGCAAGGCTGGCGGCGGTTACCATAGCGGCGTAACCGCAAGCATCGCGGAGGATGGAACAGTCACTGCGGTCGGCGGTGAAAATGGCGCTTCGATTGAGGGCGTTATCTGGGCAGTTAAGGTTGACAGCGAATCGGCGCTGGCTTCCCTCGGCGGCGATAAAATTACCGGCAGCTCTGCCAAGACAGTTGCAACATTGGGTAAAGGTCAGACAAGCTCGACAAATCTTGTCAGCTATGAAACGCTGATGGAGGCAAAGACATATTCCTACTATATTCTGGACACAGCGCCGGATTATTATATGGATTTGACCGTTGCAAACGGAAAGGCGACCATCACCGGTGAGAACGGCACGGCAAAGACCGAGAGTGCAATCACAGCTGACGTTGCTTACGGTTCAAACTGGGGCGATGTCGATCTCACGATCAACGATGCCGACGATGCATCCGACAAGATTTTCAATGCGGTTGTCTTCACTGCAAAGGACGCCGACGGCAAGGAAACAAAGGTCGGTCTGGTACATTTGTACAATGTTTGGGCATATAACGATATCGCATGGTACGCGGATGAAATTCCTGAGCTGGATGGCAAAACCATTACCAATATCCGCTACTATTGCAGCGTAAAGGATGCTGACCTGACAGATGGAGCGGCTCCTGCGTATACAAACTATGTATATGATTACCCGATGAATACCGAGGTTTCTCCGGTTTATACAAGCACCATTACCGCCAAGTTTACCAGCAGCGAAGCGATTGCTGTATCCGGTCTTCCGTCTGATGCTGTAAACGTAAAGGCAAAGGTCTATCATACCACCGGCGGTAGAAATGCAGTATATACCTATTTGACTCCGCTGGTTGTCGATCCGTCTGATGATGACATTGATCCGACTACAGTTGCAGTCACAAACGGTGTGATTACAATTACTCCGGGCTCTGTTACAAACAGTGCTGGAGAAACAAAGACCTATGGTGAGCCGGTTGAAGGCACAGAATACACCGTTGAGTTAAGCTGTGATAATTATATCCTCAGAAAATTCACCGTTACTTATGGCGATTGCCCGCAGGATTCCACCTGCCCGCTCAGCAGCTTCACCGATTTGAGTGCGACCGAATGGTATCATGACGGCGTACATTACTGCATCGAAGCCGGTCTGATGCAGGGATACGAAAATGGTAAATTCGGTCCCAACGATCGTCTTTCCCGCGCCCAGCTGGCGCAGATCCTGTACAACGAGGCAGGCAAGCCGGCAGTCAGCAAGCAGAGCACCTTCACGGATGTTCCGGCTACTGAGTGGTATGCGGATGCGATCGCGTGGGCACAGCAGAACAATATTGTTGCCGGTATCGGCGGCGGTAAGTTCGCTCCGAATGAGGCGGTAACCCGTGAGCAGCTCGCAGCGATGCTGTACCGCAGCGCAGGCAGCACGGCTGTCACCGGCAAGCTGGACTTCGTGGATGCGGCAGGCGTATCCGATTGGGCGGAGGACGCAATGCTCTGGGCAACGCAGAACAAGATCATCAACGGCGCATTGCAGTCGAATGGCACACTGCTGCTCAACGCACAGCTCGGCGCGACCCGTGCAGAGGCTGCTACTATGCTGGAAAACTATTATAACAAATAAGAGTTTTCGTGAAACAACTCATCCATTTCATAGTCACATAGAGTGAACATGTCCCCCTTAAAGGAAAGCCCGGCTGGGAAACCAGCCGGATTTTCTTTGATATCTGGCGGTACTGCCAATGATTTTATAAGAAGGAGAATATTATGCGCATTTTTTACAATCAAACAGTGGATGCATTTGCTCGCCGTCTGATACCGGGCATCGCTGTGCTGGCACTATCGTCATGGGGCATAGCAACCGGCGGTTCTATTCTGGAGGAACTTCCGGCGTTGACGACCACTGCACAGGCGGCCGAACTGCCGACGGAAACAAGCACTGACGATGCTGCGGCAACAGCTGCCGGCATTTATACGGATGGTACATATACCGGTACCTCTGCCGGTTTTGGCGGCAGTATTACTGTCAGTGTGACCATTCAGGACAGCAAAATAACAGCGATTGAGATTGTTTCCGCCTCCGGTGAAACGGCATCGTATCTATCAAGAGCAAAGCGTGTGATCGATACCATATTGGAAACACAAAGTACAGATGTTGACGCCGTATCCGGCGCGACGTATTCGTCCAATGGCATTATCAACGCGGTCAAGAACGCGCTGATCAAGGCATCTGGCGGCACAGTGAATGAAAGCGCCAGCAGCGGCGGAGCCGCCCAAAGCAGCAGCGCGGGGAAATCTACGTCCTCAGATTCCTTTACAGATGCAGCTGCCTATGCGGATGGCACATATACCGGTTCGGCAACAGGCTTCGGCGGTACGATCACTGTCAGAGTAAAAATCACAGACGGAAAAATCACAGCGGTATCCCTTGTTTCCGCTTCCGGAGAGACAGCGTCTTATTTGTCCAAGGCAAAAGCAGTCATCAACAAGGTAATTTCCGCGCAGAGTCCAAATGTTGACGCCGTATCCGGCGCAACCTATTCGTCCAACGGCATTTTGAATGCCATCAAGCAGGCGTTGAACAAAGCCGCAGCAGCGGCATCTAACGGAACGTCAAACACAACAGACGAGGAGGATACGCCTACGGAAGCGAAACCGGACCGTACCTATATCGATGGCATCTATACCGGTGTCGGCGAAGGATACGGCGGCGATATTACGGTCAGCGTAACAATTCTGGATGGCAGGGTCAATGCGATTGATGTTGTTTCTGCGGAGGATGAAACGCCGTCCTTCTTCTCGCGTGCACGGGCATTGCTTCAAACAATCCTGTCAAAACAGACAACGGCTGACGTTGATGTTATATCGGGAGCGACCTACTCCTCTCAGGGCCTCCTCGATGCAGTCAATGCGGCGTTGGATAAAGCGGCGGAAGAAAACAATGCAAACCCTGATGTAGAAAAAACGCCGGATACAGACGATGATTCAAATTCAGGCGATTCCGGAGAGGACGATCAGGATACTGACCCGCAGCCGACTGAAACTACTACAGAAGAATTTACGTATACAGGAACTGCAAGCTGCACCGCCGATGCGGACGGAGACTTTGAGGATTATTCCATTACAGTTGCATTTACCGTTACACAGACGACAACGGTGGAAACAGATGCGGATGGAAATACGACCACAACAACGGAGCGTAAGCTGACAAATGTCGAAGTAACCAGTCCGACGCAGCAAACCGCAGGCGATAACTGGATATATATAAAGAAAGCAATAAACGGCTCGTCAAAGGCGACCGGCATTGCGGCGCAGGCAATTGCAAAACAGGGATTGGATGGGATTGATGCGGTTTCCGGCGCAACCTGTTCCTCTAATGCCATTATTCAGGCAGCATCCCAGTGCGAGCTGAATCTGGGAAAAAGTGTAACGTAATGGAGGGCATAGTGTGAAACATTTGGATTTTTGGTCAAGAATGGTCAGCCTTATGATAGCTGTTGTCGCATTGTGTTTATATCAGGCACATGCATTTCAATGGCAGGAAGAAACAGAAGCAAATCGGCAGGAAATTGACAAACAAAATGCGCAGCAGACATCGGTCTATCTGGATGGCGTTTATATCGGTGAAGGGGAAGGCTTTGGCGGTACGATTGCGGTGCAGGTTACTGTAACCGACAGTGAGATTGCATCCATTGAAATTACAGATGCAAGCGGAGAAGACGCGGCATATTTGGACAAAGCGGAACAAATCATCGATAGCATCATTGACGCGCAGACAACGGAAGTAGATACCATCAGCGGCGCAACCTTCAGCTCCACCGGTATCCAGACTGCTGTACGGCAGGCATTGGAAGGAGCGGCAGCATCATGACACACATGAACCAGAAGCCGCGCACCGGCAGCTCGACAGCGGCAAAGAAAAAACCAGTCGGACCAATGCAGCGCGTAAAGCAGCGCCGCCGTCTCCGCGCGGTCATTCAATTGGTCTTTTTTCTGTTAGCTCCATCCGTCTATACCTCCTGCTTTTCCTGCGTTAAGGAAATTGCAACGGCAATTGGCGCGGGCGAACCGTTTGCATATGACGCTTTTTTCACAACACTCATTGTCATTTGTCTGTACACCATTGTATTCGGACGGTTTTTCTGCGGTTATGCCTGCGCGTTTGGCAGCCTGGGCGATGCGGTATATGCGCTGTCGCAGCTGATCCAGCGCAAACTAAAAAGGAAATTACCGCGGATTCCGATGAAGATGATTCGTCCGATGCAAAAAATCAAGTATATCATCCTGATTGCTATCGTGATATTGTGCGCCGCGGGTGTATATCATCAGCTTCCAAACTGGAGTCCATGGGACGTATTTTCGAGACTGTCCAGTCTGCACGGCGTTACGGCTGCATATGCAATCGGCGTTGTCTTATTGGTGCTCATTGTCATTGGTATGGCAATAAAAGAACGATTTTTCTGTCAGTTTCTTTGCCCGATGGGCGCAGTCTTTGCGTTGCTTCCTGTGGTCGGACACTATCACAGGGCACGTGAAAGCTGTTTGCCGAACTGTTCCGCCTGCACAAAGAATTGTCCGGTTTGCGTAGAAACGGATGAGGATAATCTCCGCATGGGAGAATGCATTTCCTGCGGAAAATGCAGCGACATTTGCCCGAAACGGAATATACGATATGGCAAACAAATCAAGGACGGAAACGCACCGTGGGCTGTTATTTTGAAGGTATTGCTGTTGCTTGCGATCTGCATGATTATCGGTCAGGTACGTACACTTTAAAAAATCAGACAGTCTTGAATGATATATCGCAACACATCCCATCTTTTATCAACTGCCGGTAAAGGATGGGATGTGTCGTTGCGGTTTATTTGTCATATTGAGAAAAGTTCAGGGAATGGAGCATTTTTCTGAGCCGAAACAACGCGTAAACAAATGCTGCCGCTTCAGAAATCCAGAATGCATACCATACGTCACGGATATCTGTCATCTGCAAGATAAGATATGCACACGGAATAAGGGGAATAAACTGCCGCAGCACAGAGCCAATCATATTGGTTATTCCATCTCTCATACCGGAGCCGATATAGCCCGTGATCATTGTAAACGCTGCAAAAACAAATGTGATAGAAATGATCCGAAGCGCCGGAATACCGATTGCGATCATATTTTCACTGGCAGAAAACAGCTGTAATAAAGCATTTCCAAATACCTGAAAGATAATCGTTCCGATCAATGCTATGATAACAGCTACAGGATACAGAACCTTGACAGACTGGATAATACGGTCGCGGTTTTTCGCTCCATAATTATAGCCTACAATCGGAATTGCCGCTTGCCCCAGACCGTTCATTGGCATGAATAAAAAATTCTGGAGTTTATAATATATCCCAAAAAACGCAACCGCCGTGGATGACACCGGAATCAGGATGGCGTTAAAGGCAGTTACCATCATACTATTGAGTACCTGCATAATGATTGTCGGAAGGCCAACCCGATAGATTGCCGCCACACGCTCCTTTTTCCACTGAAAATTTTTCAGAGTCAGCCGTACATCTGTATTCTTTTTTATGTTTAGAAAAAGACCGACGACCATGCTCACCCACTGACCCGCAACAGTCGCTATGGCAGCGCCTTTAATACCGAGCGCAGGAAAACCGAGCAGTCCAAAAATCATAATCGGGTCGAGTACAATGTTGGTTATTGCTCCTGAAACCAGGATTATCATGCTCCAGAATGCATTGCCAGAAGCCTGCAAAAGTCTTTGAAATACCATGCAAACCATATTTCCAAGGCAAAATACCATACAAATCCATAGATAAGAGGAACAAAGCGCGGCTGTTTCTGCGTCGGCTGTAAAAGTATAGGACAGTTTACCCGCAAGAAACAATCCCGCGAGAGTAAACACTGCGGAACTGATTACAGACAGAATCAGACCCATCATGGCAACATGGGAGGCTTCCTCGTATTTCTTTGCACCCAATGTCTGAGAGAGCAATGCATTGACACCTACCGCTGTGCCGACACCTACGGCAATCATCAGCATTTGCACCGGATAGGCAAGCGATGTAGCGGTCAATGCCTTTTCGCTGAGCCGCGCGACAAAAATACTGTCTACAATGTTGTACAACGACTGGATGAGCAAAGATATCATGATGGGGAGCGACATATTCAGGACCAGTTTTCCCATCGGCATAACCGCCATTTTATTCTGATTGCTTTCTGTGTGATTCATAAAAACTCCTTTCCGCGCAAAAAGCGTGAAACCGGAAGTGGCAAGTTCCGAATTTCACGCTTTTGTAAGCCGGCCTTTATTTATTTGAGCAACACCGCCGGGCGGTAAGGGCGTGTTCTGGCGGAATCACCCTTACCGGATTCAGCGATATTACCTTTATTTTTTCTCATGGCGCTATTCTTGTTCCTTGCGGGCGATATCTGCAATGATGTCGGCGCCGCATTCCAGAGAAAAGAAATCTGTATTTAAGAGCAAATCATAGCTTTCCGATGCACCCCATTTCGTCCTGGCACGTTGATTATAATAAGCGGCACGTTCTTTGTCAACCTTAATAATTTTCTTTTTGGCCTCGTCTGCAGAAAGCCTGTCTCTTTGCTGAATACGTTTGATCCGGTTTTCCATTCCGGACATGATGAATGTGCGCAGCAGCTTATATTTTCCTGCAAGAACCAGATCAGCAGAGCGCCCTACGATTACACAGGGACCTTCGGAAGCAATTGTTTCAATAATTTCTGTTTGCGCTGTGATTGCCTGTTCTGCAATTCTGCTGTATGCATTCGTACCAAAACCAACGGAACAATACAACGCATGGTTATCAAATGGTTTTTCATCCATGCTCTGTAAGAATTTACGGTCCAATCCGCTTTCCTGCGCCGCTTTTTCAAGCAGTTCAGAATCATAATACGGGATATCCAGTCTTTCCGCTACCATTTTTCCGATGGAACGTCCGCCTGCGCCATAGGCACGTCCAATCGTAATGATATATTGCGTTTGGGGCATTCTATCGGATTTTGCTGTCTGCGGTTCTTCTGCTTCGGCGTATTCCTGTTCCTCATGAGCGGCGAGCATACGACCGGTTTTCAGAATAACAAAGAATGCGATAATCGTTGTCAGGATATCGGCAAGCGGCATGAAGAATAAAATACCGTTCAATCCCCATACGATTGGCAGCAGGATCGGCAGACCAACACCGAAGATGATTTCACGAATAACAGAAAGCAACGTGGATTCCTTTGCCTTGCCCAGAGATTGCAGGAAAATGGTTGCGCCCTTGTTTACGCAGGAGAGAATGAGCATAGACAGGAAAATGCGAATACATCTTACTGCGAAATCCGTATAATAAACCGATTCATTTTTAGCGCCGAAGAGATTGACAAATACCATCGGGAAGCCTTCAAAAATAATGGTGGCAATCAAACCGACGATAGCCTCTGTCAGCAGCAGTTTCTTCATCAGCTCCAAAACGCGGTCCTTTCGACCTGCGCCAATGTTATATCCGACAATTGGAATACAGCCGGCAGCCAAACCGATGGAGATAGAGATGATGATCTGGAAAAATTTCATTACGATACCAACAACTGCCGTTGGGATGTGTGAGTATTCTTCCAATCCGAAAATAGCATCCATACTGCCGTATTTCGTCAGCATGTTCAGAACCGCAGCCATAGAAAGGACAACGGAGATCTGCGTGAGAAAACTGGTTGCACCCATTGGAATGATCTTCCGCATTAGATCCAGTCGGGAAGCGAAGCTTTGCCTGTTCAGACTGACGGATTTCATTTTGAACAGATAGAAAAATGACATGATGGCAGATACGATCTGTCCGAAGATAGTGGCAACCGCAGCACCCATCATACCCCATTTTAACACGTAAATGCAGATCGGGTCAAATATAACATTGAGAAAAGCGCCTGTCAAAAGTGTTATCATTGCAAATCTAGGGCTTCCGTCCGAACGGATAATCGGATTTAACGCTTGCCCGAACATGTAAAATGGGATGCCGAGCGAAATCCAGAAAAAGTATTCCTTTGACAATCGGAAGGTTTCGTCATTCACGCGCCCACCAAACATTGTAATAATTTGCTCCTGAAAAATCAGGTAGACAGCCATCAGGATAATGCCGATGCAGACGATCCAAATAATAGAATTTCCGACACCACGATGCGCGTCCTCTTTCTTTCCGGCGCCAAGACTGATGCTTACAAAAGTACAGCAGCCATCGCCGATCATCGTTGCAATCGCCAATGCAACCATAGTGAGTGGGAATACAACGGTATTTGCCGCATTGCCATACGATCCCAAATAGCTGGCGTTTGCGATAAACAACTGATCGACAACATTATACAATGATGCAACCAGAAGGGAAATGATGCATGGTATTGCATATTTTCTCATCAAACTTCCAATAGAAGAAGTTTCCAAATAAGCATTTGATTTTTGTTCCATTTGTTTCATATTAAACCTCCATACTAGCACAAAAAAAGCGTGTGACCCTAATAGCTGGATTTACGCTCATAAGGCCACACACTTTTCTTGTGGATATTCATTTTAAATAGTCGCCCGGTCATCAACAGGACTCATTATATTGCTTATTCAATTCATAATATTTGGTTGCGAAGATAACCCGGGTTGATACGTCCTTTGTCAGCAGATGGTTGTTTCCGATGAAAGGCAATTCACGAAGTGAGTCCGAAGAATCGGATATGGCATAGATCAACCTTGAATACGTCTCATAAAGAAGCCGCCGATCTGCTTGTTTATTGATGATTGTATCAAAAAAGTTCTGGAATTTCAAGTGTTTTTTTTGACTTTCCAGTGTAAAATAGTTATAAGAAACGAAAAAGAAAAGACTTAATATGGTATAATGGAGTTACCACACAAGATTTGTCAGGGGAGGGGAACCACTTTACCTATGCTTTTCTTATCGGATGCCGGATTACAGTCTTCAACTTTTCCGGGGCAACCCTCCTTGCGTCACTCAGATAAATTTCATGGTGCATCCGCTGATCCGTAATATCGAGAGCATAGCCCTTTTCTTCCATAAAACCGTGCATCAACTCCACGGTGGCAGGCTCATTATCGTATGAACCGATGTGCATACATTGCACACAGAGTCCTTCGTCATAAGATAGAAACTCCGCCTTTGAAAAATCGGTTTTCTTTTTCCTGGCCGCTTCCTCTACCGCCCAGTCAAAATCCGCCTTTGTCACGAAGTCGGGAAGACGGATGACGGAGATAAAGCGGAAGTTTTCCTTGTGGGTATAATCGATTCCATCCACACCATCCTGCCACCAGAAGCCCTCCAGCGGGGGAACGACATAATCAAAGTACCCTTCAATCTGGTGATCCCCTTTTTTGCTCATCTTGATCGTAAATGCAATGCCGTACAAAAGTCCGATTGACTGCTTGTACGCTCCATCTTCGACATTCGGATCGCCCTGTCCGCGAACCGCTATATAGTTCATACTCGGCACGGTGACGATACCGGGCTTATTTTTTGGCATATAGAACTCTTTGTATTCTTTTTTGAAATCGAAAGCCATGAGTTACATCCTCCACAATCGGTTTTTATCGCCGAAGATCACGCTCTTTTCGATAACGATTCGACGGTACTATCAAGTCCCACTTTGAAAAAAGTTACACTATCCGTGCATTTATTGTAACATATATCCCGCCGTTTTTCAATGTCCGCAGCGAAAAGAAAGGCACTCGACCGTAGCCGCGTGTCTTTCTTGTCTGTGTATATGTTATGCTTGTATTTTCGTGCCGTCCCGGAAAGTGACCGTAATGTCCCAAGACCGATGCGAAGAAATTTGCCCGATTTACCACGCCGACTCTCATTTATCTATGTCAAAATGCCTTTGTATAGATATCCAGAATATCCTCCTCGGTCAGTTCGACATAATTGTTTCCGAGCAGACGCTGCTGTGTTTCCAGTACATTCTTTGCGTATACCGGCAGTTCATCCGCAGTTACGCCCACTTCACGCAGCGGTTTCTTTTCCAGCACATCATCCATCAGCTTATACAGCTCCTTGAGTGCAAAAAACGGTTCACAATCCAGATTTTTGGCCAGTATTTCCTCCAGCTGGTTCAGCTTGCCGATCGGCTTCTTTTCCTGATACTTGCGCATGACGTCCTCGAACATCAGCTGATTCGCCTGTCCGTGCGGGATATGATGCACGCCGCCGAGCGGATAACTCAGCGCATGAACCGCTGCGCAGCCCGCATGTCCAAATGCGATACCTGCATAATTGGATGCGCGAAGGAAGCACACCGCGAACTTTTTCCATGCATCGCGGCTGCCATTGTCGACTGACGCGCGCCAGCCGGTCAGGATCAGGTCAAGCGCCTTCTCCGAGAACAACTCGCTGATCGCACATGCATTCGGGCTGAGGTACGATTCCACCGCATGGATCATTGCGTCAATCGAGGAGGTAGCGAATACACCGTATGGCAGGCTTTCCAGCATAGCCGGAATCAAAGCCGCTTCATTTGCGAACATAGCCGGAGACACGATGCCTTGCTTGATTCCCTTTTTGGTACGGTTGATGATGGAAATATTGGTGACTTCGCTGCCGGTGCCGCAAGTGGTCGGAACGATAACAAGCGGATGTATCTTGGTCAGATCGCCCATTTTTTCATACAGGTCATCCACCTTATCCTCCGGCTTCGCAACGGCAATCACCTTTGCGATGTCGATAATCGTGCCGCCGCCGACCGCAATGATGCGGTCATATTTCTTTTCACGCAGTTCATCGAGAATGGCGTCCACCATAACGTCCGTCGGTTCGCCCGCGCCGTACTTTTCCTGGAACAGCGTCTGGCAGCCGAGCTCCAACTGCGCGATGACTGGATTATAGATATATTCATTGGTCAGAATCAGATCATTCTCACCCAGATTTGCTTCCTTTGCATAGGTCGAAAATTCTGCGTATTCCGCAACAGCGGGAATCAACTGAAATGCTTTCATTTTCATGCCCTCCGTATCA
>CAYNPX010000003.1:0-33279 GCA_964399205.1 uncultured Butyricicoccus sp.
GAAGCGGTGTGCAAAACGCACACCGCTTTTTTCATTCTCTGTTCTTCTCTGCGCTGCGGACGCTGTTTTTCATCCGCATCAGCTCTTCCATAAACGAATGAACGTCTTTAAAATCACGATATACGGAAGCAAATCGGATATAAGCGACCTCATCAATATGCACCAGACGCTCCAGAACCATCTCCCCAATGATGCGCGAGGAGACTTCGTTTTCCTGCCGTGCATACAGCTTCTGCTCCAAATCCGCAAGCAGCTCATCCATCTGTGCCTTTGTTACCGGACGCTTTTCACATGCCTTGACGATACCGCGCATCAGCTTCTCCCGATCGAACGACTGACGCGAACCGTCTTTTTTTATCACCATCAGGGAGCTTGTCTCTATCGTTTCATAGGTCGTAAACCGTCTGCCGCATCGCAGACAGACCCTGCGGCGGCGGATGCTCTCGCCGTTTACGGTCGGGCGCGAATCAATAACCTTACTCTCGTTGTGCTTGCAATATGGGCATTTCATAGCCAATCCCCTCCTTATTACCGATTGACAGCCTCCAGATATCTGCGGCTATGCTCCAGCTGCTCCAGCGCAGTGTAGTCGGTGCTGTACACCTCCAACAGGGCGCTTCCCTGATAGCCGCATTTCTCCAGTCTGCCAAATAGCGCCGAAAAATCCACATCGCCCTGTCCTGGCAGCAGATAATCTGTCTGTCGGGTATAATCACTGATGTGAAGATTTACAATACGGTCGCCAACGATATCAATATAATCTCCCCATGTGTGTCCGGCACGATGCGCCTGCTTGATATCAAGCGTATAGCGCAGTTCGGGAACATTGTCATACAGCTTTTTCAAAAATATAACGTCACTGGATTTGCACCACGATACATTTTCCTGCGTGAAGCAGATGCCGCACTGTGCCGCGCGTGCACACAGCGCGCGATACGTTTCAAAGCGTCGTTCCTCCGCCTGTGCGGGCGGCAGTCCGCGTGTGCGCAGCTGCTCTCCGTGAAACGTAAAATAGGACGCGCCAAAGGCGGCGGCAGCTTCAAAATAGCGCGTGTACTGGTCAAGCGCATCCCGTGTACGCCTTGCGTAATCGGAAAAGAGCAAATGTCCTTCCATCGCGGAGGTATACGGATGAAGCGAAACAACCTGAAGCCCCAACCCGTCCAGCTGCTTTTTCAGCTCCGTGCGCAGCGGCGGAGCGTATTCACTCTCCGCGTTGATAAACAGCTCAAGCTGCCGAAAACCCAGCGCTTCCGCGTTTCTGATTCCCTGCTCAATTTCTGTCGGATAAAAAGATGCTGTTGAAATTCCTATCTTCACGCCTTGGTCCTCCTGTTCTGTTTCCAGCATACCATATTTTTTCAAAAAAGAAAAGGTCGGACAGAATTTCTTCTCTGTCCAACCTTTTGATACGTCTGAAACAAATATCAGGTTGTTTTCTTTTTTTCTGCCCGCGCACGCTGCGCTTTGATCTGCGCCTTCTCGCGCTTGTTCTTGCGGGACATGCCGCGGTATTTTGCCCACAGTGAGCCTGCGAGGAACAGGGATGAATACGCGCCGGCAACAATGCCGATAATAATCGGCAGCGTAAACTCACGCAGGCTGGTAACGCCTAACAGGAAGATCATACCGACCGTCAGCAGCGTCGTAATCGAGGTGTTGATGGTACGTCCGACCGTCTGCCACAGGCTCTTTTCCACCGTATCCTCAAACAGCTCACGGCGCGCGTATTTGCGGTTTTCACGCACGCGGTCAAATACGATAATGCTGGAGTTGATGGAATAACCGAGTATCGTCAACGCCACCGCGATGAACGTCATATCAAACGGAATGCGGAACACGATGTATGCCGACAGCACAACCAGCAGGTCATGCGCCAGACAGGTAACCGCCGCCAGACCGGATGTCAGTTCAAAACGGAACGTGATGTACAGCAGCATCAGAACGACCGCTACAATCGCCGCAATCACCGCTGTGCTCTGCATTTCCTGGCTGATCGTTGCATTTACATCAGAAACACTCAGCGTATCATCATCTGTAATATCAAACTCTTCCTGCATTGCAGCAATGACAGCCTTCTGCTGCTCATTGTCCAGCTTGGTGCTCTTAATCAGTACCTCTTCCCCGTCATCGCCGGTTTTCTGAACCGAGGACGGCTCTATGCCAGTTGCATCTTCTACCAGCTCCGGAACGACGGAACCGGAAATGTCACTGGTGACCTCCTCGTGGATGTCGAAGGTCATGCTTGTGCCGCCGACAAAATCAACGTCCATATTGAACAGGTTCAGACCGAACGGCAGAGTGACCAGACCGACAAGACCCGGCGCAATGAGGATCAGAGAAATAATAGCAAAGATCGGGAATTTCTTCACGATTGAAAATTTAGCTGTATGCATATCTTACGCCTCCCCTTTCTTTTTTCTCACACCATACAGCTTCGGATTCGTTACCTTGAAATCCGCCATACGGTTCAGGAGGAAATGAGTCACGGTAACCGCTGTAAACATCGACAGCACAACGCCGATTCCCAGTGTCAGCGCAAAGCCCTTTACTGTACCGGTGCCCATGAAATACAGCACAAATGCCGCGATCAGGGTCGTAATGTTCGAGTCCAGGATCGCCGAGAACGCACGGTGGAATCCGGAATCGATTGAAGCGCGGATGGTCTTGCCGTTGGTCAACTCATCACGCATACGCTCGAAAATAACGACATTCGCGTCGACTGCCATACCGATCGACAGGATGATGCCCGCGATACCCGGCAGGGACAGATTGACATGCGCCACCGACAGAATGACCAGATCCAGCGCTGTATAAAAGATCAGCGCAATGGACGCAACCAGACCCGGCAGACGATAGAAAAAGATCATGAAGATCATAACCAGCAGGATGCCGATCGCGCCGGCCTTGATGCTGGTAGACAGCGCCTTTTCACCCAGCTGCGGACCGACCGAGCTCATGCTGACCTCTTCCAGAGAGAACGGCAGCTGACCGATGTTGATCTGTTCCGCCAGTGTCTTCGCGCTCTCTGCGGTAAAGCTGCCGGAAATCACGCAGGTGTCGCCGGTAATGCCTGTCTCCGCATATTCACTGCTGACGCTCGGCTCGGACAGTGTTTCATCATCCATTTGAATGGATATGTAGTTGGAACCGGACTCCGCATTCGCTGCGGTCTTGGTCGCCTCTGTCCACTTTTCCACCGCGTCCTCATTGAAAGTAACTTCAACATAATGCTGACTTGTTACATCGCTCTGAGACAGCTGTCCATAACCGGATTTTGCCGACTTGATACCGGAGCCATCCAGAATCAGATTGCCGTCCGCATCGACGAACTTCAGCTGCGCGGTTGCGCCGAGAACGGAAACCGCTTCTGCCGGGTCGTTGATCGACGGGATGTCAACCTTGACACGCTTGTCGCCGACCAGCTCAACGGTTGCTTCGGTGTAGCCCAGCGAGTCCAGCCGCTTCTGCATCATTGCCTGCACCGACGCCATATCTGTCGTCAGGTTGGCAGTGTCGTAATCATCTTCCAAAACCGCTTCAAATGTGATGGAGGAGCCTCCAACAAGGTCAAGACCGCGGCGGATGCCGTCTTCTTCATCCAGCACGCTGGCGACCGTGATCGGCCCCACGGTGAATCCAAATGCCGCCGTGCAGCACAGCAGTACAATGACCACCAGTACAGCAACAAAGGATAGTATACTTTTTTTCAAAATCACTCGCCTCCTATGTGACAATCAAGAATATTATATATGATCGCGTTTGTAAAGTCAATTTGAACACCGCCATTCACAAAAATTTCATCATCTTCGACAAATCTGACCGCAAAAAGCAGCTGGCATCCCATCCCTGAAACGCCAGCTGCATATTTGCAGCCTCGTCTTATTCCACGTTCTTTAGCGCTGCATCCATCGGTACTCTCCGAATCCTTCGGTATTCCAGCAGCGCCACAACTGCATACGTAACGACGCCTATGACAAACATCTTCACATAAATGATGCTGCGTATGGTCAGCGGAATCCAACCCGTCAGCTCCTGCTTTAAAATCAGGCGAAACATCCAGTCTACCACCTGTGCTTCGATTGGAAAGCTGACGAGCAGGCAGATCACCACGACAATCATGGTGGAAATGATATACAGACCGCTGATCTCCCGATTGCTGTACCCCAGTATCTTTGTCATGGAAATCGACTGGGCATTTTTCTCAATGATCATTTTAGACAGCAGATAGATCAGTACCATAAAAATACCGACCGCAAAGCCGTCTACCAGAATCATCATGCTACCCATCGAGAGATCCAGCTGACGTGAAATTTTCGTCAGCGCGTCCAGATCAATCACAGAACCGATATACGCTTCATCAATATCCGTTATCTTTGAATCGGAAAAATATCCGCTGAAATAATCGCCATCCAAATCCAGCATCCGGTTCATTTCCTCCTGATCCATAAAAACAGCCAGCGCGCCCTGATAATCATAAATGCCGGATACTGTCAGCGTATACCGCGTGTCCTCATACGGTTCCTTGAGCGAAATCGTATCGCCGATACGAATCTCGTACTTATCTGCGTAGGTGGATGAAACAGAAACGCCGGTATCCGTATTTTCAAGCGGAACATATCGGCTGTTTTTCTTCACGCCGTACATCATGATATCCTCACTGTCATAGCCTGTATCCACCGTTTTCAGCGAATACGCGCTAAACTGCTCGGCATCTTCGTTGTCTGTCCGCACCTCAAGCGCAAACATCAGCATGGATATCATGTTTTCCAGCTCATGCTCGTCGTCCATCACGTCATACGGCATCTGCAAAATGTACTGATAGTTGCTGAGCATATTGTTTTCCAGATTATCCTGATAGATATCAAGCACATCCGGCAGCACCAGACCAAAGATCAACAGCAGATTGGCAAACAGGATGCCGATAAACAGCACGATATAATTGCCTGTATTTTGAAAGATCACGCGCAGACGGAACCGACTGAAGAACGGAATGCTTACCGGAAGATACAGCGCCCGTTTCTGTTTTCTGCGGTTGAGGTCACGCCGGAGGAATTTGAGCGGCGACAGCTGTAACTTATATTTCAGGATAACAAAATTGATGACCAGCATCATGATGACCGGCACAATCGTCGTCAGCACAAAGGCTTCCCCGTTCCACAGCGTGACATAGGTCGTCAGGCTGTAGCTCCCGTAATACATTGCCGCACAACAGTCTTTCATTACCGTATATCCAATGATATTTCCAACGACTGCGCTGATGATCGTCACCAGTATCGGCATCGCCATATAGTGACGCACCAGCTCATCTTTTGTGTAGCCGGACGCGCGCAGCGTACCGATGACATTGGCTTCTCTGGCGATCGTATCGCTGGTCGTGATGCTGAACACAAACGCCATGATCCCGATCACAATGTACAGCAGCATAAGCATCATGCCGCGGTCGCTGCCCATATCATATCCCGTAAACTGAATCGCCTGATTCTGATACTGCGGAATAAAGACCTCCAGCGAAACCTCATGGTTGAGGTTTTTCATAAACTCCTCCGCGACAGAATTTTCTTCTATTTCATCCGCAGGCGGATGATGATATTTCCATGAATAGCTGTAGTTCAGCGCATCATTGTCAAAGTCCGCAAACTCCTCCGCTGTGACGACCGCAACGCCAAATTTTTGGGCGTCGAACATGGAATCACTGTTGTTTTCAAACAGACAGCTGTAATCCGGCAGCGCGACCAGCCCCGTAATTTTCCACGACTGATTGACGCTCTCCAATGTATCGCCAACAGACAACGCATTATTATCCGCATACATGCGGTCAATCGCAATTTCGCCCGTATGCTGCGGCATTTCGCCTTCCATCAAACACACCAGATTGACTTGTTCGCGGTTCTGGAAAATTCGCAGCGTGCTGTCGTTCGTCAGCTGCTCTTCCACATAAAAATTTTCATACAGCGTGACATCAAACGATTCGATCGTTTCTTTCTTCGCTTTGTTGATACGCTTTGCTGTGCGGAAATTGCCATCCTCTATGTTATATTTTTCAAAGCTCTCATTGTAAGCCGTAATCATGCTGCCGTCCGCCACCAGAAAACCGGATACAAAGCCGATGGTTGCAACCAGCAGCAAAAAAGTCGCCAGATATTTGCCGGCTTCCTGTCTCAGCTCACGAAGCAGCCGTTTGCGCAACGGATTTTTCATCTCTCCTTACCACTCCAGTTCTTCTGCCGGTATCCGATGCCGGTTGCGATAGCTTTTCAAAATCGTACCGTCGCGCAGACGGACAACACAGTCAGCCATATCCTTAATCGCGTCGTTGTGTGTTACCATGATAACGGTATTGCCGTATTTACGGTTTACCGTTTCAATCAGCTGTAGGATATCTTTAGATGTATTGTAATCGAGTGCGCCGGTCGGCTCATCGCACAGCAGAATATCCGGATTTTTCACGATTGCACGCCCAATGGCAGTGCGCTGCTGCTGTCCGCCGGAAAGCTGATTCGGTAGCTTGCGCCGGTGCTCATGCAGCCCCAGCGTGTGCAGCAGCTCGTCAACGTCCAGCGGCGCGTCGCTCAGATAGGCGCCAACCTCAATATTTTCCTGTACGGTCAAATTGGGAATGAGGTTATACATCTGAAAAATATAACCGAGGTGCTTCCTGCGATAGCGTGTCAGCCGTTTTTCATTCATATCAGCCATGCGTTCCCCCTGAATACAGATATCGCCGCAATCCGCGCAATCAATGCCGCCGATGATATTCAACAGTGTGGATTTACCGGAACCGGACGGACCCAGCAGGACACAAAATTCTCCCTTTGCGATATCCAGATTGATGCCCTTGAGCACCTCGACCCTGTTTTCGCCCTCTCCAAAGGACTTTTTTATTTCGTTGATCTCAAGAAACATACTCTTCTCCGTTTCCATGCGCATGGCATTAGCTTATGCTAATCATTATATCGCACAGTAAAATGCAAGTCAAGCACCCTTTCTCTATTTGTATTCGCTGCGGCGCCGCCGTACCGCTCGAACAACCCGACAGTTTTGTTAGTTAAAACTTACTTTCAGATGTAAAAATGCCGCAGGTAAGTTTCTCCTGCGGCAAAAAAGATGATAGATTTCCAATTACAGGTTAATTTCAACCTTGATGTCCTCATCACCGAGATACTTCTCAATGCGCGGCATCACATCGTTTGCGACAAAGTCCTCCACCTGCTGCGGCGCCCTGCCGACATACGCCTTCGGATCCATCTCAGCGAGGATTTCCTCCCTAGTCAGACCGAACATCGGGTCATTTGCAATCAGGTCGACCATATTGTTGTCCAGACCCTCTTCCTTCACGCGCTTGCCCGCAGTGATGGAATGCTCACGGATGCGCTCGTGCAGCTCCTGACGGTTGCCGCCGCGCTTTACCGCGCGCATCATGATATTCTCCGTCGCCATAAACGGCAGCTCACTCATGACGTGCTTTTCAATGGACTTCGGATAAACAACGATGCCCTCCGAGATGTTAATCATAATATTCAGGATCGCATCGATGCCGAGGAATGCTTCCGGCACGGAAATGCGCTTGTTTGCAGAATCGTCCAGCGTGCGCTCAAACCACTGGGTCGCAGTGGTGACGGCCGGATTCAGGGTATCCACAATGACATAACGCGCCAGCGAACAGATGCGCTCAGAGCGCATCGGGTTGCGCTTATACGGCATCGCGGAGGAACCGATCTGATGTGCTTCAAACGGCTCTTCCAGTTCCTTCAGGTGCTGCAGCAGGCGCATATCTGTCGCAAACTTGCTTGCGGACTGCGCGATGCCGCCCAACGTCGATACAACCTGTGCGTCGATCTTTCTGGAATAGGTCTGACCGGATACCGGAACAACGCCCGGGAAATCAAAGTCTGCCGCGATCATCTGCTCCATTCTGCGGATCTTATCATGGTCGCCGTCAAACAGTTCCATAAAACTCGCCTGCGTGCCCGTGGTGCCCTTGGAGCCGAGCATACGCATATTCGCAATGCGGAACTCGATCTCGTCCAGATCCATCAGCAGCTCATTGACCCACAGCGTCGCACGCTTGCCGACCGTTGTCAGCTGCGCCGGCTGGAAATGGGTGAAGCCCAGCGTCGGCATATCCTTGTACTGCTGCGCGAATGCAGACAGGCGGCGGATCACAGCAACCAGCTTCTTGCGGACGATCTTCAGACCCTCACGCATCTGGATAATATCTGTGTTATCACCGACATATGCGCTGGTAGCGCCCAGATGGATGATGCCCGCGGCCTTCGGCGCAGCCTTGCCAAAGGTATACACGTGCGCCATAACGTCATGACGGACTTCTTTTTCACGTTTTCTGGCAACCTCGTAATCGATGTTATCAATATTTGCCTGCATTTCATCGATCTGCTCCTGTGTGATCGGCAGACCAAGCTCCTTCTCCGCTTTCGCAAGGGAAACCCACAGGCGGCGCCAGGTGGAGAACTTCATGTCCGGAGAAAAGACATACAGCATCTCCGGACTGGCATATCGGGAACAAAACGGGCTTTCATACACGTTGCTCATAAACTACTTTCCTTTCCCGGCGTCGAATCGCGCCGAACCAACACTGCGTATATTGTAGTATGTGGAAGGAATGGCTGTCAAGCGTTTGCGATGAATTTTTCGAGACGGTCGATGCCCTTGTCGATCTGCTCCATCGAAGTTGCATACGACCAGCGCACGTAATTCGGCGCTGCAAAGCTGGTACACGGCACAGTAGCGACCAGTCCTTTTTCGAGGAACAGCGCCGCGAAGTCGGTATCGTTCTCAATGACCTTGCCATACATGGTTTTGCCGACAAAGCCGGACATATCCATCATAACATAGAACGCGCCATGCGGCTTGATGCAGGAAACGCCTTCAACCCTGTTCATGCGCGCAACCAGATGATTCCGGCGTTTCTCAAACTCCTGACGCATCACTTCAACCGAGCTCTGGTCGCCATTCAGCGCTTCCACAGCCGCCCACTGCGCCATCGTCGCCGGTGCGCCGGTAGAATGGCTGATATAGCTGGACATTGCCTTTGCAACCGTCGCATTGGACAGCGTGTAGCCAACGCGCCAGCCGGTCATCGCATACGACTTGGAGACGCCGTTGACAACGATGCACTGCTCCTTCATTGCCGGAGATACGGACGCCATAGAGGTGTATTGGATGCCATCGTATACCAGATTGCAGTAGATATCATCAACCAGCACATAGATGCCGTGCTTTTCGCAGACCGCCGCCAGCGCTTCCAGTTCTTCTCTGGTGTATACCATGCCGGTCGGGTTGGACGGGCTGTTCAGCATGAACATCTTCGTCTTATCTGTAATTGCCGCTTCCAGCTGCTCCGCCGTGATCTTGAAATGCGCCTCCGCTGTCGCGTGAACCTCTACCGGAACAGCGCCTGCCATACGGATCATCTCCGCGTAGCTCAGCCAGTACGGCGCCGCTACAACGACCTCATCGCCCGGGTCGCAACAGACCATAACCGCAATATAAACGCTGTGTTTTGCGCCGGATGCGACGACGACCTCATTCGGCTGATAATCCAATCCCAGGTCTTCCCTCATGCGATTGCAAATCGCTTTGCGCAGCTCCATAATGCCGGCAGCCGGAGTATAGCGGGTCTGGTTATCATGAATCGCCTGAATGCCCGCTTCCTTGATGTTTTCCGGTGTATCAAAATCCGGCTCGCCCGCGCCAAAGCTGACCACGTCAATACCGTCCGCCTTCATCTGCTTTGCCATTGCACTGATTGCCAACGTGGCGGATGGCTCAATTGCGCCTGCAATTTTGGAAATCGGTTTAACCATAACTGTATCATCCTTTCTGGGCGCATCGCCATTTTGATGGGAGTCGCCGTCGCGGCTGCGTGACGCCGCGCTTTCATTTCTTTTTATCGTTCTATATTATAGAGAAATATCTTCTTTTTTTCAACCAAAAAGTCTCTGTTTTCAGTCAAAAAACAAAAATTTTCATACTTTGACTAAAAAACCTTTTCGCGCCGCCCGTTTGGCGGCATTTTGCACAAGCTGCAATTATTCAGAATGCAACTTGCATTTCATTTTTTCAACAAAATTTATGAAAATGAATTTCTACCCTTCAAATCCTGCATTCCTTTCCGTCAGGGCATAACAAAAGCAGGATCGCCCGCAGACAACCCTGCTCCTGTTTTCACTCGTTGTTATTCCGCCTGCTCCAGCGCGCGTGCGATCTGATCGGGACATGACGTCCCGCGTCCGCCGCAGTCAACGCCCTTAAACGCCTGAATGACCTGCTCTACCGGCATCCCTTTGATCAGGCGGCAGATGCCGGCCAGGTTGCCGGCGCAGCCGCCGACTACTTCAATCTGTTCTATTACGCCATCCTTGACACTGTAACGAATCTCTCTGGAACATGTTCCTCTTGTTTTATATACGTTCATCTTAAAATCCTCCTGTATTATCTATCTTTGCTTTCGATCACCAGCGACCGACCCGACTTTACGGAAATCGTGTACTCCGGTGTGACCGCTTCATTGGAAATGGTAATGACCTGCGCACGCAATACCACAGCATCCGTCAGCGGATATTTCAGCCCGCGCAGTGTAACGCCCTCCAGCCTCGCATCCAGCGGAATCATGCCGACATAACGGTATGCAGCATCCGCAGGGTACTTTCGTTCCCCGCCGCCGGGATGGAAGGACACCCGATTGCAGCTGTCGTAAAATGCGCCATTCACGCCACATTCATACAGATATTCCAACAGCGAAAGATTGGAAAGAAAATGGTCGATGCGCCCGCCGGACGCGCACGCATAGAGGATCTTATCCGCGCCGCGTCTGACTGCCTCTTTTGTACAGCACATCAAATCACTGTCGTCTTTTTCCGGACAGAGCGCGATCACCTCGACGCTCTCCGGCTGACTGCCGGAATCAAAATCCCCGATGACCAGATCGGGCCGAATGCCGCAGGCAGCCGCGTGCCGCACGCCGCCGTCCGCGCAGATCACATAATCCGCCTGCTGTGCCAGCTGCCTGACATATGTGTAATCCTCTTCAGGTGCGGAAGCAATGATCAATACTGTCATTTCAGTTCCCACTCCTTGATATTCTTTACGCTTTCATACAGCTGGCAGTAGCTGTCGTGCCGTTCCTTTTTTATTTTTCCCGCCGCAACAGCCGCAAGCACCGCACAGCCCTTTTCTTTTACATGCGCGCAGTCAGTGAACTGACACATACCCAAATACGGCTCAAATTCACGGAAAGCATACGGCAGATCCTCCTTGAGCACCAGGTCCATCTGCTCTGTTTGGAATGCGGAAAAACCCGGCGTATCGGCAATAAACCCGCCGCCCGCAAGCTCTACCAGCTCGACATGGCGTGTCGTATGTCTGCCGCGTTCGGTCTTGCGGCTGATGGCGCCGGTCTCCATCTGAAACTGCGGGTCAATACAATTGAGCAGGCTGGACTTCCCCACGCCGGAATTTCCGGCAAATGCGGAGATCTTTCCTCTCAATGCGCTGCGCAGCGCATCAACGCCCTCGCCTGTTTCCGCGCTGACGCGAAAAACGGAGAATCCGGAATGTGTATAAATATCATACAGCCGTTCTCCGCGATTCAAATCACATTTATTGATTACGATCAGGGTGTCGATGCCCTTATGCTCCGCAATCGCCGCGACCTTGTCAATCAGCAGCGTTTCGGTCACCGGCGGCGCTGCGCTGCATACAATGGCAACCTGATCCACATTAGCAACAGGCGGGCGCATCAATTCGTTGCGCCGCGGTTCAATTGACATGATATAACCGCTGCCATCATCCTGCACATCTATCGTTACATGGTCGCCGATCATCGGTTTTTCCGATGCTTTGCGGAACCGGCCACGCGCCTTACATTCCACCACGCCGGCATCGGTACGGACATAATAAAAGCCGCCGATCCCCTTGCGTATCATGCCTTCTGTTGTCATTGCGCATCAACCAAAATTATAGTCCTGATCGTACACGGTTTCACCATCTATCGTAACCGTAACGCGCTTTTCGCCGCTATAGGATACGCGGCATTCGGCCGTTCCGTTGCTGGTACGTACTGTGTGATTATATAACTCCGAGCCTCCTACGGAGACCGTGACATTACAGGTGTCACGGTCTGTAGGGAGCTGTACGACAATTTTTGAGTTGGAATCGGTGAACGAAACCGTACCCGAGCCGTTTGACGTATCCGGTTCCTGTGTCTGCTCAACCGCCTTGGCAATGGTGATGCCAACCTTGGTTCCCTTCGCAACCTCAGTGCCTGCCGCTACGGTCTGGTCGATAACGGTACCCGTCGGCGCATCGCTTTCTTCCTGGGATACATCGCCAAGCGTCAATCCGTATGATTCAAGCATCTTCTTTGCCGCGCTCTGTGTCATACCGGTCAAGTCCGGTACCTCCTTGTTGGTGTTTGCCGGACCGGAGGAAACGATGACGGTTACGCTCGAGCCGACCGCAACCTCTGTGCCCGCATCCGGATCGCTGCCAATAACCGTACCCTCTGCAACGGTATCCGAGTTTTCCTTCTGCTGTGTCGCAGTCAGACCGCACGCGCGCAGCGCGCTCTGGGCGTCCTCATAGGTTTTTCCATAAACGGACGGAACCGGAACCATATTGGCTTCTTCCGAATCATCCTCTTCAACGGTCACTACCGTCAGTGTCACCGTCGAGCCTTTTTCCACCTGTGTCTCCGCCTGCGGGTCCTGGTCGATAATCTCGCCTTCTTCATAGCTGCCTGTGCTGTCCTTATAGTCGCTGACGCGAATCGTAAAATCGCTGTACTGCGCGTTGTCCTTGACGTCCTCGTCATAGTTCAGCGAAATGAAATTCGGTACGGAAACCATTTCCTTTGCGCCGCCAAACAGTCCGGATGCCATATAAGCAACCGCAGCCAGAAGGACAACGATGATTACGCCGGCGATCAGCTTTCCGCTACTGCTCTTTTTCTTCGTTTGGGTGCGCTTTGTGCTGACCGAATCCTCAATTTCGTCATCCTCATCCTCTTCAACCGGCTGATACGTGCGCTTTTTCTGCTGTTCCGACGTTTTTTCCTCAGTCGGATGCGGGACATACTGCGTCTGCTGTCCGTCATCGACAGAACGCATCAGCTGGGTCGCTTCTTCATCATATGAAATCGCTCTGGTTTCATCCAGATCACTGTTGTGTCCGGAGTAGTTGAGCTTCAGGTTCGGATTGACACGCAGGCGCTCCATATCACGGTACATATCCAATGCGGAGCCGTATCGCTGGCTGACGTTGGCGCACATCGCGTGCATAACAATCTCGTCCATCGCCTTCGGAATCTCCGGCACCAGAGAGCTTGGCACCGGTGGCACCGTATTCATATGCTGCATGACAACCGCAACTGCGGTTTCCCCACGGAACGGCAGTGTGCCGGTCAGCATCTCATACATCACGATACCCAGCGAATACAGGTCTGTGCGGAAGTCCGCAGTAATACCCTTTGCCTGTTCCGGAGAAATATAATGAACGGAGCCGATGGCCTCGCTTGTGACCTTACGTGTCTCCTGATTATTGGCAAAGCTGGCAATGCCGAAATCCATCACCTTTGCCGTGCCGTCACGCAGCAGCATGATATTCTGCGGCTTGATATCCTGATGGATGATGCCGCGGCTGTGCGCATGATCCAGCGCACGCGCGACCTGCTGGGCAAAATACAGCGTCTCCTGCCATGTCAGGTGATGCTTCTTGCGCAGGTAATCCTTAAGGGTTACGCCCTCGCAAAGTTCCATGACAATATAATTCGCGCCGTTTTCATCCCGACATACGTCATAGATTGACACGATATTATTCTGTGACAGCTTTGCTACCGCCTGTGCCTCATTATAAAAGCGCTTTCGGAACTCTTCATCCGCCGCAAATTCTTCCTTCAGAACCTTTATGGCAACATAACGATTCAGAACATTGCAGTAAGCCTTATAGACAACGGCCATGCCGCCTGTTCCAATGATCTCACGAACCTCATATCGTCCGCCGAGTGTATGTCCAATATAATTTTCCATTCTCATGTCTCCTACTT
The DNA here is from genome assembly GCA_964399205.1 of uncultured Butyricicoccus sp. GTDB lineage: Bacteria > Bacillota > Clostridia > Oscillospirales > Butyricicoccaceae > Butyricicoccus_A. Next base: position 14,066 of record CAYNPX010000003.1, read on the forward strand.
GGTATACAAAACAACCGTAATATTGTCACTTCCGCCGGCACTGCACGCCAGAGAAATCAGCTTGTCGCAGGCTTCCTCCTGCGTTGACGCCTGCGCGACTGCCGCAGCGATTTCCGCGTCGGTCACAAGACCGCACAATCCATCCGAGCAGAGCAACAACGTCTGCCCGTCACGAATCGTAATTTCATACAGGTCTGCCTGTACTTCCGCGTCCACACCGATCGCGCGTGTGATCAGATTGCGTCCCGGATAGACCTTTGCATCCTCTTCACTCAGTCTGCCCGCACGAACCATCTCCGCAACCAGCGAATGATCGGATGTCATTTGCGCAATCGAAGCGCCGTCAATCAAATATGCGCGCGAATCGCCGACATTTGCAAGGATGACCTTGTCCTCTGTACAGATACCGCCTACCAACGTCGTGCCCATGCCATTATATGCCGCGGAGGACTGCGACATCTCATAAACCTCTCGGTTCGCCGCCGCAACCGCCTTTTCCACGATGCCGGAAAGGGTATCCGCATCCGCCTCGTCCGGCTTTGCCTCATGCACTTCCTTCAGAAAGCATTCCGCTGCGCGTTCGCTTGCAATGTTTCCTGCGCGTGCACCTCCCATGCCATCGCAGAGAACAACAAACCCCAATCCGTTTTCGTTCAGCTCCGTGCGAAAGGTATCCTGATTGTTGGCGCGAACCAAACCTTTATCGGTTTTGCCATATGCGTTCATTCTATCACTCTTTCCCGAACGTTTCACCAATATGCCTGCGGCGCAGCTGTCCGCAGGATGCGTCAATATCCGGTCCGAGGGTGCGCCGGACAGTCGCCGTGACTCCGTCCTTTTCCAAAATATTTTGAAAAGCAGCAACATGCTCCCTTGTCGAAGTATGCAGTCCACTCTCCGTGACGTGGTTTAAGGGGATTAAATTGACATGTGCCGGACGGCCATGCAGCAGCGCCGCGAGTTTTCTCGCCTGCCAGGGACGGTCACTCACTCCGTCGATCATAGTATATTCATATGAAATACGGCGTCCCGTCATGTCAAAATACCTGCGGCAGGATTCCATCAAACGCTCTACGGGATAGCTGGTATTCACCGGCATGATCGCGCTGCGGCTTTCGTTGTCCGGTGAATGAAGCGAGATCGACAGCGTAATTTGCAGCTTTTCCTCTGCCAGCCGGTCGATCTTGTCCGCAAGCCCCGAGGTCGAGAGGGAAATATGCCGCTGCCCTATGTGCAGCCCCTCCTCCGCGCTGACCAGTCGGATAAAGCGCAGCACATTATCATAATTGTCCAGCGGCTCCCCTGTGCCCATCAGAACAATGTTGGAGATCCGCTCGCCCGTGTCCTTCTGCATAAACAGAATCTGATCCAGGATTTCACCGGCAGACAGGCTGCGCACCAGTCCGCCAATGCCGGAGGCGCAAAATTTGCATCCCATCCGGCAGCCGACCTGTGAGGATACACAGGCGGAATTGCCGTGATGATAGCGCATGAATACGCTCTCGATGCAATTGCCGTCATGCAGTTCCCATAAGTATTTGATCGTGCCATCGACCTGCGAAACCTGCTTGCGCAGGATTCTCGGCGCGGTCAGCAGATATTTCTCCGCCAGCCTTGCCCGCAGCACCTTTGACACATTCGTCATTTCGTCAAATGAGCTGATACCCTGATGCAGCCATTGAAAGACCTGCGCCGCACGGAAGGGCTTTTCTCCCATTTCGCGCAGCTCCGCTTTCAGCTCCGGCAGCGTCCTGCATTTTATTTCAGGCTTTGTCATATATCATTCTCCAATGTGTCTGTCATTGTACCGCTGTTTCTATAGTAAGCTATTTTGCGGAATTTTGCAACAAAAAATCCATCCGTATCATGAATCTGTGGCAGCAGCGTAACAGCGCCCTCCACAGGCTGTTCACATACCGGAAGGGAAAAAGCCGTTTTTTCAAATTCCGGATGCGCCCGCGCGAACCATTCCGCATTCTCTTCGTTTTCCTCCCGCAGCAATGTGCAGGTGGAATACACCAGCGTACCGCCCGTCTGTACATACCGGCAGGCATTTTCCAAAATCGCGCGCTGGATTTCCGGCAGACCCGCGAGCGCTTCCTCGGACTTATAGCGGATCTCCGGCTTTTTGCGGATGATGCCCATACCGGAGCACGGCACATCGCACAGGACATAAGCAAATTTCCCTTCCCATTCCGGACGGAAAACCGTCGCGTCCTGCATCTCCGTCTGAATGTCGGTCAAGCCAAGGCGCTGCGCGCCCTCCCGAATCTGTTCCAGTTTATGTTCAAAAATATCGCAGGCAACTACCGTCCCTGTGTTTTTCATGTATGAAGCGATGAAAAAGCTCTTGCCGCCCGGCGCTGCACAGCAGTCAAGCACTCTGCTGTGCGGCTGCGGATCGAGTGCGTAGACGCTCATCTGGCTCGCGCCGTCCTGCACCGTAACGCGTCCGTCCGCAAAGGCGGGCAGCTTTTCGATGCTTCCCGTTCCGGACGCAACCAGGCAATCCGGAATCGCGCTGTGCCTGTGCACCTGTATGCCCTGCTGCGTCAGCTCCGCTATGACCTGCTCGATATCCGCCCGAAGTGTGTTGACACGCAGAACGGTCGGCGCCGGCTGATTGTCCGCCTCCAACAGCAGCCGTGTCTGCTTCAGACCGAATTGCTTGAGATAACGCTCTACCAACCACTGCGGGTGGCTGTAGCGCAGCGCATAATACGCCGCCTTTGTTTCGCAGTCGGGCTGCGGCAAATTCTCCGCATTGCGCGCGACGGCACGCAGCACGCCGTTGACATAGCCGGCTGTTTGCCTGTCTGCATGGCATAAAGAACGTACCAAGCGGACACTCTCATTGACTGCCGCCGCGTCCGGGATACGGTCAAGCCAGACAATCTGGTATACGCCCAGCCGCAGGATATCCAGCACCCGCGGCTTGACCTTTTTCAACCGGACCCTGGAAAAATGTGCGAGATAAAAGTCGCACATCGCCCGATTTTGCAGTACACCGTTGACCAGCGCGGTCGCCAGCGCCGCATCGCGCGCGGAAAGGCGCGCCGCGTATTTCTTCAGCGCAGGCGCGCTCCATGCGTCGTTTTCACGAATCGCAAACAGTGCACGCGCTGCCGCCTCTCTCGCCGTCGATATTTCAGCCACCGCGCCGTCCACCTCTTCTATTGTTTGTCGAAAGCAGGATCAGGAGCAGCCGCAGCAGCTGTACCAGCGATGTCGCCAGTGCCGCCACATAGGTCATTGCCGCCGCTGTCAGCGTTTTGCGTGCCATCGGCAGCTCCTCATCCGTCAGAAGTCCCTGCATCTCCAATGCCTGCAACGCACGGCGGGACGCATTGATCTCCACCGGCAGCGTAACAACCTGAAAGAATGTCGCCAGCGCATACAGCAGCACGCCGATACCGACCAGCGAGGAAGCGCCCAACGCCAGACCGATGACCAGCATCGGCCACGACAGCCGTGAGCCAAAGCTGCACACCGGAATGATCGCATTGCGCAGGCGGATCGGTGCATAGCCCTTTGCGTACTGCACCGCGTGCCCCGCCTCATGTGCCGCAACGCCGACTGCCGCCACCGAACTGACGCCGTATACCTGCCCTGACAGGCTGATGACATTCGTCCGGGGATTGTAATTATCTGTCAGATTTCCGCCGATCTGCGCAAATTGTACGTCTGTCACGCCATTTGCCCGCAAAACAGCACGCGCTGCCTGCATTCCGGTCAGACCGCGGCGCGTCATGACCTGAGAGTACTTTTTAAAATTCGATGACACAGAAACCTGTGCCCATGAAGCAAAGACAAAGCAGACCGCCATGAGGATGAGCCAGAGCATATACCAGCCTCCGCCGTTCCCCATGGATCCGCCGTAGCCATAACCGTAATACACGACAGACCTCCTCAGTTTCCGAGAACTGTTCCCTCCGGCATCGCATGTCCGCGCAGATAATCCGTCGCAGCCATGCGCTTTTTGCCTACCATTTGTACCTCTAAAATTTGCAGCACCCTGCCGTCGCCGCAGACCACAAACAAGCCTGTTTTCGGGTCGGCCTCTATTACCGTGCCCGCCGGTGCCTGCGCTGTGCGTTCCGTCACGCGGGACTGGAACAGCTTGAGCCGCCCGCCGTCACGCGTCGTCAGTGCGACCGGCCACGGGTCAAGACCGCGAATCAAATTGTGCACCTGCTGCGCAGGCTTTGACCAGTCGACAACCGCCATGCGCTTATCCAGCACAGAGACATAGGTAGACCGGCTGTCATCCTGCGGCATCCGCTCGATGCCCTCCGGCAGACGATCCAGCGTTTCAGCAATCAGGTCGGCGCCCATTGCCGCCAGACGGTCAAATAACTCGCCCGCAGTCTCATTGTCCCCGATCGCAGTCTCCCGCGTCAGCAGGATATCGCCGGTATCCAGCCCGCGATCCATATACATCGTCGTCACGCCCGCCGTTTTTTCGCCATTGAGCACCATCCACTGCACCGGCGCCGCGCCGCGGTATTTCGGCAGCAGCGAACCGTGCACATTGATACAGCCGTACTTCGGCAGGTCAAGTACATATTCCGGCAGCAGCTTTCCATACGCGACAACAACGATGACCTCCGGCGCCAGCGTCCGCAGCAGCGCCAGCTGGCTTTCCTTCCGAAACGTATCCGGCTGATAAACCGGAATATCATGCTGCAACGCGAGCTGCTTGACCGGCGGCGGTGTCAGCTTCATCCTGCGTCCCTGCGGCTTGTCCGGCTGGGTAAATACACCGGCAATTTCATGCCCGTCCGCGATCAGGCGTTCCAGCGAATGGACGGCAAAATCCGGCGTGCCCATAAAGACAATCCTCATGCTTCCCCGCCGTCCTCTTCTTCCGGATCAATATATCTCGACACCTTCTCGGTAAAAACATGTCCGTCCAGATGGTCGATCTCATGCAGGAACGCACGCGCGGTCAGGTCATGGGACTTTACTGTAAACCATTCGCCGTTGCGATCCTGTGCACGCACCGTGACGATCTGCGGACGGGTCACAATACCGAATTTATCCGGAAAGCTCAGACAGCCCTCCGAGCCGGTCTGCTCCCCCTCTGTCTCTACGACTTCCGGATTGATCAGCTCAATGATGCGGTCGTTTTCAAAAATATCCAATACGACACAGACACGGCGCATCAGACCGATCTGCGGACCTGCAAGCCCCACGCCGTTTGCCGCGAGCATGGTCTGCGCCATATCATCCAGAATCGCGCCAAGCCGCTTATCAAATTTTGTGACCGGATGGCACTTTTTATACAAAATCGGATCCGGATCTCGAATGATCTCCCTAATTGCCATAAGGCAAGCCTCCTTCTATCTGCTTCATGTTCTATCTTTTATATCTGCATCGGATTGATATCGGCATATAACGCAACCTGCCGGAATTTGCTGTTTGCGGCAAACTCCCGCAGTACGCCGCCGATCAGTTCCCGTCTGCGTTTTCCGTCAGGGCATCGGATAAACAAATGGTACCGATACCGGTTTTGTACACGCAAAACCGGCGCCGGCGCCGGTCCGAGCACCGGATAACAAAAATCCGCAAACTGACCTGCCATCAGGCTTTCCAACCGCGTCTTTACCGTTATCAACGCATCCAGAACATCGCGTTCGCGTTCCGCGCTTGCGGTCAGCGAAACGATCTGTGCTACGGGCGGGCATTGTAATGCGCGCCGCACCTCGATCTCCGCTTCATAAAAGCGTTCGTAATCCTGCCGCGCGGCATTTAAAATGACCGGATTTTGCGGGCAATAGGTCTGGATAATGGCATGTCCCCGTGTGCCGCGCCGTCCGGCGCGCCCTACCACCTGCGTCAGCAGGGAAAAGGTTCGCTCCCGCGCGCGGTAATCCTGCGCGAACAGCGCCTGATCCGCGTCTACAATGCCGACCAGCGAAACATGATCGAAATCCAGCCCCTTCGTCACCATCTGCGTACCGAGCAGGATATCCGCCTGTCCGGCGGCAAACTGCCCAAGCAGCCGCGCATGTGACCCCTTGGTCGACGTCGTATCGGCATCCATGCGCAGGATTTTGACTTCCGGGAACATCTCCCGCAGATCCTGCTCCAGCCGCTGCGTACCGATGCCGTCAGTCTTTAAATGCGTGCTGCCGCACACCGGACAGCTGCGCGGCAGCGGATCGCTGTGCCCGCAGTAGTGGCACATCAAGCGCCGGTTCACAGAATGGTATGTCATGGAAACGCTGCACGACGGACACTGCGGCGTCCAGCCGCAGGCAGTGCACGTGACATGCTTTGCCGCGCCGCGGCGATTCAGGAACAGGATGCACTGATGCTTTTCCCGCAGGCAGGTATCAATCGCCTGCCGCAATACCGGCCCCACCGCGCTGGTATAGCCCTGACGGGTCAGACCGCGCATATCCGCAATCGTAACCTCCGGCAGCTGTGTGCCTGCGTAGCGCTCACGCAATGCAAACATGGGATACTTTCCCGCCTTTGCGCCGTAAAATGTCTCGACCGATGGCGTCGCGGAGCCGAGCACGATACACGCATTCTCCTGCACCGCGCGGTATTTTGCCACATCGCGCGCGTGATAGCGCGGACTGTTGTCTGATTTATAGGCGTCATCCTGCTCTTCGTCGAGAATAATCAGCCCGAGCCGCTGCGCCGGTGCAAAAACAGCCGAGCGTGTACCGACAATCACACGCGCCGTACCGGCGCGAATGCGTTTCCAGCTGTCATACCGTTCTCCGACCGACAGCGCGGAATGCATTACCGCCGTACATTCTCCAAATTGTGCCATAAACCGGCGGATGAGCTGTGGCGTAAGACCGATCTCCGGCACAAGCACGATTGCGCTTTTGCCCGCTTGCAGCGTGCGTTCAATCAGCTTGATATAAACGGACGTCTTCCCGCTGCCTGTAACGCCGAACAGCAGCGCTGCCTGCGGCGCGTCTGACAGCAGCAGCCGCTCGATTCGCTGATAAGCGGCTTGCTGTTCCGCGTTGAGTACATAATGCCGCCTGGGCGGCAGATCCAACTGCTCCGGCAGCCGGAAGACCTCCTCCTCCCACTGCTGCAGCAATCCTCTGTTTACCATTGCGCGCAGAACTGCGGTGCTTGCGCCTGTCATATACTGCAGATCCGACCGGCTCATGCTGCCCTCATGGATGAGCGCACTGACCACATCCATACGCACGGTGCTTCTGCCCCGTTCCGCTGCTGCCATTGCCTCTGTTTCCGGCAGCGCAAGCGCATACATTGTGACAGTTTTATCGCCGATGCGGCGGTCGAACTCGCTCGTCTGTGTCAGAATGCCGCGTGCGCACAGCGTTTGCAGCTGCTCTGTCGGAAGCGTCCCGCCGCATTTCTTTTGCATATCGCTTGCGGATATCGCACGCCTGCGCTTGCCAAACAGCCGCAGCACGGGCATTTCGTTTGCCAGTCCGCTGCGTGTCTCCTCAGAGATCGCATCGCAAAGCACATATCGCTCCGTCCTGCGAAACCACAGACCGGCGGGCAGCATGGCGCGTGCGCAGTCGTAAAACGTACAGAACAGTGTGGAACACATATGCGCCGCCAGCTTGAGCAGCTTTTCATCTAAAACCGGCTGCTCATCCAGCACGCGGCAGATCTGTTTTCGCTCATATTCCGCCTTTGGGTCACGACCCATGCGCACAACGATCGCTTCCCGGGTACGGCTTCCCTTGCCGAACGGCACGATCACGCGCATTCCCGGTCGTACTTGTCCCAGCAGCGCGTCAGGGATATCATAATCATACAGACGGTCAAACGCATATTTCGCGCCGGAAACAGCAACGCGGCAAACCGTTTCCATCACGACTGCTTTTGGGCGTACAGCGCTGTCAGACGATCCAGCAGGATATCCGCCACGCTGTCCTTGCCCATCAGTTCCAGCGGTTCTACGGTGCCGTCACGATACAGCAGTGTGACCACGTTTGTATCCCCCGCGAAGCCTGCGCCCTTTACCTTTAAATTATTCGCAACGATCATATCACAATTTTTGTTTTTCAATTTTTTCGCGGAATTTTCCATCAGGTCGCGCGTCTCCATAGAAAAACCGCAGATCACCTGATTTTCCCGCCGCTTGCTTCCGATCTCCGCGAGAATATCCGGATTACGCACCAGCGCAATCGACATATCCTCGTCATGCTTTTTGATCTTGTCCTGCCTGCATTCCTGCGGTCGATAATCACCGACCGCGGCGGCCTTGACGACAATATCCGACTGCGGCAATGCCTCCATAACCGCCTGCCGCATATCACATGCCGATGTAACCGGCACCATCCTGACGCCGTCAACCGGCGGAAGTGCGACCGGTCCGGTAATCAATGTGACCGATGCGCCGCGCATTTTCGCGCTGCGTGCAATCGCGTAGCCCATCTTACCGGTGGAGTGGTTGGACAGGAAACGCACCGGATCAAGCGCCTCGCGTGTCGGTCCCGCCGTAACGGTAACGCGCATCCCCTGCATATCTTTTTCCGTCAGCGCATCCAGAATCGCCTGTTCGATCGTTTCCACATCTGCCAGCTTGCCGCGTCCGGTGTCCCCGCACGCCAGATGCCCGCAGGCAGGCTCTATAAACAGGCAGCCGCGCGCCCTGAGCGCCGCAATATTGTCCTGCACCGCCGGATTTTCATACATTGCGGTATTCATCGCCGGTGCAAACAGTACCGGCGCACGGGTCGCCAGCAGCGTCGTAGACAGCATATCATCCGCAATTCCATGCGCATACTTGCCCAGGATATTTGCCGTCGCCGGAACGACCGCGAATACATCCGCCGCCTTTGCCAATGCAATGTGCTCGACCTCCCACGGGAAATCGCGGTTAAACTGGTCGGTCACCACGCGTGCGCCGGACAGCACCTCAAGGGTCAGCGGTTGAACAAATTCACAGGCGTGTGCGGTCATGATGACACGGATATTGATGTTTTTCTTACGCAGCCTGCTTACCAGATCGCACGCCTTATATGCCGCGATGCCCCCGGTTACGCCGAGAACAACGGTTTTACCGGAAAAATCCATTTCTTACAGTTCCTCCGGCGTCACATCGTCCGGTTCTTCCGGCTCCGCGTCTTCCTCTGTCAGCAGTTCCATTTCCTCCGGCTCCTCCGCCATAACAGCTGCGAGAATGTCCTGCTTCGGTTCCGGCGCCGGCTTTGGTCCCGGACGATACTCGATTTTGTCGTCACAGATCTCATCCAGTGCAATCTTGATCGGCTTGTCTTCCAGCGGCTGTTCTGCGTTCTCCTCCGCTTCCGAAAGATCGCGTGCGCGCTGCGCTGCCAGATTGACCAGCAGATACCGGTTGTTGACTCTCTTCATCAGATCCTGCATAGACGGCTTTAACATAATATATTACGCTCCTTCTATCCTGTTACGGCTGTTTCGCCGTAAATACTTGTTACTTTATTCCCGCTCTCTCTGCACGGCATGTCTCTGCGCGCATGATTGCCAGCACATCCAGGACAGCCTGCTCAACGGTATGATTGACGACAATATAATCAAACTGCGGCGCCAGCGTCAGTTCATGCCTGGCTGTTTCGAGACGCATACGGATCGCTTCTTCGTCCTCCGTGCCGCGTCCGGTCAGACGCCTTTCCAGCTCGGCAAAGCTCGGCGGCGCGAGGAAAATGCGCACGGCGTCCGGACGGTTCTTCTTGACCTGCATCGCACCCTGCACTTCAATTTCAAGAAGAATATCCTTTCCTTCTTTCAGCTGCCGGTCAACCGGTTCCGCCGGCGTGCCATAGTAATTGCCGCTGAACTGCGCGTACTCCAGAAAACCGCCCGCTGCGATTTTCTGCTCAAACTGTTCCTTTGTCAGGAAATAATACTGCACACCGTCCTGTTCGCCCTCACGCGGCTTGCGGGTCGTTGCGGAAATTGAAAAATACAGCGACTTGCGTTCGCGTACCCTTGTCAATACCGTACCCTTGCCGACACCGGATGGACCCGTGACAACAAACAAAATGCCTTGCTTACTCATTCGTATTCGCCTCGCCTTCTGCTCCGCGGTTATCAATTCTTGCTGAAATGGTTTCCGGCAGCACAGCTGACAGCACAACATGATCGCTGTCCATGACAATCACCGCTCGGGTGCGCCTGCCATAGCTTGCGTCGATCAGCATATTGCGCTCACGCGCTTCCTGAATAATGCGCTTGATCGGCGCGGAATCCGGCGAAACGATCGCAATCAGGCGATCTGCGGAAACCATGTTGCCAAACCCTATATTGATGAGCTTCATCCGCCTTCACCCTCTGTTACTCGATATTCTGAACCTGCTCACGGATCTTTTCGATCTCCGACTTGATCTCAACGACGAGCTTTGCAAGCTCCATATCGTTTGCCTTTGATCCGATGGTATTGGCCTCGCGGTTCATTTCCTGTACAAGAAAATCCAGCTTGCGTCCGATCGGTCTGCTCTCCGCCGCCATGATCTCCATCTGGTGCATATGGCTGCGCAGACGGACGGTTTCTTCGTCCACTGCCGTGCGATCCGCATAGACAGCGGCCTCCGCTAAAATGCGCTGCGGGTCAATCGTCGTATCTGCCAGCACCTCATTCATACGCGCGGTCAGCTTAGTGCGGTATTCCTCCACCGCCTTTGGCGAGCGTGTCTCGACCTCGGCAACCAGCTTCAAAATCGTCTGCCCGTGCGACAGGATATCATCCCGCAGCTTTGCGCCCTCGCGCTCCCGCATCGCACAGAAATCTGCACCTGCGGCCTGTAGAACCTCCAAGACATCCCCCGTCAGCTCGTCGGCATCCGCTTCCTGCTTTTCGGAAGAAAATACGTCCGGCAGACGCGCCAGACGCATCACGCTGATATCATCCGTCAGCGCATATTGATCGCGCATTTCATGCAGCGCATCCAGATAGCTCTCCAGGATTTTATGGTTCAGTGAAATTTTAACATCGCCCGACGCGCTGGAGTCGATCGAAATAAAGACATCCACCTTGCCGCGGGCAATTACTTTACTGACATCGGTTTTCACCGCATCCTCCAGAAAGCCGTAAACGCGCGGCGCCTTTACATTGACATCCAGATAGCGATGATTCACGGCACGCAGCTCCACCGTAATGTCACGCTCATGCAGCGTTTGACGGGCGCGGCCATATCCGGTCATGCTCTTCAAGGAAAATTCCTCCCATATCTAATAATAATAAGAACCTGTATGCAGGCGCGTATCTGGACGATTGGAATACAGGAAATACATACCGTAACCCCCGCGTGTCCCTGCCCCGAATTGAACTCATCCTTACAAGGAGCCGTCTCTTCCGGTTTTCAGATCGCGCCCGAAGACCCTTTTGCCGTTCATCCGCCCGCCGAAAAGGGTCTATGCTACATTGTAACAGCCCGCTTCCCTTACATTCAAGCGAAACGGGCTATTTTCATTGATTTTGCACAATTATTTTTTTGTTTCTCACATTGAACTGGCAATTTTTATACATGCGCACTCAAATATGCATCCGTTCAAATACATATGCAATCAGCTTGGAAAAAACGACGTCATACGCCGCAAAGACAACCAGCACTGCCGGCAGGAACAGCCAGAGATGCGCTGCCAGTATATCCGGCACCATTTCCATCACCTGATCGGCAAACAGGAACAGCAGCGCCGCGTCCACAGCGCAGAACAGCAGCTTGAGCACCCACTCCAGCGGAAGGACCTTCAGCCGCTCGATCAGGTTTTTTACCAGCGTATACGGTCCAAAAAAAGCCGTATACAATACAACGATGCCCTTTGACGGAACCAGAAACAATGCCAGAAGCGCCGTTGCCACAACAGTCAGCAGACCGTACCCCAGGCTGCCGTGTACAACCGCAATTGCCGCGACAGCGCCGGCGATTGCAGTAAATGCAAGCCGCATCCCCGGCACCATTGCCGCCATCAGCAGACACAGCAGTCCAAGTGCTGTCATCATGGCACAAAGCGTCAGCGTTTTATTTTTTGTATTCCGTTCCATATCAGCAGCCTCCGCCACCGCCGCAGCAGCTGCACAGACAATTCATGCACAGCATCTGTGTACAGCAGTCCATAGCATCATTCTGCCTCATCGGGCGATAGCCGCCATACACAGCGTTGCTTTGCAGTACCTGCTGCATCCGACGATATTCCATATTGTTCGGCGCCATTGCGCACGCCTGATTGACCTCCTGCACGGCTTCATCAAACCAGCCCTTGCGGTAGCAGACGTTTGACCGCAGAAAATGCCACTCGGCATCGCGCTGGGAAATGCGGGAGAGCAGTTCCTCCGCCATACCGACATTGCCGACATTGATCGCATTGCGCACCTGATTGTATACGCCCGCGTTCGGTCCCGTATAGCCGGAGGAATAGCCCCCATAACTCTGCTGTTGCGCACTGCCATACTGCCCGCCGGAAGCGCCGCCGCTCTGCCGCTGCTTCATAATGGTATCGTATGCGTCGTTGATCTCCTGCATTTTTTCCTTCGCGAGATCCGCAAGCGGATTATTGACATAATTATCCGGATGATATTTTCGCGCGAGATCGCGGTATGCCCGCTTGACCTCATCATCCGAAGCCGATGGCGAAACGCCCAGAACTTTATATGGATCCATGCCTGTTCTTTCCTCCGTTATTTAAAAACGTACCGTCGAGTACCTGCCGCGTCACTTCGGGCAGACCCTGGCACAATATATTCTCTATTATCCCCGCATCGCGATATAGCTGCAACAGTACGTATGCATGATAGGCCGCTGCCAGCGATTGCAGCAGTGTGTGATGCATCTCCTGCTTTACCGGCTCCAGTGAAGGCTGATCCAGCCCCCAGCGCAAAATCACCGGATTATAGCTGCCGGACTGAAAGTCCTCTGCAATGTCATCACATGCATCGATCAGATAGATCCACCGTCCGGTATGGTAAAACATTTCCTCTAAAATGCGATCCTGTGTACCATATCCGGCGACAGCTGCGCGCAGGATGCCTGCGAATGCATCCGCCGGACGATCCAGCGACGCCGTTTTCTGCTGCTCCAGTCCGCTCAAACGCAGCAGTTCCGTCTGCGTGCTGTGATCAAACGCCGGCAGATCACGCGCCGCCTTTTGATAGCCGCGCCGCAGGAACAGACACAGCAGCCTTGCGCCCAGCCGTTTCCAGCCGCGCTCGTCCGCAATTGTATCCCGCAGCTTATGCCATGTCAGGATGACGCTCACTGCGGCTGCCCGCAGCATACCGGCGCTTTCACACGCGCAGCTTCTGCGCCGAAGCGGATGCATGAGGCAGCGCCTTTTGCAGCTCTCGCCGCCATCCGGTTCCAGTGCGTCCAGCACCAATGCAAGATATGTGCAGTCATAGCTGAGCATCACCGTCTGCATCACACCGTAATGCCGGCGTATCGTATGGCATAGCCCACAGTAGACACTCTGGAAACGCTCCCACTCACGAACCTTCAGCTCGCTGCGAAGCGGGCGTACAAATCCGAACACGGTACAGCCTCACCTCTGTTTTACATTTTACTGTATCTCATCGAAAAATACAAGGCTGACGCAAATGTCAGCCCTGAAAGTTTACAGTTTGGAAATAGTATAAACCGGCTCTGCGTTCTTCTGTCGTTTGTTTACCCACAATGCACCCAGGATGCCCAGAACAAAGCCTGCGCACGCCCAAAGCTCCGGAATCGGCAAAGATGCCGCTGCCGCAAGCGCATACAGTGCGAAAAAGAGTACAAACGGAACGATATATACGACCGCCGCCAGACCGAGCACCTGCTTCGTGCTGCCTGTAATCACAACCGAATCCCCGACATCGGCGCCGATGGAATTGGTTGCGATCACGCGGATGGGCTTTGTGACCAATTCGCCGCAGCCGCCGCATTTGGAACAGTCATGCCCGCACGCCGTGGTGCGATGCACCTGTAGCTCCGCCTTGTTTCCCGGCAGGAGCTTCATTACTGTCGCTGTCTGCTGCATAGATTATGCTCCCCTTTCTTCAAAAAGGACAAAATTCCCGTAAAATCTCCTGTGCGCAGCCGATGCCGTCCACCGCCGCGCTCATGATCCCGCCTGCGTAGCCCGCGCCTTCCCCGCACGGAATCAGACCCGTGACCCATCTGCTGTGACGGTTATCCAGCCGCGCGATGCGCACCGGCGAGCTGGTGCGTGTCTCCGGTCCGGTCAGCAGTGCATCCGGCGCGTCAAAGCCGCGAATCTTCCTGCCAAACACACGCAGACCTGTCTGCATGTGCCGGATCACAAAATCCGGCAAAATGCCCTCAAGCGTACCGTACTGCACGCCGAGCGGATACGTCGGAAGCACCGCGCCGTGCGTTTGGGAACGCCTGTCCGCCAGAAAATCCCCGACGCGCTGGCAGGGCGCGCGGTAGCTGCCGGTCGCCTGAAAGGCGCGGCGCTCAATCTGCCGCTGAAATGCAATGCCTCCCAGCGCATTCCCTGTCGGAAAATCCGATGGATCGACGGAGACAACGATTGCGGAATTTGCGTTTTTTCCATCGCGGGCATGATAACTCATGCCGTTGGTGACGACCGTATCCGGCTCGCTCTGCGCCGCAACAACCTGTCCGCCGGGGCACATGCAGAAGGAATAACACCCGCGTCCATTTTCGCGGTGCGAAAGCGCATACTCCGCCGGCGGCAGCGCCGGATGACCGGCAAATTTCCCATACAGACTGTCGTCGATCTGCCGCTGCAAATGCTCGATACGCGCGCCGACCGAAAAAGGCTTCGGCTCGAAATACACGCCCTGTCCATAGAGGCTTTCAAACGTGTCGCGCGCGCTGTGACCGACCGCTAAAATCAGCCGTTCACACGGAATCTCTCCGCAGCCTGTGGTCACGCCAATCAGCGCGCCGTTTCGTTGGACAATGCCGGTCACCGTACAGCCGAACTGCACCGAACCGCCCATGCAAATGATATCCTCCCGCATGGCACGCACGACCGTCTTTAAAATATCCGTACCGATATGCGGCTTCGCCTGAAACAGGATCTCCTGCGGCGCGCCATATTGCACAAGCGTATGCAGCACCAGCTCACACATCGGATCATTGATCCGCGAGGTCAGCTTGCCGTCAGAATACGCGCCTGCGCCGCCCTCGCCAAATTGAATATTACTTGACGGATCGAACGCGCCGCCATTGGAGAACTGTGCAACCGCGCGGTCGCGGCTGTCGATCTCCTGTCCGCGCTCCAGCACGATCGGGCGATATCCGTTTTTCGCCAGTATATAGGCGGCAAACAGCCCCGCCGGACCAAAGCCGACAATCACCGGGCGGTGCGGCAGCCGCGCCGTCCCTGTCGGAACCGGTTCGGACACCGGCTTTTTCAAACGCACATCCGATCTGTTCTGCGCGGCAAGCGACGCTTCCCGCTCTTTGTCCTTCAAATCCAGCAGCACAGACAGCACGCGGCTCATACGACCGCGCCGTGCATCGATGGATGTACGGTAGAGATGCGACTGCGCTACTTCCCGGCGATGCAATCCGCATTTT
Source organism: uncultured Butyricicoccus sp. (assembly GCA_964399205.1). Lineage (GTDB taxonomy): Bacteria > Bacillota > Clostridia > Oscillospirales > Butyricicoccaceae > Butyricicoccus_A. Next base: position 29,545 of record CAYNPX010000003.1, read on the forward strand.
TTCCACGCCGCCGCAAAGGCATCCTGATCGGAAGCCTCAAGCGGCAGGCGAATATTGTGAACCAATATACTCATGGTCTTGTAATCCGAACCGTTACGCTGTAGGTTCCGATGACAGTCGTGTTATCCGGACTGCTGATGGTAGCGCCGATGGTATGCTGTCCATCCGACAGGTCAGCCGAAGCAATCTCAGCTACTGCGCTGATATCCGACGCATCCACAGCCGCCAGCTGCTTTCTCGTGCCGCTGAGCGTTACCTTCAACGAATCTGTCTCCAGCGAAACCTCCGCATCTTCGTCTATATTGATATCATTCAGACTGATATCTGTAATTTCAAATGTCTCCTGCACATCCGACGCAACCGATACGGTAACAGTCGCGGATGTCGGCTGCCCATCGTTCAGTCTTACGCCGGTCGGCACGCTGATATCAAAATCAAACGTATCGCCATTTTCCGCCGTGTTGGCATTCACCGCGCCGAGAACGATGGAATCAATGCCATCGACGGTTGACGGATCCCCGATGATCTCTACGCTCTTCGGTGAAATGGTCGTAGAGATATCCGTTTCTGCATCCTCCGGCGCGATCGTCACCTCAAGCGGCACAGCCTTGATCCGCTTGACCGGTATGATAACTGTAATACTTGCCACACTGCGGGAGATGTTGGTCGTGTCCACTGCCTTGCCGTCATTATCGACCAGCTTGTAGGTGAAGTTCTCGCTCAACGTGTCCTTCAGATTGGCTGTGTTAATGTCGATCACCGCAGAGGTGACACGATCCAGTTCGGTTTCCGGACCGGATATCTCTACCGAATCCACTGACAGCGTCGGCTGCTCGAATACATATCCGTCCGCGGCGTCGTCACTGAGATTCAGGGAAACCGGTACCGTTTTGTTCTCCACACGATCCACTGTTACAGAAATGGTTTCCGGTGAACGCCCGACGCATGTCATACCGCTTTCCGGCAGAATAACATGATAGGCAATCTCATACTCTCCCGGCGCGGTGATGCTTTCGCTGACGTCCGCCTTGACCTTGATCTGCGATGCAGTCAGCGTCGCAAGACGGCTGCTTGAACCGGATACACGGACGTCTACCGTTTCATCCGCGCCGCTGATGATCTTGAGATTGTATGAATTATATAATTCATCTACGCCGGTCAGCTGTACGGAAATATCCTTGTATTCCAATGTGCGAGTGGGGTTCTGTATCCCCATGAAATAACCCCAGAGGACAATCGCTGCAAGCACGGAAAGCAGCCTGGTAAAGATATCGTGCTTTTCAAACCACTTCTTCATTCCTTTTTCCCCCTGGAGTTCAGGATATTGCGCAGCAATTTGCTGAAGGATGAAGGCTTTTGCGGCGCCGCCTCCTCCGTCTGAACAAGAAGCTCTGTGCGAAGGATCTCATCCAGCTGCTCCGGCACGAGATGGCGCTGCAGCTTGCCGTCGATCGCAACGGAAATGGAGCCGGTCTCCTCAGATACGACCAGACTGACGGAATCCGCCTTTTCGCTCATTCCGACCGCTGCCCTGTGGCGTGTGCCCAGTTCCTTGGCAAGATTCGGATTGGGCGACAGCGGAAGTACGCAGCCCGCCGCATGAATCCGTCCGCCGCGGATAATCATCGCACCATCGTGCAGCGGCGCGCCCTCGTAAAAGATATTGCGCACCAGCTCGTCCTTGACATCCGCATTGATGACCGTACCGCTCTTGATAATGTCCGAAAGGTTTTCTTTGCGCTCGAAAATAATGAGCGCGCCGGTGCGCGACCACGACATTTCCGAACAGGCATGTACAATTTCTAAAATCGCAAGCTCCTCAATCGGTATCGAATCGTTCCGCATCATCAGCGAGGACAGCTTGCTTTTTCCGACGCGCTCCAGAATCCGGCGCAGCTCCGGCTGGAACACAATGGCAATGACCAGAATGCCCCATGTCAAAATGGTCTGGAACAGATAGTTGACCAGAGTCAGCTGCAAGATGCTGGATGCCCACATCGCGGCGATCAGAATAATAACGCCGCGGATAATACGTGCGGAGCTCGTTTCTCTTATCAGTTTGACAACCTGATATATGAGAAACGAGACTACCGCGATATCAATAACATCCGAAACGGTAATGGATGTTAGATTTTGCCAAAATAACTGGATTGACTCCATAAGCGACCTGATTCTCCCTGTAATTCCGCATTCTGCGGATTTCCTTCATGATAATTTCATGAGCATATTCATTGTAACACATTTCCAACTTTCTGTGAACACTCTACTCCAAAATTTGCGCTGATTCTTTTCCGCTAATGATTGCCAGCTTTTTAGCAAATCGCTCCATCTGCCGCCTCGTCTGAAACCAGCCGGGAGAAATCCGAACCGTTCCGGTCCGCACTGTTCCGGCGGTCTGATGCGCCAGCGGCGCGCAATGCAGTCCGGCACGCACACAAATGCCGTGTTCTGCAAGGCGCCGCGCTACCGTCTCCGCAGAGAGCTGCCTGCTGGCAAAGGACAGTACGCCGGTTTGCCCGCCGCCATCCGGCGATGCATATACCGTAATCCCCGGAATGTCCCGCAGCTGCTCCGCCGCCGTCCGCCGCAGAAAACATTCATGTTCCATGATATCCGCTGTGCCGACATCGCGGATGAATCTCATTCCTTCAAACAATCCGGCAATACCGGCAATATTTTGTGTCCCGCTCTCCAACCGGTCGGGCAGGAAATCCGGCATATCAGAAGATTCCGAATTGCTTCCCGTGCCGCCCAGCAGCAGCGGACGGCACGGCTCCTCCGACAGCCACAGCAGGATGCCTGTACCCGGCGGACCGTACAGCCCCTTATGCCCCGGCATACAGACGGCCGCGAGACTTGGCAGGCGGGAAACATCGATCTGCAATACGCCCGCCGACTGCGATGCGTCCAGAATCAGCGGAATCCCATGCGCCGCCAGCAGCGCGTCCAGTGCTTCCAGCGGCTGGATATAACCAAAGACATTGGACACATGGCACAGCACGAAGCAGTCCGCGCCGTCCGCTATGGCTTTTTCCGCGGATTCCAGCAGCACGTCATCCTTCCATAATTCGCCTTTTAATATTGTCAGCCGCATGTGCTTCCTTTTCACCGCGTCCAACACCGGACGAAGGACCGCGTTATGCTCAAACGGTGAAATGGCAAAATGACGCCGCGTTTCCGCCATAGAGTAAATTGCCAGATTGAGCGCGTGCGTCGCGTTTCCGGTGAACACCACGCTTGCAGCATCCTCCATGCCGAACAGTTCCGCAGCCAGCATACGTGTATCATATAAAATTTCCGCGCCGGTCATAGCAGGCGCATGGGCGCTGCGTCCCGCGCCGGCCGCGTTGCCCATCGCCCACCGCATGGCGCCGTATACCTGCGGCGGCTTTTTCAATGTGGTCGCCGCGTTATCCAGATAAATCATGTTTCACATCCCTCCCAGCACCAGATGTCGGGAGATATATCAGCACGGAGCAGGCAATCCTCTGCCCGTGCGGAATCGCGCGTCTCTATCTCAATCGCCCAGGAACAGGAACGAACCTTTGCCGAGCGCGGCGGTCGTGTCAGCTTCCCATCTATGCCGCAGGCGGACAGCTTTCGGGAAAGAATCATGGCCTCGCTCTGGGACCGGCACAGGATCAGACGCTTCTGTTTCATCCTACGCACCTCCGAAATTCCAGCCTGTCGACAAAGGTCGACAGGAGCCAAATGCAAGCATTTGGTTGAGAGTAT
>CAYNPX010000004.1:0-31103 GCA_964399205.1 uncultured Butyricicoccus sp.
TTTCTCTCAAAAGCCCCACGAGCTTTTCCAGGGTTTCAATAATCCTTCGGTCAGTTGCGTTCAGCTTTTGAAACACCGCTGCTTCCTTTTCGTAGAGCGGCTTCAAAAGACAGTTCGCATATTTCTTTCCGTTTTCGGTAAGCACAACTGTCATTTCCCGCCGTTTGCCTTTGATTGGAAGAAGCTCCACATAGCCCTGCTCTTTCAGATCGCCCACCACAGTGTTCACCGTGCTTTTCGGAAGATCCCAATCCTCGCAGATTTCCCTTTGCGTGTGGGAATTCCCGTCACCCAGTGCGTACAAAATCCAGAGCTGCGTGGGAGCGACCTTGCCGGATCTGGCGTAATCATCATACACGGCGTCAATATGATAGAGTGCTTTCCCAAAATCGTAGAAAAATTGTCTCGCGTCCATTGTATCACCTCGGCTTTAAAATTCATTTTCGTATTTTTATTATAATTCGGTTTCGTACTCTTGTCAAGATATTTTGGGAAAATTGAAAGATCTCTATAAACAGGAGATACCCCGCCGAAGTTGCGTCTGCCAGTAGATTCCGCGCTTCGTTATAGTTATATAAAAAGACAAGTGGCTCAAATATGCAATCCGAGCAAGAAAATAAGCGTACCACCATTTCTGATGATACGCTTATTATAATCATTTTTAATCAAGGTCAATATACACCGTTGCAGCAGTTTCTCTCCATTGATTTTTCCTTACAGATTGTCCGTTAGCTTTCCGGCAGACTGCTGCCTGTACGAAAAGAAAGCGGTAATTGAAAGGACGGAGCGCTCCCCTACTTACTTTGTAAAGCCGCCTGTGCTGCCGCCAATCGAGCAATCGGTACACGGAACGGCGAACAGGATACATAATCCAGACCAATCTTATGGCAGAACTCTACCGAAGACGGATCGCCGCCATGCTCACCACAGATACCCAGCTTGATATCCGGGCGCGTTTCTCTGCCCTTCTGTGCTGCCATCTGAATCAGCTGACCCACGCCATTCTGGTCGAGACGTGCAAACGGGTCAGACTCAAAAATCTTAGCGCTGTAGTAGGCATCGAGGAATTTGCCTGCATCATCACGAGAGAAACCAAAGGTCATCTGCGTCAAATCGTTGGTGCCGAAGGAGAAGAATTCAGCTTCCTCCGCGATTTCATGAGCCATCAGCGCGGCACGCGGAATCTCAATCATGGTACCGATATGATATTTCATATCAGAGCCTTTTTCCTTCTTTACCTGCTCCGCAGTTTCTACTACAACATCCTTGACAAACTTCAATTCCTTCTTATCACCTACCAGAGGAATCATGATTTCCGGAACGATATCATATCCCTTTTCAGCAGCTACCTCAATAGCGGCTTCCATGACCGCGCGGGTCTGCATCCTTGCAATTTCCGGATAGGTAATAGCCAAACGGCATCCACGATGGCCCATCATCGGGTTAAACTCATGCAGTTCATCACACTTCTGCTGTACCTGCTCCGGAGTCATACCCATATCCGCCGCCAGTGCTGCAATATCCGCCGGGTCGGTCGGGACGAACTCATGCAGCGGCGGGTCGAGATAACGCACCGTCATCGGACGACCATCCAAAGCCTCATACATCGCCTTAAAATCACCCTTCTGGAATGGTAACAGTTCATTCAGCGCGTTTTCTCTCTGTTCAACTGTGTCAGAAAGGATCATCTCACGGATTTTCGGGATGCGCTCCGGATCAAAGAACATATGCTCGGTGCGGCACAGTCCAATGCCTTCCGCTCCCAGACGAACCGCGTTCTTTGTATCCGCCGGCGTATCTGCATTTGTGCGAACGCGCAGACGGCGGAATTCATCAGCCCATGCCATGATACGACCAAAGTCGCCGCCAACAGAAGCATCCTGTGTTTCGATTATGCCCTTATAAATCTTGCCGGTCGAACCGTCAAGCGAAATCTCATCGCCCTCATGGAAGGTATAGCCGCCCAGTGTAAACACCTTGGCTTCTTCATCAATCGAAATATCGCCACAGCCGGATACACAGCAGGTACCCATGCCGCGCGCGACAACCGCCGCATGAGAGGTCATGCCGCCGCGGACAGTCAGGATACCTTCTGCCGCGTGCATACCCTCGATATCCTCCGGAGAGGTTTCCAAACGGACAAGGACGACCGCTTCGCCGCGCTGCTCATGCGCTTTCTTTGCTTCCTCTGCGGAGAAATAAATCTTACCGGCTGCCGCGCCGGGAGATGCCGGAAGCGCTTGTCCAATGACTTCGCCATTTTTCAATGCCTGCGCAACAAAGGTCGGATGCAGCAGCTGATCGAGCGATTTTGCCTCGATACGCAGAACCGCTTCCTCCGGTGTGATCTTGCCCTCATCTACCAGATCACACGCAATCTTGATCGCCGCCGGGGCGGTACGCTTGCCGTTTCTGGTCTGCAGGAAGAACAAACGACCTTCCTGAATGGTAAATTCCATATCCTGCATATCGCGGTAGTGGTTTTCCAGATTCTCCGCGATTTCCATAAACTGCGTATAGCACTGCGGCAGATCTTCCGCCAGCTTGGAAATCGGCTGTGGCGTGCGGATGCCGGCTACAACGTCCTCGCCCTGTGCATTGATGAGATATTCGCCAAAGATACCCTTTTCGCCGGTAGACGGGTCACGGGTAAATGCAACGCCCGTGCCGGATGTATTGCCCATATTGCCGAATACCATCGCCTGTACATTGACTGCGGTTCCCCAATCTCCCGGAATATCATTCATACGGCGGTATACAATTGCACGCGGATTGTCCCACGAACGGAATACTGCCTTAACAGCTTCCATCAGTTGAACCTTCGGATCCTGCGGGAACTCTGCTCCCATCTTTTCCGCATAAATCGCCTTATACCGTGCAATAACTTCCTTCAGGTCGTCAGCGGTCAGGTCGGTATCATACTTTGCGCCCTTGGCCTGCTTGATTTCATCCAGAATACTCTCAAAGAATGTCTTGCTCATTTCCATAACAACATCTGAGAACATCTGAATAAAGCGGCGATAGGAATCATATGCAAAGCGCGGATTGCCGGTCTTCTGCGCAAAGCCTTCGACAGAGATATCATTAAGACCAAGATTCAAAATCGTGTCCATCATACCCGGCATGGAAGCGCGTGCGCCGGAACGAACGGAAACCAGCAGCGGATCGCTCGGGTCGCCAAACGTCTTGCCCTGCTTTACTTCCAGCTTTGCAAGCGCCTCAAAAATCTGGTCAACGATTTCCTGCGAAATAGTCTTATTCTGGTTATAATAATCCGTACAAGCCTCCGTGGTAACGGTAAAGCCATTCGGGATCGGCAAACCCAGATTTGTCATTTCCGCCAGATTCGCGCCCTTGCCGCCAAGCAGTTCACGCATGTTTGCATTGCCTTCTGCAAACTCATAAACCCATTTCTTCATTTTACTCATCCTCTCAAAATATACATATATACTTTCACAGGCGGGGATGCTGCATTTCTTTCATCAATCCACTCTATTTGCAGCAAAAAAGTCTGTTACAAAAATTATACATACATTATAAGCAAAATGCAAGCGTTATTGCTATTTTCATAAAATTTTTCCAAATATTCCAGAAATTTATCGCAATTTCCCCAAAACCTCACCTTGCATCGGCTTGTCTCTCCCGTACATTTTTATTTTATCAAAAAAGCCACTCACAGCTTTCTCCATTCTTCTTTGTATCTATCAATCGTTCCATTGTTTTCCTTCCATATCACGCTTTTTCAATTTCTCTTTTAGCTGTTTTGCAGGCTTAAAGACCGGCACGACCGTTTCGGGAATCGAAATACGCGCGCCTGTAGAGGGGATATGTCCCTTCCTTGCGGCACGCAGCTTGGTGTCAAACGTGCCGAAGCCGGGAATCGTCAGTCGCTCCCCTTCTGCCAGCACATCGCCCAAGCAGGAGAATACCGCATCCAGTACATGCTCCGTATCCTTTTGCGTCATACCCGCCCGCGCCGCTGTTTGCTTGACAAACTCCGATTTTTTCATTCCCTGTTCTTTCCTTCATTCCAAAGCGTGATCATTTCCTGCAACGTCAGATCCTTGATCTCTCTGCCCTGTGCTGCCGCACCCTGTTCTACATAAGAAAAACGGCGGATAAATTTTTCCGTCGTGTTGTTCAATGCACTTTCCGGATCCGTATGCGCAAAGCGTGCGACCTTGACCACGGCAAACAACAGGTCGCCAACCTCTTCCGGCAGATCGCCATCTCCGGCAACCGCCCGTCTGACCTCGTCCAGCTCCTCCTGCACCTTATCCAGCGCGCCACTGATATCCTTCCATTCAAAGCCGGTCTTTGCCGCCTTGTGCTGCACCTTTTCCGCGCGGATCAGCGCCGGCAATGTGCGCGCTACGCTGTTCAATGTATCTGTCGCACTCTCCTGCTTCTTTTCGGACTTTTTCAGTGAGTCCCAATTGTCCAAAATCTCCTCTGTAGATGCGACATCAACATTCTTGAACACATGCGGATGGCGATAGATCATTTTCTTACACACGCCATCTGCAACATCATCCATGTTGAACCTGCCCTGTTCTTCCTCAATGCGGGCATGAAATACGACCTGTAACAAAACATCGCCCAGCTCTTCCTTGAGCAGCGCAGTATCTTCCTTATCTATCGCTTCACACGCTTCATAGGTTTCCTCGATAAAGTTGCGCCGGATGCTGTGATGATCCTGCTCACGATCCCACATACAACCGTTTTCACCGCGCAAAATCTTCACAATACGCAGCAGATCATCAAATGTATACCGTTCTTTTCTTTCAAAATCTATCATTTCTATCGTCCCTTTCATTCTTGCAGGCGCATCAGCCGCGCCAGCCTTTTCCCGCCCGGCAGGGGCAGAATGTCCTCCGCTTCCAGCGCATGACATACCGTGAGCAAAATAAAATAAACGGGTATCGCCGCGCATACTGTCAAAAGTACCGCGATGCGAAGCCCAAACAGACCCTCTAATCTTTGATACAGCCATAATACAGATACTGCCATACCGCAAGACGCTGCCAATGGGCGAAATACCGCCTTTCCAAGCGGCGGTATCCAATGTATCAATTTCGCAATCGAAACCAGATTGCACAGCAATATCGTACTGTAACACACAAGCGTACCGATCGGTGCGGCAGCTATATTGTATTCCGGCTGTCCGGCAAGCCAAAAGCTGACGGCAAATTTCAGCGAACATCCTGCCGTCATCGCATATACCGTCAAATCCGGCCGCCCAAAGGATTGCAGAACCGAAGTTGTCACAGCAGACAGCCCCACCAAAGGCTCTGCAATGCCAAGCAGGCGAAGCAGCGGCTCCGCTGTTGCAATCCCGCGCGGCTGAGAGGCAAACAATGCCTGCAGCAATGGGTGCGAAAATGCGAACAGTCCCGCGCCACACGGCAAACAGACCAGCAGTGTCAACCGCATAGAAGATGTAATAAGCCGATGGACCTGTGCGGTATTGCGCCGTGCATGTGCCGCCGAAAGCGCGGGTAAAACGCTTACGGATACGGAATTAGACAATGCCTGCGGTAAATTGAACAACGTCATTGCCATACCGGTATAGGCGCCATATGCTGCGACAATCTCTGCGGGGGAAAATCCCGCTGCGGGCAGACGGCGGTAGATCACTGCCATATCCAGGAATCCGGAAACGGTCATAACCGCTGCTCCCAAGGTAACCGGAATCATCAGCCGAAACAGCTGTGGAATGACCGAAGGCGCTTTTTGCCGATGAAATATCGCGTTCCATACACCTCGCCGTGCACTCCACAACAGGTAGTATACCGCAAGCAATTCACCGCAGGTAACACCTATGACTGCGCCGACTGCGGCGCCTGTAATACCGTAACCTTCATCCAGCAGCCTGCGCGCCAGCAGTAATCCCACAATCAGCTTTCCAATTGCCTCCGCAACCTGCGAAATCGCCGTCGGCATCATATTCCCTGTGCCCTGATACCAGCCGCGCAAAATCGCTTCCACCGTTACCAGAAAAACGGCCGGTGCGATTGCCACGAGGCACCATACCGCGTCTGCCTCTCCAAACAGCCGGCATAACAATGGCGCAAAGCCAGCCAGACCGGCAGACAGCGCCAGCGCCAATGTGCCAAACACGGCGGCGGCATGTACAACGATCGCCTGCGCCCTGCGGCGCTCACCCTTTGCAAACGCCTCCGATATCAAGTGGGATTCCGCAACCGGCAGTCCTGCTGCCGCAACGACAAACAGCAGCGAAAAGAACTGCATCGCAAATGCAAACAGTCCCATGCCGCTGTCGCCGATCAAATTTGTCAGCGGGATCTTAAACAGCGCACCCAGCACCTTGACGATCACGCTGGAAACCAGCAGCGCCATTGCGCCGCCAATAAAGCTTTCCTTTCCCTTCATGCACGGCTCCTCCTCTGTCTATAGACAAAGGTATGATGTGCAAAAGGCGGTTAGAAGCCTGTTCTCACATTTTTATCATTTCCAAATCTTACAGCTGTGCGCCGCAGCTGCTGCAAAACGCATCGCCATCCGCGCAGATCTTGCCGCAGTTCGGGCAGGTCGTGCTCGCCTTAACCTCGCGCAGGCGCGCACGAATCGCTGCGATTTTTTCCAGTTTTTCGTCGATCAGGCTCAGCTTAATCTGCATATCCTCCTGATCTGCCTCTGCGCCGATATGAACATGATAGACGATTTTTCCGATCTCCTTATACAGAATTTCAATTTCTGTATTCAGGTCAAGGATCTGTAAGTTCAGCTTCGTCGTTTCCATTACGGTCACGGCAGTCTTACTCGCAGAATCTGCTGCCTGTGCCGCAATCACACTGGAACGGTTTGCGAAAATTTCGGCGGAAACTTTTGCCTTTTCAAGAAAATTGCTTACTTTTTTGTCCATGTTAAAAACTCCTTCCGATTCTGCCGCCGCGGCGGCATCCTGCTGTTTATCCAATAAATTCATGCATAATGGACTGCTCCGGAATCAGGCTCATATCCTCGAGCGGCTCAAAAAGCTCCAATGCGCCTACAAGGTCGGATAAGCCCGCATCTGCCATTTCCCGATGATAGAGTTCCGCATCCGCGCGCAGCTGATTCATAAGGACACAATCTTCATAATTGAGATAGGTATTTACAATAAAATCCGCGGATGAAATATACGGACGGATGTACAGCCTTTCTCCCCGCCGCACCGAACGCCACATATCAATGGTTTCCGGTATAGGCGAATCGCGGAAATTTTTATCGCGGATGGCGCGGCGGACAAACCGCAGCACATGCGGCGCCAGCCGCTGCTGTCTGGAAATAACGACCTCCGTACCAACTGCCATATAAACGCCGATCGCATTTTGCTTTACAGCCCCCACGACGACATCATTCAATGCATGGATGCCTTCAATGACAGCGATCTCTCCCTTGTTCAGCCGCATTTCCTCCCGATCATCTGCGCGCCTGTGCGTCATAAAGTCGTACTTCGGGACTTCGATGGTCGCGCCCTCACACAAGGCAGCCAGATGCTCGCTCAACAACGGCAAGTCCATACACAGCGGTGATTCCAGATCATTTTTTCCGTCTTCGTCCTTCGGAACGCTATATTCATTTCGGCTCAGGTAATAGTCGTCCATAGAAATCGAATGGGAGCGCACACCTTTGCGCTCAATCGCATCGCGGATGCGGCGCGCCGTCGTCGTTTTTCCACTGGATGACGGGCCATTGAGCAACAGGATTGTGCGATCACTTCCGTTTTCGCAAATACGCTCTGCCACACTCTCAATGACATTGGTATAAGACAGCTCACACGCAGCAATAAATTCCGCCGGATTTCGGCGCATTCGTCCGTTGATCTCATCCAACTCAATATGAAACATTCAAATCCCTCGCATTTCTGTAGACAGCACTCCGGCTTATGCCTGCTGCCGCTCCGCAGCCCATGCCAGAATCGCCTGTTTCCCCGCATTGATTTTTTCCAGAGAAACATTGTATTCATATGGGTACTTCGGATTGTTCATGCGTCGGATTTTCCGCCCGTCTGTTTCCAGCAGCTTGGTGACGCCGCCTGCACCAAGTGAAACAATCGTCTGTAATTCTTCCATCATATAAATATTATATTTACATTCATATCCAATTCTGCACCAGCCTACATTTTCAAAGCCTCCCGCCATGAACTTCTGACGGTACAAATAATACGGTGCGTATCCGGCAGCTGTCAGCTTTTCGGATGCAATATCCAGCATCTGGCGCACGCTCTCCTGCTTTTCAACATTTTTTGCGCGGTCATGCCGATCCGCGCCGCGCTTCGCGGCAAGCGTATGCACGGTGATGTTTTCCGGATGCAGTGCAATCAGCGTGTCAATGGTTCGGGCAAAGCTGTCCGGTGTGTCTCCGTCCAGTCCGGCGATCGTATCCATATTGATGGCATGAAAGCCAGTCTTCCGTGCGATAGCATACGCATCCAGCACCTGCTGCGCGCTGTGATGCCGACCGATGGAAGCGAGAACAGCGTCATTCATAGACTGCGGATTGATCGAAATGCGGTCAACGCCGTATTGCCGCAGTACAACGAGCTTTTGCTCTGTGATGGTATCCGGACGGCCTGCCTCCACAGTAAATTCCTCCATCGCGTGCAGGTCGAACGCTCCCCGCACGGTTGAGAGCAGCCGTTCCAGCTGTTCAGCAGACAGCGTCGTCGGCGTGCCGCCGCCAATATATATGGAAACGATACGCAGCCCCGCCTGTCGCAAAATTCCGCCCGTATAAACGATTTCGCCGCACAGTGTATCAAGATATGCCTCCATCAGCTTGCCCGCCTTTTCGATGGCGTGGCTGACAAAAGAGCAATAGCTGCACCGCGATGGGCAAAACGGGATGCCGATATAAACAGAAATGTCATTCGGCTGCAATTTGTTTTTGCAATCCAGCGCAATTCCCGCTGAACGGATCGCCAATGCGCGGCGTGCCACGGACACATGATATGTCTCCGTCATCAGCTGTGCCACCTGCGCCGGCGAATATCCCTTTTCCAGAAAGCCACGCGCAAACTTTGCAGGACGCACGCCCGTGAGTGCGCCCCACTCCGGCACATGCTCCAGAAACGGTACGACCGCGTCGTAGATCGCCAGCTTGAGCGCATGTGTCTGCGCACGCTTGGTCTGTTCCGGGTCATCATATTTTTGCACACGCTTTTGTGTGCAGACCTGTCTGCCGTTCCGGATGCAACAGACGCGGATGCAGGTCTCCATGCCAATCGACTCTATCGCAACGCCAAGTGCATCCGTGCCCTCCGGTACGATCTCAACCCGTTCCGGCAGCTCTGCCGGAAACAGGCTGAACAGCATATCCCGAATCGGATGGTCGTTCTCCAGACCTTGCACCGTATAGATCATTGCTCGATAGCCTGACGCATATACGGGTTGGATATGCGCTCCTGTTCCAGCGTGGACAGCCCTTCATGTCCCGGCAGCACCTGATAATCCCCCGGCATCTCATACAGCTTTTTCAACGATTGCAGCATAGCGCTCCAATCGCCGCCCGGCAGATCGATTCTTCCGCACGACTGGCGGAACAGTGTATCGCCTGTGAACAGCACCTTATCATCCAGCAGGATGACGCAGGAACCGGGCGTATGTCCCGGCGTCGTGAAATACTTTGCCGTCATGCCGCCAAATGTGACCTCTGTGCCTTCCTCCGCCCAGATATCCGCGCCGGGGAAGTCGAAGCGCCGCATCAGCTGGTGCCCATATGCGCCAAATGCCGACAGCGCTGTGTTTGCGTCAAACAGGTATTCATCCTCCCTGCTCACAACCACCAGTGCGCCGGTTGCCCGCTTGATCGCGCCGACTGCGAGAATGTGATCGAAATGTGCATGTGTCAGCAGGATATACTTCAGCTGAATCGCTTCCTTTTCGATCTCTGCCAACAGCCGGTCTGCGCTGTCGCCCGGATCGACGATCGCGCCCTCATGTGTTTTTTCATCGTATACCAAATAGCAGTTTGTCGAAACATCGCCGACTATAAATCGCTTGATCTGCATAAGTTCTCCTTTATTTCTTCCGAATCATCTCATCAGTGTCCAAAATGATGGTCACCGGACCGTCGTTGCACAGTTTAACCTGCATATCCGCGCCAAATTCGCCGGTCTGTGTTTCCACGCCCATCCCACGGCAGCAGGCCACAAAATACTCGTATAATTCTTTTGCCTTATCGCCCTTTGCGGCGCCGGTAAAGTTGGGACGCTTTCCCTTCCGGCAGTCCGCAAACAGCGTAAACTGGCTAACCGCCAGAATTTTGCCGCCGACATCCGCCAGCGCAAGATTCATTTTATCATTTTCATCCGAAAAGATGCGCAATCCGACACACTTCCGCGCCAGATAGAGCGCTTCTTCCGCAGTGTCCTCCGGACCAACGCCCAATAAGATCAAAAAACCTGTTCCGATCTCACCGCTCACCGCTCCATCAATTGTCACGCTCGCATGGGTGACACGTTGTAAAACTGCACGCATCGTCTTTCCTCCTCACGCTGTCTGACGCACGACATTGACCACACCGCGAAGGCTGCGCAGCCTCCTGATCAAAGCGTCCAACTGAGCCAGACCGGTGACATCAATGACAATATTGATAACGCCATACCCCTCTGACAGCGTTTTGCCGTTAAAATCCCGAATATTGATATGATTATTCGTCAGCGTCTGCAACACATCGTTCATGACGCCCATACGGTCATTGGTGATGATTTGCAGCGCTGTGCTGAAACGTCCCTTGACCTCAATATGGCTTTCATCCCACGAAACCTTGACCCATCGCTCCTTGTCCTCGGGATTGCTGTTTTTCACATTCACGCAATCCTTGCGATGGACGGAAATACCATAGCCGCGGGTAATGTAGCCTATGATATCATCGCCCGGGATCGGTGTGCAGCAACGCGCGAATTTCACCTTGCAATTGCCGATATCCTCAACGATGACGCCGGATTCCGAATGCACCTGCTTCTGGCGTTCCGTCAACGGGCGGCGGCTGTTCTCCTGCTTTCTCGCACGGATGACCTCATCCCTGATCTTATTGATAACCTTGGTCACAGTGATGCCGCCATAACCGATTGCCGCATACAGCTCTTCAAGCGACGGATACCCAAACTTTTTCAGTACATTCTCCTGAATTTCCGGTTTCTCCATAAAATGGCTGTACAGCAATTCGGAACGCAGTTCTCGGTCCAGATCCTCGCGGCCCTGTGAGATATTTTCCTCACGACATTCCTTCTTGAACCACTGCTTGATCTTATTGCGCGCTTCTGAGGTCTTAATGATGTTCAGCCAATCGCGTTTTGGACCGTGCGTTTCCTTTGAAGTCAATATTTCGACAATATCGCCATTTTGCAGCACATAATCGATTGGCTGGATGCGGCCATTGATCCTGCAGCCGGTCATGCGGTTGCCAACAGCGGAATGAATACCATAGGCAAAATCGATCGGTGTGGAGCCGGCAGGCATATTCACAACATCGCCCTTCGGCGTAAATACGAATACCTCATCTGAGAACAGGTCAACCTTGATCGCCTTGATAAAGTCCTCTGCTTCGGTATCCTGCTGAGATTCCAGCAACTGACGAATCCATGCATAAGTCTCCTCGCCGCTGCTCTTTTCCAGACCCTGCTTATACTTCCAGTGCGCCGCAACGCCATATTCCGCCATCTCGTGCATTTCCTTTGTGCGAATCTGCACCTCAAAGGGTACGCCGGAGCGTCCAATGACAGTCGTATGCAGCGAACGATAGCCGTTTGGCTTCGGCGTCGAAATATAATCCTTAAATCGTCCCGGAATCGGCTTATACAGGTCATGCACATAACCGAGCACGTTATAGCAATCCGCAATCGACTCCACAATCACACGCACGGCGCAGATGTCATAAATTTCATCTATGCTCTTGTTCTGCGCACACATTTTGCGGTAAATGCTATAAATATGCTTCACGCGGCCGGAAATGGAATTGTGGATGCCGCTGTCATCCAGCTTTTTGCCGATTGTCTTTTTAATGCGCTCCAGCATATCCTCATGTTCGCGGCGCTGACGCTCCAGACCGTCGACGATAATCTGATAGCTGATCGGATCCAGACATCGCAGCGATATATCCTCCAGCTCCCATTTGACCTTCTGCATACCGAGCCGGTGCGCAATCGGCGCGTAGATCTCCATTGTTTCCAGTGCCTTGGACCGCTGTTTTTCTTCCGTCATGAACTGGATGGTACGCATATTGTGCAGGCGATCCGCCAGCTTAATCAAAATAACACGGATATCCTTCGCCATTGCAATCAGCATTTTGCGCAGATCTTCCATCTGCTCCTGTTCCTTGGAATAGTGCAGACGACCCAGACGAGTGACGCCATCAACCAGATCCGCAACCGATGTGCCGAACTTTTCCTCAATCTGCGCATACTGGAACGCGGTATCCTCAATGCAGTCATGCAGCAATCCCGCACAAATAGAATCTGTGTCCAAACCCATCTCAACAATAATCTCAGCGACCGAAACAGGATGAATGATATACGGATCGCCATTTTTGCGTTTTTGACCCTCATGCGCTGCATTTGCACATTCATATGCCATGCGGATCTTCTCTACATCAGCAGTCGGATTCTGCTTCTGTACACGCTCAAGTAAAAAATCAATTTTGGTCTTTATATCCATATGCTTACTCCTCGGCAGCCGCTTACTGCTCTGCCGTGCTCTGTTGTTTTCTCTGCCGCAGGGTTGCCAAAACGACGGATCTCGAAATATCTGCTTTTCCCTTGAACGGGAGCAGCCTGATATGTAGCAGATCATTTTTAAAATGATAGCTCAGCAGGCAGCTCTCAGAAAACACGTCCAGACAGACAAATAATTTTCCAATGTTGATCAGCCTGCGCGATTCATAGGAAATCCGACGGGAAAGCGTATTGTACGGCGCGGTCAACATGCCCTCCTCTGCCCTCGAGATGATATGCCGCCAGACTGCAACCAGATCCGCCCTGTCCGGATACATCTGGTTGACCTGGACATCCGTCAGTTCCTCCCCATCAATAAACGAAGCATAGGTCGAAAGGAAATGATGATCCTTTTCCAGTTCACAATCACTCAGCCGGATATCCTTGAGCATCAGCTGGATGTTCTGTCTTCCGCGGAACTGATTGATCTCAAGGCTAAACGCAACGTCGCATATGTCGCCCTCCACCACCGGGCAACCGCCTGATCCTGTGCCGAACAGCATGGCGGTAAAGCGCTTCCCGCCTTTATACAACGACATCTTCAAATGCCTGTCACTGGAGATCGGCGTGATCTCCTCAACGGTCAGCTCACGAATCGCAAAAACCGGCTCACGGTTCCCCATACCGTATGGCTCCAGAATGCTGAGGTCACGAATCTCCTCCAACGAGATATGATCCGGCGAGATCAGACAATCAATGTCCACTACCGGCATCAAATCTTCCTCGTTGATTTTCTCCCGCGCGTATTGGCAAATGCTCTGCTTAAACGCAGGCAGATTTTCTCTCGTAATTGTCAGACCTGCTGCCAAAGCATGACCGCCGAATTTTTCCAGATATTCCGCACTATTCTCCAACGCCTCAAACAAATTAAAGCCGTTGACCGAACGTCCGGAGCCTTTGCCCTGATCGCCGTCAAGCGAGATCAGTATGGTCGGACATCCATACCGATCTGAGATGCGCGAAGAGACAATGCCAATCACACCATGGTGCCAGTTCTCTCCCCACAGTACGATCATGCGATCCCGCTGTGGATTATATTCCTTCTGCAGCACTTCAAATGCCTGATTTAAAATAATATTTTCCGCATTCTGCCGTTCCTTATTCTGGCAGCAAAGCATTGCGGCGATATCCTGCGCCCGCATCGGGCTGTCTGTAAGAAACAGCTCGGCCGCCTCATCTGCACAGCCCATGCGTCCAGCCGCATTGATGCGCGGCGCCAGTGTAAAGCTAACTACAGTGGAGGTCATGCGTCGCGTCTCCACACCCGCCTCGCGCATCAGCATACGCAGTCCCGGATTTTCCGTCTGCTGTAACATCGCCAGCCCGTAGGAAACGATTACACGGTTTTCCCCCTGCAACAGCATGACATCGGCAATCGTGCCCACTGCAACAAGATCGACATAGGATACCATGACATCCTGCAGCTTCTCCGGACCCTCCATCGCACAGATCAGCTTGAACACAACGCCGACGCCTGCCAAATCCTTAAACGGGTACCGGCTGTCCGGACGCTTTGGGTTGACAACTGCCAATGCATCCGGCATATCTGATTTACATTCATGATGATCCGTAATAACGACCTTCAGCCCGATTTCGTTCGCATAGGCAATTTCTTCCGCCGCTGTGATGCCGGAATCCACCGTTATCACCAGCGAAACGCCCTTCTGCCGCAATGACAGCAAAGCCGCTTTATTCAGCCCATAGCCTTCTGTAATCCTGTCGGGAATGTAATAGCTGCATCGCACGCTGCGGCTTTTCAAGTATCGGACGAGCACGCAGGTCGATGTGATGCCATCGACATCATAGTCACCGAAAATCGCTATGTGCTCCCCGTTCGAGATAGATGCCTCAATGATGTCCACCGCCTTGCGCATATCCGGCAGCAACAAAGGATCATGCAGACCGGACAAGTCGTGGCTGAGGAACGCCTGCGCTTTCTCCGGTGTGTCCATGCCGCGGGCGCACAGAACGGCCGCTGTCAAAGGGGAGTATCCGCATTTGTTCATCAGATTTCGGATCGAATCCCCCTTCGGCCTGGCAATGTTCCATTTTTTTGTTTTCATTGCTACTCCTCTTTTTTATTCTAATTGACACTATTATAACAAAAAAACCACACTCTCACAAGATTATAGCCGAAATTACAAAAAAGCAGTAAGTAATTTTATTACAGGCGCGCAAAACGCAACACACCATTTAAAAAAATCGGCTGACAGGGCGTCTTCCTCCTCTGTCAACCGATGATAGAACTATTTTTTCCAGAGAAGCGCTGATTCAATCGGCAGAATCTGGCGTCGAGGGATTTTCTGTCAGAAAAAGGCGTGAAAACGCAGGCATACTCTAATATTTCAAGTTTGAGCAACGCATTTCCGGCGGAAAAGAACCGCCGCCCGGCCGCAGACGTTTGATTCAGAGGTTCTCCAGATATTTTTTCAAATACTGTCCGGTATACGAGGCTTCGCACCGTGCGACCTCCTCCGGCGTGCCCGTGCAAACGATCGTTCCGCCGCCGTCACCGCCCTCCGGACCGAGGTCTATGATATGGTCCGCCACTTTGATGACATCCAGATTGTGCTCAATGACAACGATGCTGTTGCCGCCGTCCGCCAACCGCTGTAATACATCAACCAGCCGATGTACATCAGCAACGTGCAGTCCGGTCGTCGGCTCGTCCAAAATATACATCGTCCGTCCGGTCGCGCGTCTGGAAAGTTCGGTCGCCAGTTTGACGCGCTGGCTTTCACCGCCGGACAGCGTCGTAGATGACTGTCCCAGCCGGACATAGCCCAAACCAACCTCCTGCAATGTCAGCAGGCGTCGGTGGATCTTCGGAACATTCTCAAAGAAACCTACCGCTTCATCCACCGTCATATCCAATACTTCGGCGATATTTTTGCCCTTATACCGCACCTCCAGCGTTTCCTTGTTATACCGTTTTCCCCCGCATACCTCACATGGGACATAGACATCCGGTAAAAAATGCATTTCGATCTTGATGAGGCCATCCCCTGTACATGCTTCACAGCGTCCGCCCTTCACGTTAAAGGAAAAGCGTCCCGGTCCATACGCACGCATTTTCGCATCCTGTGTCTGCGCAAACAGTGATCGGATATCCTGAAACAGACCGGTATACGTCGCCGGATTGGAACGCGGCGTGCGCCCGATCGGCGACTGGTCAATGTTGATAACCTTATCCAAATTTTCCAAACCGATCACTTCACCGAATTTTCCCGGTCTGGTCTTGGCGCGGTTGAGGTCAGCCGCCAGCTTTTTATACAAAATCTCATTGACAAACGACGATTTCCCGCTGCCCGATACACCGGTAACACAGGTCAGCGTACCAAGCGGAATCGTAAAGGTCTGCTTGCGCAGATTATTCACCTCGCAGTCCGTAAAGGTCAGCGTTTTTCCGTTTCCGGCGCGTCGGGTCTGCGGCACCTCGATCTTTTTCTTCCCGCTGAGATATTGTCCGGTGATAGATTGCTCACAGTTCAGCAGCCCCTCAATGCCGCCGGAATAGATAATCTCGCCGCCCGCGGCGCCCGCCGCCGGACCAACGTCGATGATATGATCCGCGGCGTATATGGTGTCCGCGTCGTGCTCGACGACGATCAGTGTATTGCCAAGGTCGCGCAGCCGCTTGAGAGTGGCGAGCAGCTTGTCGTTGTCGCGCTGATGCAGTCCGATCGACGGCTCATCCAGAATATACAGCACACCCATCAGTGATGCGCCGATCTGCGTCGCAAGCCGGATACGCTGGCTCTCACCGCCGGACAGCGTAGCGGATGCGCGTGCCAGCGTCAGATATTCCAGCCCGACATTTTTCAAAAATCCAAGGCGCGCCCTTGCTTCCTTCAGAATACGCTCCGCGATCATCGCCTGATGCTCTGACAGCTGCAGGTCATCGAGAAACTCCAGTTCCTTAACGACCGATTTTTCGCAAAACTCCATAATATTCAAGCCGCCGACCGTCACTGCCAGCAATTCCTTTTTCAATCGCCGTCCGCCGCAGTCCGGGCATGGAATTTCATTCATGCTCTCTTCAATCTCTGCACGCGCCCACTCTGATGTTGTTTCCGCATGACGGCGCTCAAGATTTTTTATAATGCCCTCAAAGGGCTGCTCCATTTTTCCGCCGGAATACCGCGCCACACGCAGCAGCAGCTTTTCCTCCCCTGTGCCATACAGCAGCGCATGGATTGCTTCCCTGCTCATTTTCTCGATCGGCGTGTCCAGATCGAAACCATACTTTTTCCCCAGCGCGTCGTAATACATGCGCGCGATGCTGCCCCTGTCGCAATTGTTCCAGCCGCTTGCCGAAATCGCGCCCTTACGGATGGACAGCTTCGGATTCGGGATAATGCGCTCCGGATCGATCTTCAGCTGCACACCCAGACCGGTACAGGTCGGACACGCGCCATACGGGTTATTAAACGAGAACATGCGCGGCGTCATCTCTTCGATGGAAATGCCGCAGTCTTCACACGCATAATTCTGTGAAAAAGTCAGCGTTTCGCCGTCTATAATATCCGCCAGTACCAATCCGCCGGTCAGCGCCGACGCCGTCTCTACAGAATCATTCAGACGGCTGCGGATGCCGTCTTTTATCACAAGGCGGTCAACCACAATCTCAATGCTGTGTTTTTTGTTCTTTTCCAGTTGGATGTCTTCCGAAAGGTCATACATATTCCCGTCCACACGGACACGGACATAGCCGCTCTTGCGGGCATCCTTAAATATCTTCTGATGTTCGCCCTTGCGCTGCCGCACGACCGGTGCAAGTATCTGAAGGCGCGTGCGCTCCGGCAGCGCCATCAGCTGGTCAATAATCTGGTCAATCGTCTGCTGTCTGATCTCCTTGCCGCATTTTGGGCAATGCGGCACACCAATCCGCGCCCACAGCAGGCGCAGATAATCATAAATCTCCGTAACCGTACCGACAGTCGAACGCGGATTCCGGCTTGTGGTCTTCTGGTCAATGGAAATCGCCGGAGACAATCCCTCGATAAAATCCATATCCGGCTTATCCATCTGTCCAAGAAACTGACGTGCATAGGACGACAACGACTCTACATACCGCCGCTGTCCCTCTGCATAGATGGTGTCAAAAGCGAGAGAGGATTTGCCGCTTCCCGAAAGCCCCGTCAATACGACCAGCTTATCGCGCGGAATCCAAACCTCAATATTTTTTAAATTGTGCTCACGGGCACCTTTTACGTGTATATATTCCTGCATACATCACTTTCTCCCGATTATTCCTGTTCCAGAGCGCGAATCTGATCGCGCAGATCTGCCGCCAGCTCAAATTCCAGCATTTTAGCAGCTTCTTTCATCTCTCGGCGGAGAGTGGCAATCTGTTGCAGCCGCTGCGTCTTATTCAGCTTCCGTTTGCTGATGACCGAACCGACCTCTGTGGACGGCGCGGAAATTTCAATGACATCGCGCACCTCTTTGACAATCGTCTTTGGTACAATGCCGTGTTCCGCATTGAACTGCGCCTGAATCGCGCGGCGGCGTCTGGTCTCCCTGATTGCCCGATCCATAGATGGTGTGATCGTGTCCGCATACAGTATGACCTCACCATTTACGTTGCGCGCCGCACGTCCAATCGTCTGCACCAATGAGGTTTCCGAACGCAGAAAGCCCTCTTTATCCGCGTCCAGAATCGCAACCAGCGAAACCTCCGGCAAGTCCAGTCCCTCACGCAGCAGATTGATGCCGACCAGTACATCAAACAGTCCCAGACGCAGGTCGCGGATAATCTCCATACGCGCAATCGTTTTGACGTCATGGTGCAGATACCGCACACGAATACCGGCATTTTCCAGATAATCTGTCAAATCCTCCGCCATTTTGACGGTTAGTGTCGTGACAAGCACACGCTCTTTTCGCGCTGTGCATATATTGATCTCCCCGATCAGATCGTCTATCTGCCCTTCAATCGGGCGAACCGAAACCTTCGGGTCAAGCAATCCTGTCGGACGGATCAACTGCTCAACAATCTGGCTGGAACGGCTGCGTTCAAATTCCGCCGGTGTTGCGCTGACGTAGATGACCTGATTGATGCGCTGCTGAAATTCCTCAAAATTCAACGGGCGGTTGTCCAACGCGGACGGCAGACGAAAGCCGTTGTCAATCAAACTCTTTTTGCGTGCCTGGTCGCCGTGGAACATGGCGCGTACCTGTGGCAGCGTCGCGTGGGACTCATCAATAATCATCAGAAAATCCTTGGGGAAATAATCCATCAGCGTATACGGCGCAGAACCGGGCTCGCGTCCCGAAAGTACACGGGAATAATTTTCAATACCGCTGCAAAAGCCGATCTCCTGCATCATTTCCATATCATACCGTGTACGCTGTTCAATGCGCTGCGCCTCTACCAGCTTGTCGTGTTCTTCAAACCACGCAACGCGCTCCTTCATTTCACGCTCGATCTTTTGCAACGCGACCGCCATCTTATCCTTTGGCGTGACATAATGTGATGCCGGATAGATCGCCGCGTGCTGAACATCACGCAGCCGTTCCCCTGTCAATGGATTCACTTCGCTGATACGGTCGATCTCATCGCCAAAAAACTCCACACGATAAGCAAAAGAATCGGTATATACCGGCCAGATCTCCACCGTATCGCCGCGCACACGGAAGCGGTTGCGCTCAAAAGCAATGTCATTGCGCTCATACTGAATATCAATCAACCGGCGTGCGAGCTTTTCATGCGGGATCTCCATACCCGGACGCAATGACAGCACCATATTCTTGTAATCAATCGGATTACCCAGAGAATAAATACACGAAACCGACGCAACGATGATAACGTCATTCCGTTCAAACAGCGATGATGTCGCGGAATGGCGCAGGCGCTCAATCTCGTCATTGATAGCAGAATCCTTCTCAATATAGGTATCTGTTGACGCGATATATGCCTCCGGCTGGTAATAGTCATAGTAGGATACGAAAAATTCTACCGCATTATCCGGAAAAAACTCCCGCAGCTCAGAGCACAGCTGTGCAGCCAATGTTTTGTTATGCGCCAGAACAAGCGTCGGCTTCTGTACCGCCTGAATGATATTCGCCATTGTAAAGGTCTTTCCTGAACCGGTAACGCCCAGCAGCGTCTGTTCCTCAAAGCCAAGGCGGATGCCCTGTGCGAGCTTTTCAATCGCTTGCGGCTGGTCACCGGTAGGCTTGTATTCGCTGTGAATTTTAAAGCAATTTTGTGCGGCTGGCACAAGCATCACCTCCAATAGTAAAAGCCATCTATTTGCCGGAAATCTGTGCGTTTGGCAGAACTTTTTGCGCCTTGTATCGCATGGTTTTTGATGATACCACACATACACCTCGGTATGACTGTGTTATATTGCAAGTTCATTTTAATGCCAAACGGCTACAGCCAGTTGAGGCTGTAGCCGTTTCCTTTTTATTTTTTTGCAGGGACTATTTTAGCCCGTTGATTCATAACAGGGTGAAATCAGTCCTCGTCCTTCAGCAGAGCACGGATGGACAGCGAAACCTTCTTCTTCTCGGTGTCGATGTCAATGATCTTCGCCTCAACCTCTTGATCCTTGGACAGAACCTCGTCCGGCTTCTCGATGCGGCGGTTTGCGATCTGAGAAATGTGGATCAGACCGTCAACACCCGGAATAATCTGCGCAAACGCGCCGAACGGCATGAACTTCAGGATGCGGACAGTAGCGGTATCGCCAATTTCATAGTTGGCAGTAAATACATTCCACGGATTGTCCTCCGGACGCTTGTAGCCGAGGGAAATCTTCTTGTTCTCACGATCCAGACCGATAACATATACGTGAACGGTATCGCCAACATTGACGACCTCGGACGGATGCTTGATGCGGCCCCAGGACAGCTCGGAGATATGAATCATACCATCCACACCGCCGATGTCAACGAACGCGCCATAAGAGGTGAGGGATTTAACCGTACCGGTGTACTCTTTGCCTTCCTCGATCTCAGCCCAAACCTTCTCAGCAGCAGCGCGACGCTCCTCCTGGATGACTGCGCGGATCGAACCGACAACGCGTTTTCTCTGGCGATTGATCTCAGTGATGCGGAAACGCGCAACCTGACCTACCAGCTGGCTCAGCGGCTGACCCTTCGGAATACCGGTCTGGGATGCCGGGATGAATACGCGAACGCCGAATGCGCTTGCAACTACGCCGCCCTTGTTCTCCTCGTTGACCTTGCCTTCGATTACTGTTTTTTCTTCCTTCGCAGCTTCAATGGACTCCCAGCCCTTCATCTGGTCAACGCGCTTCTTGGACAGCACGATGGTGCCCTCCGCATCGTTTACACGGACAACAACAGCCTCAATGTCATCGCCCACATGGATGTTCTCCTCCAGATTGAAGGACGGATCATCAGACAACTCATGCATCGGGATATAAGCTGCATGTTTGACACCCAGGTCAACATGAACTTCATTCTGAGAAATTTTCAGAACGGTACCGGTTACCTTATCTCCTGTATTTAAAGTCTTGAAGGATTCCTCCAGCATTGCAGCAAAATCTTCGCTGCCAGTTTCAATTCTTGTCTCGTCGCTCATAATGTTTCTGACCTCCTTAATTATCCAGGCCGGCGTGGACGCGCCTGCTGTAATCCCGATAAATGGTTGCTCCATACCCCGGACCTCATTTCCCGTCAGTCCGCTGGCATCTTCGATGTATAGCACACGGTCACAGAGAGCTGTGCTGATTTCATACAGACGCTTTGTGTTAGAGCTTTTCCTGTCGCCAATCACAATCATAATGTCCGATTTGCCGGCCAGTAGACGAGCCTCCGCTTGACGCTCGTCCGTCGCATTACATATTGTATCAAATATTTTGGCATTTGTACACTGTTTTTTTATAATTTTAATGCAAAAATCCCATATTTTTCGATTGATGGTTGTTTGCGCGACCACGCTGACCGGAATTTCCTGTAGATTTTTTCCATTTTCTGTGCCATCCCGCAACAACTGCTCCAACTCCTCCGGTGTTTCCACCACAGTTGAGCTGCCGCACCAGCCCTGAATACCGACGACCTCCGGATGATTTCGTGAACCGATGATGAGGATATACCTGCCGCCGCGGCTCTCTTCCCGCGCGATGCGATGGATTTTCCCGACGAACGGACAGGTCGCATCCACGACTGTACAGCCCTTCGCTTCCAACGCCTGAACCACAGACTCCGGTACGCCGTGTGCGCGGATGAGTACGGGTACGCCTGCCGGTATATCATCGACAGACTCCGCCTTGTGCACGCCCATTTGTTCCAGTCTGTCTACCTCGTGCGTGTTGTGGATGATGTCGCCAAGCGCCCAGATGCTGCCATACTGCCGACAGGCACGCTCGGCTGTTTCCACTGCACGGCGCACGCCAAAGCAGAAACCGGCGGTCTTCGCTACTGTCACCATCAGCATTTCTCCTTTAGGGCATATACACGTTCCATCATCTCATTTGCAAGCCTGCGGTATCCCTCTTTGGAACGTGTCGGTTCCGGCACAAACGGCTCACCGATTACAACGTATACCTTGGAACGGAATTTCTTGTTTTCAGAAATATAAATTGGCAAGATAGGCGCTCCGGTCTTCAATGCAATACGCGCCGCTCCCTCTTTGGCGTCATCGCCCTCTTTGTGCTTTGTCGTGCCCTCCGGAAAGATGAGCAGCTTCCTGCCGTCGCGCACCGCCTTGAGCGACAGCTTGATCGCATTGATGTCCGCCCGACCGCGGTCAACCGGAAACGCACCCAGCGCTTCAATCAGCGGCTTGAGCGGCTTGATTGCAAACAGCTCCTTTTTAGCCATCGCAATGATATCATGCTTCGGACCAATCGCGGTCGCAACCAGCACCGGATCCGCCCATTGCGAATGATTGGCAATAACAATACAGCCGCCCTCCGGAACATTCTCCCGACCGATAATTTTGTAGTTGTACTTTACATGGTCGTAAACCGAACAGACCGGCTTCGCCAGCCTTTGAAACCTCGGATGAAATTTCATACTTTTTCCTCCAATGCACGGCGGATTACCGCTTCTACCGTTTCTATTGACTGCTCCAGTGTCAACTCACTGGTATCCACCAGCACAGCGTCCGCTGCCCGTCTGAGGGGCGCCGCCGCGCGTGTCTCGTCATCATGATCACGCTGCACCATATCCGCCAGCACTTCCTCCTGCGTGACCTGTTCTCCCTTCTGCCGCAGCTCCAGATAACGTCGCGCCGCACGCGCCTCCGCAGAGGCTGTCAGAAATATTTTGACGCGCGCATCCGGCAGAATGACCGTGCCAATATCACGTCCATCCATGATGACGCTGTGCGTCCGCGCCATCTCGCGCTGGGCTTCCAGCAGAAAAGACCGTACCTCCGGCACTGCGGATACAAACGATGCGTATTTGGACATTTCCGGCGTGCGGATCAGCCCGGACACGTCCTCGCCGTTCAGCAATACATGCTGTATGCCATCCTCGTATTTCAGGCTGACCTTCAGCCCTGCCTCCAGCACCGGCAATATCTTGTCCGGTTCGCCCAGCGGCACGCCTGCACGGAATACAGCCAGACCGATGGCGCGGTACATCGCGCCGGTATCGACGTAGACGAAGCCCAGATGTCCCGCCGCCGCGCGGGCAATCGTACTTTTTCCGGCGCCGGACGGGCCGTCAATCGCAACTGCAATCGCATTCATTGTTGTGTTTTCCTTTCTTCCCTCTATTCCGCACCGGTCTGACCGGCGCTGATGCCTGCAAGATGGCCGGTCGACCATGCGATCTGTAAATTAAATCCGCCTGTATAAGCGTCAACATCGATAATCTCGCCCGCAAAATACAATCCCGAAACCTGTTTCGATTCCATCGTCTTGGGCACGATCTCCCGCACGGAAATACCGCCGGAGGTAATAATCGCTTCCTCAACCGGACGCGGCTGTGAAATATCCAGCGCAAAATGCTTCAGTGTATGCACCAGCGCGTGCCGCTGCTGCTTTGTGACCGCATTTACCTTCTGATGCGGGTCAATGCCGGATTTCTCCACGATAATAGGTATCAGCTTGCGCGGCAGCAGCTTGCCCAGCGAATTGCGAAAATCGACATTGGGCTGCTGCGAAAAATCAGATAAAATGCGCCTGTCCAGCGCGGCATCATCCAGCGCGGGCTTGAGATCGATCTCTGCCCGATAGGATGCCTTATCCCATTTGCGCATATGTGACGATGCGCTGAGTACCAGCGGACCGGACAGACCAAAATGTGTAAACAGCATTTCGCCAAAGCCTTCATGCAGCTTTTTGTCGTTTTCAAAAACAGTCAATGTGACATTTTTGAGCGAAAGACCCTGTAACCGCGGGCAGGTCTTTCCCGGACAGACCAGCGGTACAAGCGATGGTCGCAGCGGCGTCACCGTATGTCCCAGCTTTTCCGCCCAGGCATATCCATCGCCAGTCGAGCCAGTCAGCGGGTAAGATCTGCCGCCGGAAGCAA
Source organism: uncultured Butyricicoccus sp. (assembly GCA_964399205.1). GTDB lineage: Bacteria > Bacillota > Clostridia > Oscillospirales > Butyricicoccaceae > Butyricicoccus_A. The sequence goes on from CAYNPX010000004.1 coordinate 24,179, forward strand.
CGATCACGCGATCCGCCTTCCGCAGCCGTCCGCCCGCTATCACACCGCATACCGCACCGGTTTCAGCGTCTATGCGAATATCCGTAACCGTCTCATGGATGATTGATACTCCGCAGCGGCGCACCCAGCCATACAGCGCATCCACAATATCCAGCGCGCGGTCTGATACCGGAAATACGCGGTTCCCGCGCTCGATCTTGAGTGGAACGCCCAGCTTTTCAAAGAAATCCATCGTATCCTGCACAGAAAATGCGCCCAGCGCGCTGTACAGAAAGCGGGGGTTCTGTGGCACATGCGCCAGAAAATCCTGCATATCGCAATGATTGGTCACATTGCAGCGCCCTTTGCCGGTAATCGCCAGCTTGCGTCCAACCTTTTCATTGCGCTCAAACAGCAGCACGCAAGCGCCCTGCTGTGCTGCTGTCCCCGCCGCCATCAGACCGGCTGCGCCCGCGCCGATGACCGCTACTGTTAAATTATTCGTTGTCGAGTTTTTCATATACCTCATATTCGTCCCAGATATCTTCCAAACGATTGAAGGTCTTGCTGATCTCATCCTGCTTGCGCATACCGATTGCGACGATCAATGCATTGACAACGCTGAGCGGCGCGACAAGCGAATCGACAAAGGATGCCATATCGCTCTTGGCAAGCAGCGTATAGTCCGCCGTTTGACTGAGCGGTGACAGGCTGCTGTCCGTCAGCGCAATAACGGTTGCGCCGGAGTTTTTACAAAATTCCAACGCTTTGAGCGTGCGCTTGGAATAGCGCGGGAAACTGACCCCCAATACAACATCGCCTTCCCCAACCCGCAAAAGCTGTTCAAAAATCTCGCTCACGCTGTTGGTATGCACCAGCCGGACATTGTCGAACAACAGGTTGAAATAAAAGCCGAGGAAATCGGAAAGAGCAGCCGAAGAACGCACGCCTAAAATATAAATATGATTTGCGGATAAAATCGCTTCTACCACTGCCTCAAACGAGCTGCGGTCGATTTCATTCAAGGTCATGCGTATTTTATCAATATCAGACGTCAATACTGTGCGCAGGATATCCTGATCGCCCATGCGGTCACTTGTCACTTCCATACGCTGTACCGCCGTCAGCTTATTGCGAATCATTTCCTGCAGCGCCTTTTGCAGCTGCGGATAACCGCCATAGCCCAGCTCCGTTGCAAAACGGACGACTGTGGATTCGCTCACACCGACCGTCGCGCCCAGTTTACTTGCGGTCAAAAAGGCCGCTTTGTCATAGTGCTCGATAATGTATTTTGCAATCAGGCGCTGTCCTTTTGAAAATCTTGACAGATTGCTCTGTATCTTGCTCATCAAATCATTCATAGTTCCTGCCTCTTACCTTTTTATTCTTTCGTATGCTACAGACAAGTTTATTGTATCTGCTGGCACAAAAAAATGCAAGTGTTTCATCCATGAATTGCAAAACTTATGCAGGAAGTCAATCATGATCCGCTTTATCTGATTGCCTCGCCTGTCGCCGCAGGGCAGAAAGCTCCTCCGCTGTCAATTCACGCCATTTCCCCGGACGCAGCGAATGATCCAGCTTTAAAGAGCCGACTGAAACCCTGCAAAGCCGTATCACCGTAAGCCCGCACTGCGCGCACATCTTGCGTATCTGGCGATTGCGGCCCTCGTGTATTGTCATATACAGGATGTGTGTCCCATCCGGCAGCGTTTTTCGATCAGTGACCGCCGCCGGACGGATGCGATAGCCGTCTATTTCCATTGGCTGGGACAGCCTTGCAATATTCTCCGCCGCCCCGCGCACAGTGACCATATAGGTCTTGTCCACATGATAACTCGGATGTGTCAATGCATTCAGCAGTGTTCCGTCGTTGGTAAGCAGCAGCAGCCCCTCGGAATACTGGTCAAGCCTGCCAACCGGCAGTACGCGCACAGGACACTGCTTTACGAGATCCGCAACCGTTTTCCGGTTTTTTTCATCGGACATCGTGGTAACGACGCCCACCGGCTTATACAGCATAATGGTATGCAGTTCTTCATGCACGCCGATGCGCTTTCCATTCACGCAGATGACATCTGCATCTGCATCTGCACGGTCGCCCAGCTGCGCTGTTCCGCCATTTACCGTTACAGCGCCGCACTCGATCAATTTTTCCGCCGTCCGGCGCGAGCACACACCCGCACCGGACAAAATCTTCTGCAATCGTTCCTGCATGATCTGCTCCTCTGTTATGTTTGTCCGTTCCGTTCCAGATGCCGGATTTTGTCCCACCAAAGCAGGAAACGTTCCTTCCGGCTGGTGTCCTCCTGCGCCGCGTCCAGCTGCGCCGCGCTTCCGCAAAGCAGTTCTGTCTCGCATAGCACGACATCGCCGCAGACAACGCGCGCATATCCGCACACAGTCCCTTGCGTCACCGGCGCGTATAAAAACGGCGCGCACGAAATCTGCAATTCCGCCTGCTCCCCAGCAAGCAGCGTATCGGATAGATCGTCTGCATAAACAGCATCCACGGTCTTTTTCGTGCCGGTCTGAACCGGTATTTTCACCGCCGCATCGCCTGCCAGCGCCCACTGCTCCGTGTGCATGTCGGCAAACGCCGCATCCAGCATCCGGGCATGATCGTTCCAATCGTTCCCGTCGTTCAGCGTGACAGCGATAACAGTCCGTCCATCCCGCTGTGCCGCACTGACAAGACAGCGTCCCGCCGTTTTGGTAAAGCCGGTCTTTACGCCGACCGCGCCGTCATACAACCGCAGCATTTTATTGTGATTCACCATCGTCCGCGTGCCGGAGGTATAGCTCTTTGACGCAACGACCTCGGCAAATGTTTCATTTTGCAGCGCCGCTGCCGCCAGCTTTGCCAGCTCATGCGCCGTGGTATAGTGCGTTTCGCCGTCCAGCCCGCTCGGATTATCAAAATGCGTATCCTCCAGCCCCAGCTGCGCGGCGCGCGCATTCATGCGCGCAACAAACGCCTCCCGTCCGCCGCACACAGCAGCAATACACTCCGCCGCGTCATTGCCGGAGCACAGCATCAGCCCATACAGTACATCGCGCAGCGGCAGCTTTTCGCCTGCCTGTAAGTACATCGACGAACCCTCTACGCCTGCACAGGATGCCGGAACCGTGATCACACGGTCGATATCCGGCTCCTCCGCCGCCAGCAATCCGGTCATGATTTTTGTCGTGCTTGCCATCGGCAGCCGTTGGTTTTCCCGCGCGGCGTCCAGCAGCACACCGGTATCCGCTGCCAGCACCGCGTATGCCGACGCGGAATATGCCATTGCAGAATCTCCGGCACACAAAAGTACCGTCGTAAAAATACAAATCAGCAGCCGTTTCACGCGCATCCCTCCACTCATTCCTTTTATCCTACGGACAAAGGGAGAGGTTTATGCGCACAAAAAAGTGTGCGCCATCGGGAAAGCAGCAAGCAACTGGTTTCCTGTCCGACAGCGCACCCCATTCTTTAAAGTCTGTATTCACAGACAAAAACGCCGCCCGTGAATACAGGTTCTTATTTTTCCGTTGTTTCGGCTTCTGTTTCAACTGCGCTTTCGGTATCTGCTTCCTTTTTGCCGCGTCGATTCGCAATCAAATTCTGAATGCCGCTGACTGCATCCGGAATCATCTCAATCAAGCGATCTGTGGTGCTGTCCGCCGGCATATTGACCGGAATGACACGCGCATTGTCGCCGCTGACGATCAGGAACGCAACCGGCGTCACGCTGACGCCCGCGCCGCCTCCGCCGCCAAAGCAAAGCGGCGCATCCGGAGCGCTGTGCTTCGACTTAAAGTCTGTCCCGCCCGAACCAAAGCCAAAGGTCACCTTCGAGATCGGGATGAGCGTTGTGCCGTCTTGGGTCACGATGGGATCGCCAATGATCGTATTCACATCTACCATCGAGCGGATTTTTTCCATCGTCTCGACCATCAAACCGTTTACCGCGTGCTGTTCTGCCATTTTGTATGCCCTCTTTCTTTTTATTCCTTATTATTTTGCCTGCGCAGCGTGTGCTTCACTCCACTGCGCACGTTCTTCTTTTGTTGTGCGGACAGAAGTCCACAATGCCCACAGCGCCTTCCTCCGACGCCATAGAATGCGCGGATACCGTCCCAGCCGCGTCATGATGGATAGATCCATGCCCCAGACTGTCTTTTCCGCCTCAAAGTCCGCGTCAATGACAATCCTGGTGTCCTGTAATACAAACGCCCGCTCCATATAGGGATAAACATTGCCGACAAGCGCGGATAACGCGCCGAGCAGGTTGCCTGTCTGCGCTGCGTCTCCGGTATGCAACAGCAATGTCACATGCAGTTTTTCCCATGTGACCGCGCCGGACAGATCGTCGATCAGGTCAAGCGCCAGCGAGAGCGCCTGTTCCAAATCAAGCCGCTTCAGGTCGACGATCGGCGGGGACGGCTGTTTTTTCACCTTCTCAGGCTGTTTTTTTGCTTTCGGCGCAGTCTCCGGCTTTTTTTTGCGTTTCCCGCCCCATGTAAAAACCTTTTTCAGCGGACCGAAGCCGATTCGGATACGCAGCGGACCGTCCGGCATGTTCCGTCGAAACTCTACGCGAACCGCACTGTGCAGCACAAATGCCAGAAGCGCAACGCCAAGCGCCAACAGGATGAGCAGCAGTATGCCTAGAATGCGGAGGACGATCATACTTCTTCCTCCGTCTGCTCCTGCCCACGCTTTTGCTCCAGCTCCGCAAGCTCCGGCAACTCCGGCAGATCGTCCAGTGATGTAAGAGAAAACGCGCGCAGAAACGCCGACGTTGTTCGATAGATCATCGGTCTGCCCGGTACATCCAACCGCCCGCAGCCCTCGATCAGACCCTTATCCAGCAGCGTGAGCACCGTGTTCGAGCTGTCCACGCCGCGCAGCTGCTCAATATACGCGCGTGTTACCGGCTGCCGGTAAGCCACAATGGACAATACCTCAAGCGCGGCAGCTGACAGGCTCGGTGCGCGCCGCACCTCCAGCGCACGCCGTATCGTATCGGCATATTCCGGTCGGGACACCATTTGATAGCTATCCTGCAATCGAATGATCTGAAATCCGCGCTTCTCGGCGTCATAGCTGTCCGCAAGGTCCTCCGCCAGCTGGTGCAGCATATCGGCATCCACGCCAAGTACCTGCATCAGCTTTTGCTCATAAACAGGCTCTCCCGATGCAAATAAAATGCCTTCCAACAGGCAGGACAATTCATTCATGAAATGCGCTCCTCCCGAATGTGCTCCGTATCCTCACCGGCACACAGTGACAGACGCACATCGTCCCCTTCACCGTTAATTTCGATCCGGTGATTTTTCGACAGCTCCAGCACTGCCAGAAATGTCGCAACAATTTCTGACCTGCTGTGTGTATGATCGAACAGGCTGCGGAAATTCAATGTCGTTTTGTGACGGAACCGCAGTAAGATGGATGTAATCTTGGTATGCACCGGTACGCGCTCACGCCCGACAATGCCGGAAAACGCGCTGACCGGCGGCGGCATTTTGCGTCCGGCACGCGCCAGCATACGCCTTGCGGCATCCGGCAGCTTTTCCGGCGGCAATATCCCCTCAAATTTCTTTTTGCGTTCCAGCGGCTCCGGCGGTCGGGTCAGGATATCCCGCCCTTCGTCGCTGTGTAATTTAAAATACGGCTGTATCTCGCGGAAACGCTGGTACTCCAGCAGCTGCTCTACCAGCTGTACGCGCGGGTCATCCTCGTCCTCATCCCCGCGCTTTTCCTTCGGCAGCAGCATACGCGATTTGATCAGCATCAGCTGTGCCGCCATTGCGATAAAGTCGCCCGCGACCTCCATATCCGCAGACCGCGCCTGCCGCAGGATATCCATGTACTGCTCTAAGATCAGAGAAATCGGGATATCATAAATGCTGACTTTATTTTTCGCAATCAAATGCAGCAGCAGGTCAAGCGGTCCGTCAAAGGCCGACAGATGAAATGTAATTTTTTCCGTCATCCCAGCACCAACAGCACAACTGTATACAATGCACGATAAACCACATTGATTGCGGCATTCATCGGTATATCCAGCACGCCGATAAACAGCAGCGCAAACAGACCAAACTGGATAAACTGCTGATACTGTGTGACGCGTTGCCCGATCCGATACGGCAGAAAAGAAAATACGATCTTAGAGCCATCCAGCGGCGGAACGGGAATGAGATTAAATACGCCCAGACCGATGCTCATGACAGCGGTCATATACAGCATCAGCGCGATCGTCATAACAATACTTGAGCTGCTCATGCGCAGCGGATGATACAGTAACAGTGCGAGCAGCGCCAGAACGAAATTGGACAGCGGTCCTGCCAGTGAAACCAACACCATGTCACGCCGCGGATGCTTGAAATAACGTGGATTGACCGGCACCGGCTTTGCCCACCCCACATGGAAAAATAACAGGCAAATCGTACCGATTACATCCAGGTGCCGGAGCGGATCAATGGTCAGCCGTCCGGCATTTTTCGCTGTCGGGTCGCCCAACGCATACGCCGCCAGTCCATGTGACGCTTCATGCACGCTCAGGCACAGCAGCATTCCGGGTATACTGACAAGCAGCCGGATCAATGTGGCATTACTAAACATAAAACATAAGCTCCTAACGACGCCATCCAAAAGCAAAGAAAACACCGGCTGTCTCACAAGGACTTCGTACATTTTCGACTCTTTCAGATACGCCCCAATAATAAATCGGAATATTACAGTATAGTATAGCCGTAAAAGGCATAAATTTCAAGCGGCTTGCGGATTTTTACAAATTAGACACAGAAAAAGACAGAACGGATGTCTCCGCCCTGCCCGGTCTGTAGAAAAAGTGAAATCTCATCGCATAGGATGCAGGGATTTCGGCATGAGCTGTCAGCGTCAGCGGACAGCGGATTACAATTTCGTCATTTTTGGCGACATGCGCGTCAAAAATGACAC
>CAYNPX010000005.1:0-29251 GCA_964399205.1 uncultured Butyricicoccus sp.
GCGGGAAAATCATGGATCGAAATAGAAAACCGGCGCACCATCGCGGCGCGCCGGTTTCGATTATTTGTGATTTATTTTTACTCGATTGCAATTTTTCTGCTTTCCGGCAGAACCTGCTGCGCTTTCGGCAGAGACAACTCCAGCACACCGTCATGGTAAGCTGCGGCGATAGAGGATTCGTCAATGCCGGTGACATCGAAGCTGCGGCGGAACGAGCCATAGCGGCGCTCACGGCGGATATATTTCCCGTCGTCATCCTTCTTGTCGTTGTTCTCGCTGTGCTGCGCGGAGATCGTCAGGATGCCATCCTTTACATCAAGGCTGATATCTTCCTTCCGGAATCCGGGAAGCTCTGCCTCCAGAACATATTTGTCGCCTGCGTCCTTGATATCCGTGCGGAATTCAGGGAGATCTAAGCTGCTGTTTTTAAAGAAGTTGCGTTCAAAGTTGTCGAATACATCAAACAGGTTGCGGTCACGGTATTCAAATGGAACCATTCCAAACATAGTCAATCGTCCTTTCTTAATCATAGAGAAGTAGTGGTTTTGTAAAATTTAGCACTTTATTTGAAAGAGTGCTAACAACGGGTGCAAAAATCATGTTTCATTGGACTTGCCCTCTTTCCGATATGCAATCCGGACTGGATTGTTTTCTTTTGATTGACTATAGTATAAGCGGTAATTATGAATAAAATTCATAAAAAATGTAACGAATTTGTGAAATTAGCACTCTAAGCGAAAGAGTGCTAAAAAACTACATCTGACCGCGTTCACCGCGCAGCGCTTCCAGATATTTTTTGCGGTATCGAATGGGAGAGGTTCCAACGATTTTTGTAAAAAGCGAGTTGAAGTAGTTGGTATTGTCATAGCCGACCAGCGTGGCGATATGCGTGGCGGAGTAGTCGCTGGAGATGAGCAGCGTCTGCGCAAGACCGATGCGGCGGCGGATTGCATATTGAATCGGTGAGTAACCGGTTGTCGCTTTAAAAGTATGAGACAGATAGGGCACGCTGCATGACAGCGAAGCCGCGATATCCTCCAGCTTGAGCGGTTCGGTGTAGTGGGCGTCGATGTACGCCTTGATGCGGGAGGTGAGATGGGAGGCGGCATCGGAAACCTTCGCCTCCTCCGGTATGGTTTGCAGGCGGGCTGCCATCATGAGCAGCGAAGCGCCGAGCAGCTGGACAGTCAGCCGGTCAAACGGATTGTTGTTATATCGGTCTAAAATCTGTTCGCAGAGACCGCGCAGAAAAGGAAACATCCCATGCGTCGGGCGGACATGCGGACTGTCAGGCGGGATGAAATGATTCAGCGGCAGATCACGGAAGTGTACATCGGTAAAGCCAAAGCTGTAGGTGCCGATTTCGGTTTCGACGTCTGAGATGACCTCGTGCAGCTCGCCGCTATTATAATAGATGAGATCCCCCTCCTGAATGGGATAAGAGAGGTTGTTGATGTGATAGGTTCCAAAGCCCTGATAGCAGAGAAGCAGTTCACATAAAGAATCGTGCCCGTGCATGGGGCGGTCGATTCGCACATGACCGTAGTCCTGACGGTTTGCATAGACCAGTGTAGGAAGCAGATTGTTTTCAAAGACACCGGCAAAAGCAGCGTTGGTTTCGTGCATAGGTTTCTCCTTTCTGTGCAGCGGCGATGACAAGATAGTGTAGTGTTAAAATACAGAAGCTGGAATTTGTGCAACATGACAACGGAAAATACATGAAATACAAACAATATAATAGAGGTTATTTCGGCGCGTTAAAGTATAATATAAGCATAACACAGGAACAAAGCACAGTCAAATGTGCAATTCCACACACAAAATATGACAACAAGATTACGAATTTTTTGTGAAGCAGGAGAGGAGAATCATTATGGCAATGAACATTTGCGGCGCGCCGAGCTGTTGGGGTGTCGATGATCCGAAAAATCCGTATCTGCCGCCCTGGCAGAGAGTTCTGTCCGAGGCAAGTCAGGCAGGGTACCGCGCCATTGAGCTTGGTCCGTGGGGATACATCCCGAACGACGTGGACACAGTCGCGGCAGAGCTGGAAAAGAACGGTCTGGGCATTGTTGTCGGCACGATCTTCCACGATCTGGTCGATCCGGCAAACCAGCCGAGCGTACTCAAGGCTGTAGACGATATCTGCAAGCTGATTACAGACCCGAAAATGCCGAAGCTGCCGGTGCATGAGGGACAGAAGTGGCCGACACCGTATATGACCGTTATGGACTGGGGACATGATGAGCGCGACTTCAATGCAGGTCATTCCGACCGCGCGCCGCGTATGGATGACGGGCAGTGGGCTGCATTTGTTGCAAATGTGCGCGCTGTATGTGACCGCGCAAATGCGTGGGGCGTCCGTCCGGTCATCCACCCACATGCAGGTACGTACATTGAATTTGCGGATGAGATCGAAAAGATCACCCGTGACATCCCGTATGAGGTTGCGGGCCTGTGTCTGGACACCGGACATCTGTATTATTCCGGTATGGACCCGGTGGAATACCTCAAAAAGTATCAGGATAAGCTGGATTATGTCCATTTCAAGGATGTTGACGACAAGGTTTATCATGAAGTCCTGGGAGAGCACATCCGTTTCTTTGACGGCTGCGGCAAGGGCGCTATGTGTCCGATCGGTACCGGTGCGCTGGACTATCCGGCAATCAAGCAGGCGCTGGAGGAAATCGGCTACAGCGGCTATATCACAATCGAGCAGGAGCGTGACCCGCGCAATTCCGACACCTCTCTGCGCGACGTAAAGCGCAGTGTGGATTATCTGAAATCTGTCGGCTACGCAATCTGATTGACAAAGTATTTTTTTGAGTTTCTTTATAGATAGTTCATGTGTTATAGGAGGAAAAAATTATGATTAACGGTTCCAAGGTATTAGATCATCCGATCCGCTGGGCAATGGTAGGCGGCGGAAAGGGCAGCCAGATCGGCTATATCCATCGCTCCGCGGCACTGCGCGACAACAACTTCCAGCTGGTAGCCGGCGCGTTTGATATCAATCCGGAGCGCGGCATGGAATTTGCCGCTGAGCTTGGCGTTGCGCCGGATCGCTGCTATCCGGATTACAAGACCATGTTTGAGAAGGAAGCGCAGCGCGAGGATGGTATCGAGGCGGTTTCCATCGCTACGCCGAACGGCCTGCACTATACGGTGTGCAAGGCAGCGCTGGAAGCCGGTCTGCATGTCGTCTGCGAAAAGCCGCTGTGCTTCACCACCAAGGAAGCGGAGGAGCTGGTAGCGCTGGCAAAGGAAAAGAACCGCGTTGTCGGTGTGACCTATGGCTATTCCGGTCATCAGATGATCCAGCAGGCGCGTCAGATGATTAAAAACGGCGATCTCGGCGATATCCGCGTGATCAATATGTCCTTTGCGTTCGGCGGCTACAACTATAAGATTGAGGAGACCAATGCGGCCGCAAGATGGCGTTTTGACCCGACCAAGGCCGGCCCGTCGTTTGCAATGGCGGATGTCGGCACACATTGCCTGTACATCATCGAAGCGATGATTCCGGATATGAAGATCGACAAGGTTCTGTGCTCACGCGATGCGTTCGTAGAAGGTCGTCAGCTGGAGGACAATGCGTTTACGCTGATGCGCCTGAACGGAAGCGATCATGTGCAGGAGGGCGCAAAGGTTTACTGCTGGTCGTCCTCGATCAACTGCGGCGCACGGCATGGACATGTCATCCGTATTGTTGGTTCCAAGGCTTCCATCGAGTGGGACGACGAGCGTCCCAATCAGATGAGCTATGAGATCGAAGGCGAGCCGGTGCGCCGTCTGGAGCGCGGCGCCGGTTATCTGTACGAGGAAGCGCGCGTTGAGGATCGCATCGGCGGCGGTCATGCGGAAGGTCTGTTTGAAGCGTGGGCAAACCTGTACCGCCGATTTGCAGTCGCTATGGACGCTGCAAATAAGGGCGAAGCAGAATACGGCGATTTCTGGTATCCGAATGTAGAATCCGGTCTGGCCGGTGTGAAGTGGATCGAAAAGTGCGTAGAGTCCGCTGATAACGGTGAGATTTGGGTAAATTATAACGACTAAGCCTACCTCCTTTTATTTTCCCTTTATTTTCCCTCAGTGAAGCCCGCTGATTTGATGTCAGCGGGCTTTGCTTACGTATTAAGAATCATCGACCTTCGATCTGGTTGCGGATGGCTTCCATCTGTCTGTCCAGCATGGCGCTCATTTCCGCGCAGGCGACCAGCTTGCGGGATATCTCATCGTAATGCTCCAAATCCTCAAGATCTTTTTTGTAGCGCAGCTTGTGCTCCAGGCTTGCCCAGAAATCCATTGCGATCGTGCGCAGCTGAACCTCGGCTTTCATCATGCGTTTTTCGTTTTGCAGGAAGATCGGAATTTCAATAATCAGATGTAAGCTGCGGTAGCCGTTCGGCTTGGGGTTTTGAATGTAATCCTTATATTCGATGAGCGTAATGTCATCCTGCTTAAGCAGCGCGTCCGCCAGCTTATAAATGTCCTCCGGAAAAGAGCAGATCACGCGGATGCCGGCAATATCGAACAGGTTTTGCTCGATTGACTCGATGGACAGCGGCAAACCGCGGCGCTGTAGTTTTTCCATGATACTTTCGGGATCCTTCAGGCGCGTTTTGATGGATTCGATCGGATTTGCTTCCTGATTGATGGATTGCTGTATGTCAAGCACACGGAACTTCGTCTCCACCTCCATAATCGCACTGCGGTAGTAGGTCATTAGAACGCGGAATTGATCGGCAAAGGCAGGCAGCAGTTCAAGGCTGTTCTGTTGTAAGATCAACGGATTGGTATCCGCAGCGGTTGTCTCATTCATATTTCCAACATCCTTTTGTTTTATATTCCAGATAAACGGTACGCCGGCGCACCGTTTTATCATCGTCCATTATATGGGAATGGAATATGACAATCAACATGCTTTCCGTGAAAAGAATGTAACAGAAATGTGAACAATGAAAGAATGCGTACAGCCCGCGGAAAACCGTGCGATGTATTTTCAGAGGTGTTTTACTGCAAAAATCCGAGATGTTCCATCAGGATATTGCATCCGATGAGGATGAGGACAATGCCGCCGACCAGCTCGGCGCGTCCCTTGTAACGCGCGCCGAACAGATTGCCGATCTTTATGCCGATGGCGGACAGAATAAACGTCGTGCAGCCGATGAACAGAACGGCGGGGACAATGTTGACCTGTAAAAAAGCAAAGGTAACGCCGACGGCGAGCGCGTCGATGCTGGTTGCGACGGCGAGGGGAAGCATGGTCATGAAAGAGAAGGAGGCGTTTAACTCCTCCGCATCCTTGCGCGATTCCATTACCATGTTCAAACCGATCAGACATAGCAGGATAAACGCGATCCAATGGTCAATGCTGACAATATACTGCTGGAACTGCACGCCGAGCAAAAAGCCGATCAGCGGCATCATTGCCTGGAAGCCGCCGAAATACGCGCCGACAATACAGGAATGCCGGAACTGAAGCTGCCGCACGGACAGCCCTTTACAGACAGAAACGGCAAAGGCATCCATTGACAGACCGATTGCCAGGATAAACAATTCAAATAAACTCATGTCATTCGCTCCTTATTGCTCAGCTATTTGATGCAATTTGTTGCAGAAAAGAAAAAGACGATTCCTTACCTGCATACAAAAAGCACAGATAAGTCTCGTCATTTCAAACAAAGCCAGGAATTTCATATTCCAGTGTGTTGACTTGGTTACGCAGCGCGCCGACTACTCCCTTATTTACAGTTTACCATAACATGAACGATAATATGTGTCAAGAATAAAATAATCGGAACAGAAAAGCCCGATGAGGGAATTGGAAAAGAAATCGTACAAATGCTTTCCGGCACATTTATTTGCAGGAGATCGCTTGCGGGTGCGATATGAGAGGAAAAATCGTATGGCAGGTTAATCTTTGAAAACAATGCGGGAAAGAAGGGAGCGGGGATCTGTTTCCTCTTTTCTTTTTTCAAGCAGGCGGAATGGGTAATTTGTGGTAGAAATACGCTGCTGTTTTGATTACTTTTGCGACGAAAAAACGCCGTAATCTGCGCAAAAATCCGCTTCAGCCTATGTAAAAGTGCATTTCCGGAGGATCCGGAGGTTGACAAAATTTTTATGGCATGATAAAATAATTCCAAAGCGAAACAAGGGCTTTTTGCGGCAGGCGAACAGGTGTGCTTGTTTGGTTATGCTGATGACTTCTGTACTTGTTACAGGTTATCAGCTTTTTTAGCAGTAAAGAGCGTCGGGTTTCAGCATGAAGCGTTTTCTTTCGGCGCGAAAGAAAAGAATCTGTTTCAGGAAAGGATAAAAATTATGCTTTATTCCGCAGAAGTGGAAAACATGTGTCCGGTTGCTAAGGGCGCATACCATGGTCCGGCTCCTATTCCGCAGGAGGGCAAGTGGACGCAGGCAATGGAAATCAAGGATATCAGTGGCTTGACGCACGGTATTGGCTGGTGTGCACCGGAGCAGGGTGCCTGCAAGCTGACACTGAATGTCAAGGAAGGCATCATTGAGGAAGCTCTGATTGAGACGATCGGATGTTCCGGTATGACCCATTCCGCAGCAATGGCCTCTGAGATCCTGCCGGGCAAGACGCTGCTGGAAGCATTGAACACTGATCTCGTATGTGACGCAATCAATGTTGCAATGCGTGAGCTGTTCCTGCAGATCGTTTATGGACGTACACAGACGGCATTCTCTGAAAATGGCCTGCCGATCGGCGCTGGTCTGGAAGATCTGGGCAAGGGTCTGAGAAGCCAGGTTGGTACAATGTATGGCACCAAGGCAAAGGGCACGCGTTATCTGGAAATGGCAGAGGGTTATGTTACCCGTCTGGCTCTGGATGAAGGCAATCTCGTTATCGGTTATGAATTCGTTCATCTTGGAAAGATGATGGAGCAGATCCGTAAGGGCGTAGAGCCGGCAGAGGCTATGAAGAAGAATACCAACACCTATGGCCGTTTTGCTGAGGGTGTTAAGTTCATCGACCCGCGTGCAGAGTAAGGAGGACAGAATAGCATGGCTTTATTTGAAAGTTACGAGAGAAGAATTGATAAGATCAATGGCGTCCTCGCTGAGTATGGCATCTCCAGTGTAGAAGAATGCGCTGAAATCTGCAAGGCCAAGGGCATTGACCCGGCCGCTACCGTTCGCTCTGTACAGCCGATCGCATTTGAGAATGCTTGTTGGGCTTACACAGTAGGCGCTGCGATTGCAATCAAGAAGGAAGTAAAGTCCGCACCGGAGGCTGCGGAAGCAATCGGTATCGGTTTGCAGGCATTCTGCATCCCGGGTTCCGTTGCCGATGACCGCAAGGTTGGTATCGGTCATGGTAATCTGGCAGCGATGCTGCTGCGCGAAGAAACCAAGTGCTTCGCATTCCTGGCAGGTCACGAGTCCTTTGCAGCCGCAGAGGGCGCAATCGGTTTGGCTCGTTCCGCGAACAAGGCGCGCAAGGAGCCGCTGCAGGTTATCCTGAATGGTCTTGGCAAAGATGCTGCACAGATCATTTCCCGTATCAACGGCTTTACTTATGTACAGACCAAGTTTGATTATTACACCGGCGAGCTGAACATCGTTCAGGAAATCGCTTATTCCAACGGTGAGCGCTCCAAGGTTCGCTGCTTCGGCGCTGACGACGTGCGCGAAGGCGTTGCAATCATGCATCATGAGGGCGTTGACGTTTCCATCACCGGTAACTCCACCAACCCGACTCGTTTCCAGCATCCGGTAGCTGGTACGTATAAGAAGGAATGCCAGCTGATCGGCAAGAAGTATTTCTCTGTTGCATCCGGCGGCGGTACTGGCCGTACGCTGCATCCGGATAACATGGCGGCAGGTCCGGCTTCCTATGGCATGACCGACACCATGGGCCGTATGCATTCTGATGCGCAGTTCGCAGGTTCCTCCTCCGTTCCGGCGCATGTAGAAATGATGGGCTTCCTTGGCATGGGCAACAACCCGATGGTTGGCGCTTCCGTCGCTGTTGCAGTTGACGTAAACGCAGCTTTGAATGGCTGATTCTCGGAGAATTAGCTTGACCTTAAAACTTTTTGGGCATTTGGGAATTTTCTCAAATGCCCTTTCTTAAAGGAAACAAATTGTTTCATCAAGAAATCCCGAAAGGTTCAGCACTTTCCCGTGAAAAGACCAGCTGTTTTCCTCTTTTGTGAAAAAGCTGAAAGTCTTTTGCGCTGCACCGGCGTTGTCTCCCCTGCGGGTTGTTTGGGATTTTCTGGTTTTTTCGGAAATGTGCAGACAATAAGTCATAAGAGAATTTAGAAAAATAGACGAATGTTATTGAAAAAGCAGGACAAATTTAGTATACTTATTACAGTTGTATTTATACAGTAACAATATTTTAATTGAGGAATCAAAAGGAGCTGTTGAAATTGGAGTGGAGAAACTTTGACCTGCTGGAGTCATACAAAAAGCTGGAAAACATCGGAGAACCTGTTGATGTAAAAGCTGTTATGTCCGGAGAGAACGGCGCGAAGCGCGTAGCGGAATATAAAGTGCCGATGTCCAACGGAATGGTATATAGCTTTGCGGCAAAGCAGGTTGACGACAGAGTGCTGGACGCGCTGCAGGCGCTGGCCGATGAAGCGGCGCTCACAGAGAAGTATGAAGCGCTGTATAATGGCGATATGATCAATACCGGCGAGAAGAGACTGGTGCTTCATCAGCTGTGCCGCAGCCAGCTTGGTAAAGATGTCATTGCCGACGGAGTCAATAAGAGAGAGTTTTACGTTGCACAGCAGAAGAGAGCTGCGGAGTTCGCAAATAAAATCCATGCGGGAGAGATCGTAAACGAAGCCGGTGAAAAGTTTACGACAGCAGTACAGATTGGCATTGGCGGCAGCGACCTGGGTCCGCGTGCGCTGTATCTCGCGTTGGAGAACTGGGCAAAGGTAAACAACACCTTGAAGATGGAAGCAAAGTTCATCAGCAATGTTGATCCGGATGATGCGTCCGCAGTGCTTTCCTTGATTGATGTTGCGCATACAATTTTTGTTCTGGTATCCAAGTCGGGCACAACACTCGAAACGCTGACCAATGAGTCCTTTGTTAAGGATGCGCTGCGCAAGGCCGGACTGAATCCGTCCAAGCATATGGTTGCCGTTACCAGCGAAGCGTCTCCGCTTGCGGGAAATGACGATTATCTGGATTCCTTCTATATGGATAACTATATCGGCGGCAGATATTCTTCTTCCTCCGCGGTGGGCGGCGTGATTCTTTCGCTTGCGTTTGGTCCGGAAATCTATGCGCGCATTTTGAACGGCGGCGCGGCAGAGGACGCACTGGCAAAGAATGCGGATATCCGCAAGAATCCGGCTATGCTGGACGCTTTGATCGGCGTTTATGAGCGCAATTTCCTGGGACAGGGCGTGACAGCGGTCCTGCCGTATTCTCAGGCATTGAGCCGCTTCCCGGCACATTTACAGCAGCTGGATATGGAGTCCAACGGCAAGAGCGTCAACCGTTTCGGTGAGCCGATCAGCTATAAGACCGGTCCGGTCATTTTTGGCGAGCCGGGTACCAATGGACAGCATTCCTTCTATCAGCTGCTGCATCAGGGAACCGATATTGTACCGCTGCAGTTCGTCGGATTCAGGAACAACCAGATGGAAAACGACGTTGTGATCGAAAACAGCACAAGCCAGCAGAAGCTGTGCGCAAATGTGGCTGCACAGATCATGGCATTTGCCTGCGGCAAGGATGACGAGAATAAGAACAAGTATTTTGCCGGCGGCAGACCGTCCAGCATCATCGTTGGCGATAAACTGACACCGGAGACATTGGGCGCACTTCTTGCTCATTTCGAGAACAAGGTTATGTTCCAGGGATTTGTATGGAACATCAACAGCTTCGATCAGGAAGGCGTACAGCTGGGTAAGCTGCTTGCGAAGAAGGTTCTGGCAAAGGATACCGACGGCGCGCTTACCGCGTACAGTGAGTTGCTGGGCATCTGAGGATCGCCTTGCAGGTAAACACATTCTGTTTGACACAGACTCGATCAAATCCCTCGGCAGTTCGGCTGCCGGGGGATTTTTTTGATGGTGCGAACGGCGGCGATGCAGCCCGTATGATTGTTCATTTTTACCAGTTATTTTTATGTATAGAATTGCAATTTCCGGCAAGTGTGCTATAATAAAAGCGTCTTGCAATATTGGTGAGACATATGGAACAAATAAGAGGAGGACAAAATGCAAAGAAAAGGGAAATGGATACTCTCCATTCTGTTATCTATGTCAGTATTGTGTGGAACATTGCCGGTTTCGGCTGTTGAAACACAGGCTACAGTGATTGCAGAGGAGCAGGAAGCAAACGGAAAGCCCGCTGCACCATCGAATATAAAAGCGGAAGCATTGCCGACAGGCGGTGTCCGTATTTCGTGGGATGCGGTTTCTGATGTATCCGGTTATCGTGTTTATCGTTGGAATGGAACGAATTGGAAGCTGCTGCATGTAGTTAAGGACGGAACAACGGCAAATTATACTGATCTGACAGCTGAACTCAATTGGGAATATTCGTATACGGTTTGTTCTTATTCTGTCAGCGGGCGCAAGATACTGCTGAGCGAGTTGGATGAGCAGGGTGTTTCGGTAAAGACAGCGGCAGCGTTAGCGCAGCCAGAACTGGGCACAGTCACATCCGAAGGCGGGCTTACCGTTACGTGGAATGCTGTTGGCGGTGCACAGGGTTATATTGTTTATCGCAAGACAAGTGCTGCTGCGGACTGGACAAAGCTGACAGAGCGCAGCGGTCTGGATAACACCAGCTATACAGATACAGCGATTTCAGGAGGAGCTACATATTATTATACTGTAGCAGCATACAGTGCAATAGATGGTAAGCTGATATATAGCACATATGACGGGACAGGAATCAGCGGGGTTGCAATGGATGCGCCGCAGCTGAACAGTGTTTCCATGGGAAAGACGGGACTGATTGTCAAGTGGACATCAATTTCGGGAGCGAGTTCCTATCAGATATACCGCAAGACAGCAAGCACAGACTGGGAGCAGATTGCATCGGTTTCTTCGGGTACAACCTCATATGAGGACACCAACGCACTGGTTGACGGCACAACATATACCTATACCGTTGCAGGCTGCACATCAAATGCTGTAGGCACATATAACACCACGGGAATCAGCGGCACATATTACAGCTATCAGGCCGCATTGAACAGCGGCACGCTGCCGACCAATATTGCCCTTCCCAATGTGAGCAAGGAACAGTTTGGTACCAGCGGTGAGGGACGCGCCCTGTGTGCGTATACTGTCGGCACGGGTTCTAAGCACATGGTATTGAACTTTGCAATTCATGGCTGGGAGGATCATTGGAGCAGGGACGGTTATGAACTTGTCCGTGTCGCAGTAAAGGTGCTGGAAAAGCTGTCTGCGAATGCATCCACTGTAACGCAGAGGGGCTGGTCTGTGACGGTTATCCCGTTTGCAAATCCGGATGGCATTGTCAGCGGTACAACGAACAACGGACCTGGTCGATGCAGCACCTACCGCTATAATAATTCAGGGTCGCTGGTAAAAGGCGGCGTGGATATGAATCGCTGCTTCCCGTCCGGCTTTACGGTTTATACCAGTGCGAGAAACTATACCGGTTCACAGCCGTTGATGACAAAGGAATCACGTGCGCTTCGCACACTGATCGACAGCAAAAAGAGTTCCAGTACAGATGTATTCATTGATGTCCACGGCTGGACGCAGCAAATTTTGACCAATACCAGCGGCTCCGGCTTTGTTTACTCCACGCTTCACAGCTATTTTCCGAGCAACACCGCAGGCGGACTTGGCGGCGGTTATATCTCGCGTTATGCAAAGAGTGTCGGATATAATGCCTGCCTGTTTGAATTTCCGAGAAGTGTATACTCTCATTCCGATATGGTGAATGCGGGCTATGATACAAAGTTTGTCAATGCTGTTATGAGTATGATTAACAATCATTAAGGTGATGATTATGAGAAGAAGATTACAGCTGCTTCCGCTGCTGCTGTGTTTGTTGCTGTGCGGTTGCGGACAGAGTAAAATTCAAGTCGTGAAGGAAGCTGGAAGCGCATCGGATCATACAACGACTGTGCAGGAGGACAGGCAGGAAGGAAGTGGTACTTCGGAGGAAGGCTATCAGGAGAGATACTATACCAATACAGAGTCTTCGGTAGCTGAGATTATTCAGGCGGAGGACACGCCGTCTGTAACAAAGGAGACAGATGCAAATGAAGCGCAGGAGGCAGCTGTTCTGGAATACGCGGGTTGCTTGTATCCTGAGCATACTGCGACAAATGTTGCGGCTTCCAGCAGAGACGTAAACGGAAAAGAATATCTGTTTTTTGCTGTTACAGACGATACAGATACCCTGTTCTGCACCATTGCATACGATAAACAGAAGGATGTGTTCTATCTGTATGACGGTGAAGTGGAACAATTGATTCCGATTGAATATGACGAATATGGCATTCGTCTAATCGGATGAGTATAGTTTAAATCCAAGCGTCTTTTGTATGAACGAAAGGAAATCAATGGACAAGGAGAAGTCATATGAAAAAAACAATCAGACGGCTGGCAGCTCTCATGCTTGCAGGCTGTATGGCATCTACAATGGCGGCAGGCGCATCTGCGGCTTCAACCGCGGCTTCGATCGGCACGCTGAATTATGCTTCGCTCAATGCGGCCATACGCGCTGTAAAATCAGGGGAAACCATTATCCTGAAGAGCAATATCAGCAATGCGAATGAAACCTATACCGTCGGCACCGGCAAGGGCGCAGCGTTTTTCGCGTCGGCAAACACGCCGACCTCGTTTACGATTGATATGAACGGATATACCATCACGGCGGGAGAGGAGTCCGAAGCAGGTTTATTGATTTGGGCGGATGAAGGCGCACAGAGCCTGTCCATCACGCTGAAAAACGGCACGATTTCCGCTTCCGGCGATGATGTTTCCGGCATCGAGATCATAGACGATAATCCGGACACCGTGACCACACTCACCCTGACCAATATGACCATCAAGGCAACAGGGGGAGCAGGTATAAACTGCTTTGATTCCGCGCTTGCGGTACAGTCTGCAAATATCGAGGGTCTGGATGATGCCATTTATGCGGAAGATTCATCGGTGAAGCTGACAGCAGGTAAATTTGTCGGCACCGGCGCGGATAATGCCGAGGATGGCGCGGTTACAGCATATCGTTTTTACAGTGACGACAGCGCGGATTGGGTTGCAGATGAGATTCAAACGCCGGGCACACCGGCAATCATCCGTCCGGAAAATTGGAAAACGAACCCGTCGTCCACGATTTCAATCACCAATTTCGCAGATGTCAGCAGCGGCAAATGGTACTATGATTCTGTGTATGAAATGGCGCGCCAGGGCGTTATCAATGGTGTGAATGCATGGACCTTCAATCCGGAAGGAAATTTGACCCGTGAGCAGTTCGCACAGATTCTGGCAGGCGCGGCGGGCGCCGATCTGGATGCATACAAGGGCAAGAGTTCCTTTACCGATGTCGCGGCATCAAAATGGTCTGCACCTGCGATTGAATGGGCAAGGGAACAGGGAATTGTCAGCGGTACCGGAAACGGTAAATTTACACCCACGGCGTCCATCACAAGACAGGAAGTATGCGTCATGCTGTATCGTTACCAGCAGAATATCATGCAGATGCCGGTCAAAAATATTGTAACTGTCGGTAATTACCCGGACAGCAATCAGGTTGCAAGCTGGGCAGAAGAAGCCGTACAGGTCATGTTGTGTGAAGGCGTCATGAGTGGTATCAGCGGAAACGGCAAGGTCACGATTTCCCCGAAGGGCACAGCGACGCGCGCACAGGCGTGCAGGCTGATCAGCGCGCTGCTCGATGTTGAAAAGGCGTGATAAAACACATTCGTTGTAATTTCATGTAACGTAACAGAAGGAAGCTATCGGAATATCCGTTAGCTTCTTTTCCGCTAAAAAGGTAACAAAACATTTACAAAACGGTGAAAATTTGGTACACTATTGAAAAGGGTAAAATCAGGGGCAATGAATTGATATAGGAGGTTACAACACATGTTAAACAAAACAAAGCTGCGATTGTGCAGCGCATTGCTTTCCGTAGCGCTCCTGTTGCCGTTGTCAGCGGGAGCAGCTGCCGTGGAACCGCAAGCGAAGATCGGTAATACATATTTTGACTCGCTTTGGCAGGCGTTGGACACCGTGCAGGATGGGCAGACCATCGAGGTACTGACAGACATCTCCAATCAGGAGATCGTACTGTTTCGGCATTGCAATGAATCGTTTTCCATTACCATTGACCTGAACGGGCACAATATTTGGGAATCTACAAAAAATACTCCGGCGTTCACGTATCTGTCATCAGATGGCAGCATTGCGCCGTCGGTGACGATAAAAAATGGCAGCATTTCCGGTGCGTCTCAGCTGACAGAGGGTTCACCGTATGCCAGCGGCATCTGGGTGGAATCTCTGGATCAGCAATGCCGTCCGATCCTCATTCTACAGAATATGTCCGTATCCGCACAAAACGACGCGGCAATCAATTGCATCAATGCGCAGCTGCAGGTCGTGTCCGCTGATATCACCGGCAAGGATGACGCGGTTTATGCGCAGGATGCACCGGTGTACATTCAGGCGGGGCGTTTTTCTGCTCTCAGCGGTACTGATTACGGTAAGGATGGCGCGATTGCAGTGCAGGGGAGTGCAAAGGTTGAGATGACAGCAGCGGATCCTGTGATTTCTCCGGCGGATTGGCAGACGCAGGCGAGCACGTCGATCAGCGTGATTTATTTTGCAGATGTACCTGCGTGGGAATGGTATGCGGCTGATGTCAATGCGTTGACAAAACGCGGCGTTATCAGCGGCGTGAATTGCTGGACCTTTGAACCGACGCGCGATGTGACCCGTGCGGAATTTGTCACGATGCTTGCCAAGGCCGCGGGAGCGGATACGACACAGTATAATTCGTCGTGGAGCTTCGGGGATATCAATGCAGGCGACTGGTACAGCGGAAGCATCGGCTGGGCGGTTACAAACGGGATTGCGTCCGGTTACGGATATAAAATATTTGGACCAAATGATGTAATCACACGCGAGCAGATGGCATTGATGCTGTATCATTTCCAGCAGAATATTTTGAACAAAGCCGTCACGGAAAAAGTGACACCGGATACATTCCCGGATGCGGAAAACATATCTGAATGGGCACAGGAAGCCATTGGAATCATGGTTCAGGAGGGTATTATCAACGGTGCGCAGGTAGACGATGCGGTGTACCTGATGCCGCAGGATAATGCGAGCCGCGCGCAGGCAAGCGTAATGCTCAATAAAATGCTGAATCTGTAACGGAACCGGGCAAAAATAGAAAGGAACCGATTTTGCGGAGGATTCCCCGCGAACCGGTTCCTTTTTTGGATATTTCCAATCAATCAACTGCAATCTGACGCCGCAGGACCATGAAAACGCTGCCGTTTTCGGTGCATTCACCGACTGGTTCAAATTCATTGCGGGAATAAAACTTTACTGCGCCGGGATTGTGCTTGGCGGGCTTTGCCTGCAATACCTTTTTGCCCATACGGCGATAGGTGCTGACTGCATGGCAGACCAGCTGCGGACCAAAGCCAAAGCCGCGATTCTGTTTCAGAATGCAGGTGCCGCCCATTTCACCGATCTCAGTATCACGGTTTTCCAGCGTGTTCATGGCGATGATACCGCCGATGTCGTGACCGAGCATACCGAAGGAAACGGCATCCGGGCAGACGGACTGGAACGAACGCAGACGCGCTTCGATCTGTTCGTCCGTATAGGCATCTCTGCCATAGGTCGGCCAGTATATCTCATGAAACATTTGCAGCGCCATTTTTTTGTCTTCCGCGTCATCCCAGTTGACCGGACGGAACCACATCTGCGGAGATGCGGGAACATCTACGCTGTCACTCCATTTGAGGGAATGGAACGTGGACAGCTCCTTTGGCAGATGGGAATTGTCGTTGCGATACGGGACGTCGATCGAACCGTCATCGTGGAAAATCAGCTTTGCGACACAGGTGTTGTCGCCCCAGCCGACCTGCATCATGTCCTCGGCGTTCAGACCGAGGGCAAGCGTCAGGATACCGCGGATTACGGAGCCATGGCTGACAACTGCAACGGTCTTGCCGGTCTGCTCCGCGGCAATGCGGCGCATTTCCGCCAGTGCCCGCGTGCCTGCCTCCATGATCATCTCACCCTTCGGCGGGCGGCATTCCCACGGACGGTTACACCATATATCATACAGCGAAGAGTCAAAGACAGGCAGTTCTGCCCATGCCTTATCCTCCCAGTCACCCATGTAAATTTCACGCAGGTCAAAACGCTCGATGACCGGCAGACCGTGCGGCTTTGCAATGGCAAGCGCTGTATGACGCGCGCGCCACAGGTCACTGGAATAGACGGCGTCTAAATGCTTGTCTGCGAAGCGTTTGCCGACGACCTCAGCCTGCTGCAAGCCGCGGCGGGTCAAACGGCTGTTATAATGTCCGTGGCAGCGGCGACCGATGTTGCCTTCAGCCTCGGCGTGACGGATCAAATAAATCGTTGTGCTCATATCTGTACAGCTCCTGTCAATTCAGCGGCGGATTTGATGTTGTGTTCATCAAGGAACTGCTCCAGCTCATGCAGTGCCTTGACTGGCGCCATCGGGTCTGCGAAGCAGGCGGTGCCGATGGCGACGGCGGACGCGCCGGCAAGCATCATTTCTACAATGTCACGGCCGGAACGGATGCCGCCTATACCGATGATCGGCACATCGACTGCCTGATGTACCTGATAGACCATGCGGACAGCTACCGGAAATATCGCAGGACCGGATAACCCGCCCATGATGTTGGACAGGATGGGGCGGCGCGTTTCGATGTCGATGCGCATACCGAGCAGCGTATTGATGAGAGAGAGGGCGTCTGCGCCGGCAGAAACGGCGGCGCGGGCGATTTCCGCAATGTCTGTGACATTCGGTGTCAGCTTGACGATCAGCGGTTTTTTGGCTACGCGCTTTGCCGCCGAAACGACTTCCTCAACCATCTTCGGCTGTGTGCCAAAGGTCAGCCCGCCGCACTTGACGTTCGGGCAGGAAATATTCATTTCAATGAGATCAATGTCAGCGTCAGAGATCTTTTCGACAATGCCGACGTATTCCTCGACGGAGTGACCGGACACATTGGCAATGATACGTGTGTCGAACTGGCGCAGAAACGGAATTTCCTCCTCGATAAAACGGTCAACGCCCGGATTCTGTAATCCGACGCAGTTGAGGATACCCATCGGAGTCTCCGCAATGCGCGGCGCCGGATTGCCCAGCTGTTCCTCCGGTGTCAGACCTTTGGCGCCGACAGCGCCCAATTCGCCAAGATCATAAAATTCCGCGTATTCATGACCGAAGCCAAATGTGCCGGAAGCGGTCGTAACGGGGTTTTTCAGTTCAACACCACAGAAATTTACGCGAAGATCAGCCATTACCACTGCACCTCCCTGGAGTCAAATACCGGTCCGTCCTTGCAGACATGACCATAACGTGTGCCGCCGTCCTTGCCCTTGAGCGCGCAGACACAGACGAGACATGCGCCGATACCGCAGCCCATGCGCTCCTCCATAGAAACCTGACAGGGAATACCCGCAGCCTCCGCAATATCAGCTATCGCCCTGAGCATGGGTCTCGGACCGCAGCAGCAGACGGAGGTAAATTCTGTAATATGCTCTTTTAATACATCGGAGACAAAGCCGTGAATGCCGTAGGAGCCGTCGTCAGTCGCGGTATAAACCGTACCGACCGCCTTGAAATCATCCTCAAGGATGACTGCATCCTGATTGCGGAAGCCGAGAATTGCGGTTGGCTGTGCGCCGGCTGCCTTTGCCGCCTGCATGGTCTGGAGCATCGGCGGAACGCCGATGCCGCCGCCGATGAATACCGGACGCGCGCCGAGCGCGGACAGGTCAAAGCCGTTGCCCAGCGGACCGAGAACATCGAGCGTATCGCCGGTCTGACGACGGGAAAGCCATTTGGTGCCGTCGCCCTTGGTGACAAAGACAAGTTTTAGCACGCCATCATGTGCCTGACAAATGGAAATCGGACGGCGCAGCAGATTTGCTTCACCGCAGGTAATATGAACAAACTGTCCGGGGACAGCCGCCGCACTGATGCGCGGTGCATCCAGCGTCAGCGCAAAAATGTTGCTGCCGAGCCGCCGGTTATCCCGGACGGCACACAGTTCCTGTATGGACATGAACATTCCTCCTAATTGTTGTTATTCCCATTGTACATGATTTTTGTCAGAAAAGAAAGACACCGCTGCGCAAGGAAACGGTGTCTTTTTGAAAATTTGTGTTTTTACGATTCAAAATCGATGGCGGCGCGGTCTTCGCGGATGGCTTTGCACAGCTGTGATACCGCAACGTGCCGCGGGTCGTTTTTATATGTTTCCAGATCGTCGAGCGAATCGAACGTGGAGATCAATACGGCGTCATACGCATTGCTTTGATTGCAGCTGGTGCGGATATCCATGCTGCGGATCTGCGGGATCACGCCGTTCAGCGACCGCAAGCCATCGAGGAATCTGCGCATGTTTTGCTGCTCACCGGTCTTAAATTTCCACATAACGATATGTGTCACCATATGCTTTTCACATCCTTTTATCGGCTGCATCAATTGCTTCGTCTGCCGAACAGGCGGAGCAGATAGAGGAACAGGTTGATGAAGTCAAGGTACAGCTGGAGCGCGGAGATGATGGAAGCCTTTTGCAGCATTTCCGGACTGCCCTGGAACATCATATAGTTGCGGCGGATCATCTGTGTGTCGTATGCGGTAAATGCGACAAAGATTATCACACCGATGAGGCATACGCCGGTATTAAGCGACGGAATGAACACAGACAACAGCAGCATAGCGAGCAGCGCGATCAGACCAAACAGCAAAACCGGACGGATACGTGACAGATCGGTTTTGGTCACGGAACCATAGACCGCCATGATGCCGAAGTACAACGCGGTCATGCCAAAGACAAATACCAGCGATGGAACCGAATATACGGCGAAGATCGAGCTAAAGGTCACGGCGTTCAGTGCGGCGTAGGCGAAAAACAGCCCGCGCGCGGCGCCGATGCTCAGCTTGTGCACCCGTGCCGAAAGATAGATAACGACTACAAGCTCCGCAATCATCAGCACATATGGCAAAAGGCTGTTGTATAGCCAATAAATTGCTCCGGTGAAATAGATTGCCAAAGAGAGTGCAAACGTTGTCAGCAGACCGAGAAACATCCAGCCGAAGGTTTTGGCTGTATAGGAAGAAATGGGTTCCCGGCGAACGCCGAAGGATTGCGGATCATATCCCTGAGTCATAGAGAAGCACCTCCTGAATTTTTATGTATTATACCGCATTTGATGTAAAATGTACAGAAAGTTCG
Source organism: uncultured Butyricicoccus sp. (assembly GCA_964399205.1). Taxonomy (GTDB): domain Bacteria; phylum Bacillota; class Clostridia; order Oscillospirales; family Butyricicoccaceae; genus Butyricicoccus_A. Next base: position 19,460 of record CAYNPX010000005.1, read on the forward strand.
TGAAACTATTCTGTATACTTTTTGTGAACAGAGGATTAAAATAGAGATAGAAAAACTGTGCCGCGACCTGTAATCCGGTTAATCCCGCGTTGCGGGTGCAGGCACGATGCAGTCATTGCCTGAAAAGAGGGATTCAAATGAAAAGAACCGGACAATTAAAGGCGGGGCAGATGGTAAACCGGTATGGCTCTCTGCGCACACTTCTCGTATTTGAGGGGCTGCTGGTCGGCGTGTTTGCCGGTCTGGTGTCTGTGTTGTATCGCTATGCGCTGGCGCGGGCGGATGATATCCGCAACACGGCGTTGTCCTTGTGCGCAGGTCATCCGCTGCGTATGCTCGGCTGGGTTGCGGTGCTGATTGTGTTGGCGCTGCTGGTTTCGCTGCTGTTAAAATGGGAGCCGATGATATCCGGTTCCGGCATTCCCCAGGTAGAAGCGGAGATTGCCGGCTATATCCGCCCGAATTGGTACCGCGTGATTGTCGGAAAAATTGTCGGCGGCTTTTTATGCATTGTCGGCGGTCTGTCGTTGGGACGTGAAGGTCCGTCGATCCAGCTTGGCGGCATGGCGGGCAAGGGCGTTTCGCGTATGCTGGGGCGGTTCCGGCTGGAGGAGCATTTTCTCATCACCTGCGGCGCGTCGGCGGGTCTGTCCGCAGCGTTCAACGCACCGCTGGCTGGCGTTATGTTCGCGCTGGAGGAGGTACATAAAAACTTTTCCGCAATGGTGCTGCTGCCCTGCATGGCGGCGTCGCTGGTCGCGGATTATATTTCCAACGGTATTTTTGGTATGAATCCGGTGTTTTCGTTCACAGTCAGTGATATGATCCCGCTCGGCGGATATGCATATATCGTCGTTTTGGGCGCTATCTGCGGCGTACTCGGTGTGTTTTACAATAAGGTACTGCTTGCTTCGCAGACGGCGTACAAAAAACTGGCGTTTCTGCCGCAAACCGTAAAAATGATGATACCATTTCTGTTTGCCGGTTTGATGGGATTTACGATGCCGGAGGTATTGGGCGGCGGTCACAGCATGATTGCGGCACTGTATGATGGACATCCGGCGTTGGGAATGATCTTACTTTTGCTTGCGGGAAAGTTCATTTTTTCTATGATCAGCTTTGGTTCGGGCGCGCCGGGCGGCATTTTCTTCCCGCTGCTTGTGCTGGGCGCATATATCGGCGGCGCATACGGTACGGCGATTGTGGACTGGTTCGGCTTTGACCGCAGCTTTGTTGCGAATCTTATCATCATTGCAATGGCTGCGCTGTTTTCCGCCATCGTCCGTGCGCCGGTGACCGGTATTGTGCTGATCTCTGAAATGACCGGCAGCTTTTCGCATCTGCTGTCGCTGTCCACAGCGTCGCTGGTGGCATATATCGTAGCGGAGCTGCTGCGCAGCAAGCCGGTCTATGAGAGCCTGACCGAGCGCCTGCTGGCAGGACGCAGCGTGAAGATCGCAAAGGGCAGGGTGCGTGCAAAGTCCATCATCACGTCCGTTGTGGAAGAGGGAAGTGAAGCGGATGGCTGTATGATTCAGGATCTCGGACTGCCGACCACATGCCTGATCGTTTCCGTCACACGCGGCGAGGAGGATCTGATTCCGCGCGGCAGGCTGCGCCTGAAAGCGGGCGACACGCTGGCGACAATGGTGGGGGAGCGCGACCTGGCTGCAATGGAATCCGTCCTGCGGCACAAGGTCTCGTTTGAGGAGATATGATATGCTGGTAACGCATACGTTCGGACCGTGGTATGACGCGCAGTCGCGCGTGCTGATTTTGGGAACGATGCCGTCGCCCAAATCGCGGGAGGCCGGATTTTATTATGCGCACCCGCAGAACCGGTTTTGGCGCGTCCTGCCGATGGTGTTCGGGGAGCAGCCGTTGACGGGCGATATCGCGGCACAGAAGGATTTTCTGACACGCCATCATATTGCGCTGTGGGATGTGCTGGCGAGCTGCGAGATAGAAGGCGCGTCGGATTCCTCAATCCGCAATCCGGCGCCCAACGATATGAATCTGATTTTGCGCGCCGCGCCGATTCAGGCGATTTTTGCCACCGGGCAGAAGGCGGGCGCGCTGTATAAAAGATATTGTTTGCCGCAGTGCGGCGTGCCGGCACGGGTACTGCCGTCTACATCACCGGCAAACTGCGCGGTAAAGCTGGATGCGCTGTGTGAAAAATACGCGGTGATCCGGCGGGCGACAGAGGGAGAACAGACATGATTCGGACAATTTTATGGGCAATTTATTTTGTTTTGTATTTGGTCGTCGTTTCACCGAAATGGCTATATTGCCATCATCTTGTGAAAACCGGGCACCGCGGTAAAGCGCAGCCGATGATCGACAAAATGGTATCTCATTGGGCGAAACGGCTGCTGGCGGCGGCAGGCGGCAGGGTGGAGGTCGTTGGACGGGAGAATATCCCGGAGAGCACAGCGGTGTTTGTTGCAAACCATCAGAGTGATTTTGATATTCCGGTGGTATTGTCCTGCGTAGGAAGCCCGCGCCCGCTGCTGGCGAAGGTATCCCTGACAAAGGTTCCGGGCGTTCATGGCTGGATGGATCTGCTACAGTGTGTTTATGTCGACCGTTCGGATGAAAAGCAATCTGTGCGCGCGCTGATGGACAGCACAAAGCTGGTCAAAAGCGGAATCTCCATGACGATCTTTCCGGAGGGTACGCGAAGCAAAGGCGGACCGGTAAAGGAGTTTAAGGGTGGTGCGTTTCGCATTGCGACCAGCGCAAAGGTGCCGGTCGTCCCGGTCACAATCGAGGGCACGTATCATCTGCTGGAGGAGCATTATCGCATCCGGCCTGCAGCCGTGACGGTTACGATACACCGGCCGATTCCGACTGCGGGGATGAGCCGTCAGGAGATACGGGAACTGCCGGCGCGTGTGCGTGAGCAGATACTGTCCGTTATGGACGAACGATATAAAAATCAGGAGGAATAGAAAATGGAAGAGATGACAGAGTTTCGGTATGATACGCAGCTGTTGATCGAGGGACACGATCTGGATGAGGATGCCATCAACGATTATTTTTTGGAAAATTTCAAAGGTGACTGCCTGCTGGCGGTTGGCGATGAAGATCTGATTAAAATTCATTTCCATACCAATGAACCGTGGAAGGTATTGGAATACTGTGCGTCCTTGGGCGAGATATTTGACATTGTAGTAGAGGATATGGATCGTCAGTCGAGAGGATTGAAGGGATAAGGTATTCTCCATCCTGCATCTATCTTGGACGCAGGGATTTCGTCATGAGCTGTCAGCGTCAGCGGATGATAAATCCGTCATTTTGGGTGACATGCGCGTCAAAAATGACACTTTTGCCGACAGGCTGAACCGCATTGCCAAAACACAGGCAATGCGGTTTTGTCATTTTGTTGTCCCGCCTGCGCGATGCAGGCGATGCCTTTTCTGCTTCTATGCGGAGAAAGAAATTTCAGCTGAAAATATATTTTTTGCCGGATATACTTGCATGTTCGGTTTCTTTATTGTATAATATACATAATTTTAAAGGGATCAAGACAGATAAAAATGTAAAAAATGCTTAAGCAGATCTGTTGCATTGCATATGTTGGCGAAGGAGGAGCGTATGAGCACATTAGAATCGAGAATTGTTAAGTATCCGTCGAAGAAATACAGCAAAATGGTGCCACTCAAGGCGATCCCCGGACATTTTGCTACCAATCATTCACATATCAATTACTATATTGATCTGACAACAATCAAATCCCGCCTGAATGAGGCTTCGCAGTGCGCCCACATTCTGGCAAAACAATATACAGACAGTACGATTCCGATTGACACGATCGTATGTCTGGATGGCACGGACGTTATCGGTACATTTTTGGCTCAGGAGCTGCAAAACGCCGGACATTCCATTCGCAATAAACATCAGACGATTTATGTGATCCAGCCGGAACGCACAGCGAACAGCCAGCTGTTTTTCCGTGAAAATATTGAACCGATGGTTCGCGGAAAAAATGTCATCCTGCTCATGGCTTCGGTTACAACGGGAATCAGTATCCGCCGCGGTATTGAATGCATGGGATATTATGGAGGATTGATCCGCGGCGTAGCTACGATTTTCAGCGCGGTGGGGAAGATGGATGATCTTTCGGTGAATACTGTGTTTACCAGTGATGATATTCCGGGGTATGCCTCCTATGACGGGAATGCCTGCCCGTATTGCCAGAAGAAAATACCTGTGGAAGCGTTGGTCAATTCTTTTGGCTATTCCAAACTGTAAGAACCTGTATGTACAGCCAAGGAACGCCGCCTGTGCGGGTCGTTTTTCCGCTGCGTTGCGTTCCCTTGCAATACACAGAGTATTCCTGCGGAAAAGCGCTTTGCCCGACAGGAAAATGTGAAAAGATAAAAACCTCTGAATCCTTCCGGAAACAGAGGTTTTCTTTGTTGTAAGGTTGATAATACGCAGATTATCTCTTGGAGAACTGCGGCGCGCGGCGTGCAGCCTTGAGGCCGTACTTCTTTCTCTCCTTCATTCTCGGGTCGCGGGTCAGGAAACCGGCAGCCTTCAGAATCGGGCGATACTCATCGGAATTTGCCTGCAGCAGCGCACGGGAAATGCCGTGACGGATTGCACCGGCCTGGCCGGTAAAGCCGCCGCCGGAAACAGTGCAGACGATATCAAACTTATCACCGGTCTTGGTAGCTTCCAGCGGCTGACGAACGATCAGCTTCAGGGTATCCAGACCAAAGTAGTTGTCAAGGGTGCGGTTGTTAATGGTGATCTCACCGGTACCGCCCGGGAAAAGACGAACTCTTGCAACAGAGGACTTTCTTCTGCCGGTGCCGTAGAAATATGCTTTCTTAGGGGTATACATGACTTAATTTTCCTCCTTGTAAGAATTACTTGTCCCAAACGATCGGCTGCTGCGCTGCATTGTTATGCTCGCTGCCAGCGTAGATCTTCAGACGGGTTGCAGCCTTGCGGCCAATGGAATTCTTCGGGAGCATACCCTTAACAGCCAGCTCCACTGCCAGTTCCGGACGATCATTCATGAGGGTCTTGTACTGGGTTTCCTTCAGACCACCGATCCAGCCGGAATGTCTGCGATAATATTTCTGTGTCAGCTTGTTGCCTGTCAGAACAGCCTTGGAAGCATTGATAACGATAACATAATCACCGGTATCAACATTAGGGGTAAACTCTACCTTGTGCTTGCCGCGAAGGAGAGCTGCTACGGTTGCCGCAGTACGCCCCAGCGGCTTGTCTGCTGCGTCGACGATATACCACTTGCGGTCGATATTTTCAGCCTTAGCCATGAAAGTGGACATGATCTAACCTCCGATTATAATTTTTATCTGAATCTTTCATTCACGATATCATTTTCCCGTCTGTGCACTTTTTTCTGCACTTTGCGGGTGCTTTACTGTTATACCATATCTATTTTGCAAAGTCAACACGTTTTTTTAAAATTTTAATTTTTCGTGCAGTAAACTCTGAAATACTCTTGAATACTCCCAAATACTCTCGAATACTCAAAACGCAAATTAAAATTTTTCTCTGTACAAGAATATCGCCAGCGCAGTACAATAAACAGAAAAAGGCGATCTGTTCGCCGTCAGGAGGTATATCATGCAGAAAATGCTGTCTTATGTCCGCCGTGCGGCGGATCAATATCATATGATCGATGAAGGTGACACCATTGCTGTCGGTGTTTCCGGCGGCAAGGATTCTCTTGCCTTGCTGGCTGCGCTGGCAAATCTGCGCCGGTTTTATCCAAATCATTTTACATTAAAAGCGATCACACTGGAAATGGGATATGATGAGATGGATTTTACACCGGTTGCGCGTTTGTGCGAGCGGCTGGACGTCGAATACATCACACGTCAGACAGATATTAAAACGATCGTTTTCGATATTCGGCATGAGGAAAATCCATGCTCGCTGTGTGCCAAAATGCGCCGCGGTGCGCTCAACGATACGGCAAAAGAAATCGGCTGCAATAAGGTTGCGTTGGGACATCATTATGATGATGTGATTGAGACGGTGATGATGTCTCTGTTATATGAAGGGCGGTTTCATTGTTTCCTTCCGCGAACCTATTTAGACCGCCGCGATATCACGGTGATCCGTCCGATGATATACGTGCCGGAAGCATATATTAAATCGCTTGTACGCCGTCTGGAGCTGCCGGTGGTGCACAATCCATGTCCGGCGGATGGCAACACCAAGCGGGAAGAGGTCAAACAGCTGCTGCGCACACTGGAGCATCAGAACCACGGTGTTCGGCAGCGCATTTTCGGCGCAGTACAGCGCTATCCGCTGCGCGGATGGGAGATAGAGGATAAGTGAATCAAATTATGTACAAGAGAACGCCACGGGCTGTAGAAAAAGCCACCTTCCGGTGACTTTTCGACAGGCAGAAACGAGGTCAGAACCGGAATGGGCGCTGACCTCGTTTGTTATGGTTCTTCCGGCGGGATCGTCCGCGCCATCGAATAGTTTTTATAGACGGCATCCTGCGTCACATCGCGCAGGATATGCAGATACTCCGGCAGCAAAAGCTGCTGCTCCGGCTCACTGATCTGCACCTCCAGAATCGCCTGCTTTTTCCAGAAGGGATAGACATCAATCTCAAAATAGAGATTATTTTCTGTCAGACAGTAGCGGTTTTTCCGAATCTGCCGCAGTGAGGTGTCGGCGTTCATGAGCAGGCTCAGGTATTCGTCCTTGGTAATGCGCTGTTCTGTTTCGATGCGCTTGCCGCTGCCGATGGTCGTCTTTGCCGTTTTAATGTAGATATAGCTTCCGTTCCGTCCGCGCTGGCGTATGCGCAGCTCGACATTTTCATCGCTGCTCACCAGATAGGTCTGGATAATCTCGACCTTTTTGCAGTTCGGCAGTTGTTCCAGCTTTTCCAGCGCAGGCATGGAGATAAGGAATTTCCGTTCGCTCTCAAACGGGGCAGGCTCGCCGAGAAATTGTGTGATCTCGTTGACGAGCCGCTTCATTTTGGTGTTGAAGTCAGTGGAGTTGTCGATCACACGCAGATGCGGATGCCCTGTCCAGCAGGAGAGTACCTTTTGATCCATTGCGATCGCCTGTTCCGGTGTTTCGGTCCGTGCCTGATTGTTGGCGAGGGTATAAAATTTCGGCGCGCCCTGCGCGGCTGTGACCAGATGGAATACGGCGTCGTAGGTATCGCGGAAGGAGACTTCACTGCCGCCCAGCTCATGACACAGGCGGTCAAATTCCTCATCGGTCATATATGCTTTGTTGTCCGCAATGCCGCGGTCAGCGACGATCAGGATCTTTTCATCGTCCATATTGCGCGCGGCCATTTCAAAGACGCGTTCCTTTTGCATTTGGAGCGAAACAAGCGCCTTTTGAAATTCGTAATTGGAGTTGACGGTCCACGGCGCGACGCCGCCGAGGATCAGTTCGGATGCGGTTTCCGGAATGAACAATACTTTGTAACCCCGCTTGGATAGATTGCTTTCGATCCATGTCATAGCGGTGGATTTGCCGCCGCAAGGACCGCCGGTTATTACAATTTTGGTAATAGATTTCATAAAGGAGCGCCCTCCCGGATTGCGTATTCAATATGCTGTTTTCAGTATAGTATTTCTCGAACCGGAAGTCAACGAAGGGGAGAAAAAATGCCGCCTCTCCGGAGCGAGAAAGCGGCATTTGCGTTTTTTGCGGGACAATTATAGTTTTAGCTGGTCAAGCGCGTTTTGCAGCGTCTGTGCGGAGGTATACAGCTGACGCATTTCATCCTCGTTCAGCGGGATATCCAGTACGGTCTCCACACCGCTGCGGCCGATGACGCAGGGCAGGCCGATGCAGACATCTCCCAACCCGTAATGGCCGGCAGCGCAGCAGGAGACGGGCAGTACGCCGTGTTCGCCGCGCACGATGCAGGCCACGATGCGCAGTACGGACATTGCGATGCCATAATAGGTCGCGCCCTTGCTTTCAATGATCTCATAGGCCGCGTGCCGCACGGATTCAAACAGGCTGGAAAAATCAACGGACAGATTGCGTCCGGCGCAGTAATCGTCCAGATCAATGCCGGAGATATTGGCGCTCGACCAGACGGCAAGCTCGCTGTCGCCGTGCTCACCGATGACAAAGGCGTGGACATTTCTGCTGTCTACGCCGAGACGCTGACCCAGCAGGAATTTCAGGCGCGCGGTATCCAGTACCGTACCGGAGCCGATGACACGCTCCGGCGGGAATCCGGAAATACGCAGGGCGATACCGGTCAGAAGATCGACCGGATTGGACACAATGAGCAGGACGGCATCCGGGCAGACGCGGGTGATCTCCGTGATGATCGAACGCATGACAGCCGCATTGCGGTTGAGCAGATCGAGACGCGATTCGCCCGGTTTTTGCCCGACGCCGGCGGCGATGACAACGAGCGCTGCGTCCTTGAGGTCATCGTAATCGCCGTCGATCACACGACAGGGCTGGGAAAAGGAAATGCCGTGGCTGATATCCATGGCCTCGCCGCGTGCACGCTTGCGGTTCATATCGATCAGGATCAGCTCGGAGAACAGACCATGTGTCGCAAGTGTATATGCTGCCGCCGCGCCGACGCTGCCGCAGCCGATCATGCCGCATTTCAGGGGGTTTGTCAAAATTCACACTTCCTTCATAATTTTTCGACTTTTGATGTTCCCATAGTTTCCCCGATGTGGTATGATGTATACGTGGATTTCATATGAAACAGGCTGAAGCCTGTACTTTTTATGCAGAAGAGGGTTGGTTTGATACAATGAAACGAAGAATGGTCTATCCGGATGTGCTCCGTGCACTCAGCTGTATCGCAACGGTATTTCTCAGCGTGTCGCTGGCTGCCGGCAGCACTGGTATGAGCGGTCTGCTGACTTGGGCAGCGCCGATGTTTGTTCTGCTCAGCGGCATGTTTTTCCTTGACGGCAACTGGTATATTGGTTCAAAGGACATGGCACAGCGCTATGGTCTGCGTTTGCTGGTCTCCTATGTCGTGTGGGCGGCGGTCGCAATGGGCGTCAATGCTGCCACCGGCGGTGTGCTCAAGGGTCTGCTCAGCGGCAGTGGTTTTTATCTGAATTTTCTGTTTATGATGATCATACTGTACGCATTTTCTCCGATTCTTCGTATACTTACACGCGCGGCGCAGCCGCGTGAGCTGTGGTACGTCGTGCTGTTTGGCATTTTGCTCGGCTGTATTTATCCATTTATACAGATTCAGCTGGAAACGACCCGGCTGGGGGATTACGCTATGATGGGCTTCGGCTATATCGGCGTATTTACCGCGGGCTGGTTCCTGCGCACTGCGGCGCTGACGCGGAAAAACCTGCGCATCGCATACCTGCTGGGCGGCATCTGCCTGATTCTGTCGCTGCGCGGGATCTGGATGGGACAGGGGGCTTTTTCCACAGATCCGGCGCTCATGGTGCTGTCGCCGGATGCCGTGATGATAGCAATTGCGCTGTTCCTGGTGGTAAAGAACACGCTTGCCGGAACGCGCCTGCCGCGCAGGATCCTGCGTCCGGTTGCCACGCTGGCGCAGCTCAGCTTCGGAATTTACCTGATTCATCCGATTCTGCTTGCGGTTCTGTGCTACGCACTGAATGCGGCGGGCATTGTCCTTCCGACTGCGGTGTTTATTCCGGTGGCCGCGATCGGTCTGCTGCTTGTCTCCGGCATATTGTCCATGCTGATCCGCAAGATTCCGAAAATCGGACGATATCTTGCATAACCGACAAACTGTCAACCAAATGCAAGCATTTGGTTGAGGTTATGCAGTCCGGTGCGCGCACT
>CAYNPX010000006.1:0-28753 GCA_964399205.1 uncultured Butyricicoccus sp.
AAAACCGCCGGCGCATCGCTGCGCCGGCGGCTGGATCTTCTGTTATGCAATTTCTTCCTGCATATCATACAGCGGGCGGATGATTTTCTGGTTGACCTTTCTCAGGAATATCAGAGACAATACCAGCGATGCGGACTCAGCGATCGGGAACGACCACCAGACGGCATTGACATTGCCTGTCAGCGACAGCAGATATGCTGCCGGAAGCAGGACGACCAGCTGTCGTCCAACCGAGATCAGCAGGCTGTATACGCCATTTCCCAGCGCCTGGAACGATGACGAACAGATAATGCAGATTCCCGCCACAAGATAGCTCCACGACAACGTCCGCAGTGCGGGAACGCCGATAGCGATCATCTCCGACGAAGCGTTGAAGAAGCGGAGCAGCGGAGCCGGAACAAGCTGGAACGCGGCCAGACCGATCAGCATGAGAATCTCTGCGTACAGGATTGACAGCTTGATGGTCTTTGTAATACGTTCCGGCTTGCACGCGCCGTAGTTGTATGAAACGATCGGCACCATACCGTTGTTCATACCAAAGATCGGCATGAAAATAAACGATTGCAGCTTATAGTATACGCCGAATACAGCGGTTGCCGTGGACGTAAACGCAATCAATATCCGGTTCATGCCATATACCATGACGGATGAAATCGACATCATCAGGATAGACGGGACGCCAACGGAATAAATCCGTTTGATGATCGTGCCGTTCGGACGGAAGCCGCGGAATTTCATGCTTACATCCGGGTTCATTTTATAATTAAAGAAAACCGCCAGCAGCGCCGCGACAATCTGTCCGGCAACCGTTGCAATCGCTGCGCCCGCAATGCCCATCTCCGGCGCGCCAAGCAGACCGAAAATCAAAATCGGGTCGAGAATCAGGTTGATGATCGCGCCCAGACCCTGTGTGAACATCGTGAGCAATGTGCGTCCGGTCGCCTGCAGAACACGCTCAAACGTCATCTGGATAAACATACCAAAGGAGCAGATCAGGCAAATCCGGAGATATGTATTGCCGTATCCGATGATGGAAGCGCTGTCCGTCTGTGACCGGAAGAAGACATCACATGCCACCAGACCGAACACCAAAAAGACCAAATAGCTGCATCCGGCAAGGAATACGCCGTTTTTGGCAGCGTCATTTGCCGCTTTCTGGTTCTTTTCACCCAATGAACGCGAAAGCAGCGCATTCATGCCGACACCTGTGCCGGACGCGATTGAGATCATCAGGTTCTGAACCGGAAATGCCAGCGAAACAGCGGAGAGCGCATCCTCACAGATACGCGAAACGAAGATGCTGTCAACGATGTTGTACAATGCCTGCACCAGCATGGAGACAATCATGGGAAGCGCCATTGTAATCAGCAGCTTGTTGACCGGCATAACGCCCATTTTGTTTTCCTGTCTTTCGACTTCACTCATGATAAAACCCTTCTTTCTTTCAGCATTCGTATTCGTCAATCTCAAACCGATTGCCGTCATCATAGCCTACATCAAGATATTCCATCACAGCCAACGCTTCCCAGCAGTCGCACAGGCGTACCTGCTGGATAATATCCATCTTATCCCACTGGGAACGGGTACACAGCTTATGCGTATAAGCAATACTGTCTTTATAATTGGTACGAATCCAGCGCTCCGGATCCTCCGCGTGTATCTCGCAGACCGGATTTCCTCTGGAATCCACAATCTGCATCGGCAGATCCTTTTTAAATCTGCCGGAAACAAAAATGCTCTTGAGCAGTCCGGCAAGAGAAACCACCGAAGAAATCGTTTTCGTTTTCATTGTATTCTCCTTTCACCGTATGCAAATCAATACAGCTTGTGCTTCTTAAGAAATTGCCACGCAATGATACATGCGACAACCGAGATAATCAGCGGGATAAAGCTGACCGCGCCGGGCAGCATGGTCACGTTCATACCATAGAAGCCAAAGATCATATTCGGAATGGTCATGATGAGGGTGATGACCGTGAGCGCTTTCATGATGTCATTCATGTTATTGGAAACTACGGAGGAGTAAGTCTCCATTGTGCCCGCGAGGATTGAGGAGTAAATGCTTGCCATCTCGATTGCCTGACGGATCTCGATCAGGGAATCCTCCAGCAGGTCGCGGTCGTCCTCATACAGCTTTAAAATCCGTCCGCGCAGCACTTTTTCCATCGTGACTTCATTGCCCTTGAGCGACGCGGAAAAATAGACGAGGGATTTCTGCAGACCCAACAGCTGCATCAGTTCCTCATTGCGCAGGCTGTCATACAGGCGGCGTTCGATCTCGGAAAAGCTGCGCTCGATGCGATGCAGATAATTCAGAAAACGACCCGCCACGCGCAGCAGAAGCTGGAATACAAAGCGGGTGCGCATTGCCGTATGAATCCCGCGTGTGACCTTGCCCAGGGCGATGTCGCGCGTTACGCTGGTCTCCTGCAGGCAGACCGTGATGACCACATTCTCCGCCACAACAATGCCCATTGGCAGCGTGGCGTACATCTGCACATCGCGTGTGATGCTGTCGCTCTGTTCCTCTACCGGAATATCGACGATGAGCAGTACCTGATCATCCTCAACCTCCACACGCGAGGATTCTTCCGGGTCGAGTGCGGCGCGCACAAAGCCGGCATCCACCTGCTGCGATAGAATCACGCTGTCTACCTCTGCCTGTGTCGGATTGACCAGATTGATCCAGCATCCCGGTTCCGCCTGTTCCAGCGCAGCCATCCTGCCGCCTTCTGATTTTAAATATTCAATCATGCACGCACCTCCCCTGATTCAAAACGGTTGCCGCAAAGCCTGTCCTTTTTTCAGCCTGCCCCGCGGCGTCTGCAAAAATTCTTTCCGATGAAAAGCCCTTCCTCCGAAGAAGAAGGGCCCTTTGTCCATATGATGTCGATATTACGCAAAAAAGCTCGAAACAACCGGCAAAATTATTTACTGCTGAAGATCTTCATAATATCCGCGAACGGATCGTCCGCTTCGACCGGCTTGCCGTCCACAACGCTCGCCTCCGCCTGAGACTGCTGGCGCGGCGGCTCCACCGTGAAGTTCTGCGCCGATGCGGCGAATGTAGACGCGGTCTTTCTCGCATTGGAGAAAATCGCGGACTGCTGCTGCTTCTGCGTCGGCGGTGTATCAAAGCCGGTTGCAATGACAACAACACGAATCTCGTCGTCCACGTCCTCCGCAATGGAAGCGCCGAAGATAATATGTGCATCCGGATGTGCCGCTGCCTGAACCATACTTGCAGCCTGCTCGATTTCATCCAGCCCGATGTCGTCCGAACCAATGACGGACAGAATCACGCCGTGCGCGCCATTGATCGAAGTCTCAAGCAGCGGGGACTGAATTGCCTGCTTTGCAGCTTCCTCCGCCTTGTCCTTTCCGCTCGCGGAGCCGACGCCCATGTGTGCATAGCCTGCGCCCTTCATAACAGAAGTAACGTCCGCAAAGTCAAGGTTGATCAGACCCGGAACGGTAATCAGCTCGGAGATGGAAGCAACGGCCTGACGCAGCACGTTATCCGCGATCTCAAATGCGTTTTTGAAGCTGATCTTCTGGTCGGAAACAAACTTGAGGCGCTCATTCGGAATAACGATCAGGGAATCAACATTTTCCTTCAGGTTTTCAATTCCCTCGTTTGCCTGTTCCATGCGTTTTTTGCCCTCAAAGCCGAACGGTCTGGTGACAACGCCAACGGTCAGGATACCCTGCTCACGCGCGATCTGCGCTACCACCGGTGCGCCGCCCGTGCCTGTGCCGCCGCCCATGCCTGCGGTGATAAATACCATGTTTGCATCTTCCAGCGCACGGGAGATCTCCTCGCGGCTCTCTTCAGCAGCTTTGCGGCCGATCTCCGGTCTGGAACCTGCGCCCTGGCCCTTAGTCAGCTTTGCGCCGATCTGAATCTTTACCGAAGCCTCGGAACGGTTCAGCGCCTGCTTGTCCGTATTGATTGCAATAAATTCAACGCCCTGCAGGCCGCTGCTAACCATACGGTTTACTGCATTGTTTCCGCCGCCGCCAACACCAATAACCTTGATGTTGACAATGGTATCATAATCCATTTCAAACTCGAAACCCATATCTGATCTCCTCCGTGATAATCTATGAAATACTTTTCAAATTTCCAATTGAATCCGTTCCATGGCGCCTGCTCCGGTCGCCACAAAACTACTTTGTTTCATTCTACCTCTTTCCCGCCACTTTTGCAAGATAAGATGGCGTATTCTTCAAAAAAACTTACGGTTTTCGCACGAACCGTGACTGGAAATCATAGCGCATTCTGGAAATTTTATCCAATTTGGCGCCGTATTTGCCGGATCTGCGACCGTCTATGTGTTCCCCTGTCCGCTGCTTTCCGTTTGTCCGGCATCCTCTGCCTGATCTGCGTTTCCCGACTGCGCGCTGTCCGCATCGCTATCCGTGCTCTGCGCGTCAGCCTGCCCGCTGTCGCCGCTGTCGGCAGTCTCCGTTTTTTCTGTATCGGTCTGCCCGTTTTCGTCGTCCGTGCTGTCGTCTGAATCGCTTTCCAGCGCGGGGCGGTAACGCGCTTCCTTATCGTCGGTCAAATCGATCACGCCGCTGTCCGGCAGGGACGACTCGCGCAGGATCGCCTGTAAAAATTGAATCTTATGCTCCAGCTCGTTCAGGTTGCCAAACAGGATCGTATACTGATCCGCGTACTGGACACGCACATCGTATGCTTTTTGGATATCAATGCGTTTGATCTCGTCATCCATCTCATACTGCGTCATCAGGTTCATCAGATTGAGTACCGTCAGCAGTTTTTCCTGCTTGTCATCAATTGTGTCACCCACCTCTAATTCACCGGTATCCACACCGACCACAACAACGGTATCCGCCGCCTCCGCCGATACCTTCTCCACGATCTTGCCCGACATGTCCATCAGCAGATACGCATTCCCGCTCTCTATGGACAGCGCGGGCGTGCGCTCACTGACCTCGATCTGCAATGTGCTCGGAAGCCTGCGGTGCAGCGTCACCGTTTCCAGATAGGGATACGCGTCATACAGCGTCTGACAGATATGTCCGGAATCCAGAAAGAACATGTTATCGCCCTTCTGCACACCGCTGGATGCGATCAGCTCCTCCTGCGTATACCGTGTATCTCCCGTTATGCTGACCGTGGAAACGCGGAAAAAGACGGTTGGCGCCAGAACGATCACAGCGCATACCATAATGCCGCAAACCACCTTAAACAGCAGCTGATTGCGCCGTTTCCGCCGGATGCGCTGTCTTCCCGAATTGCGCGCGCTTCTGCTGCGGCCATCTGCGGGGCGCGGCGCGGCTGACCGATCGGATGGTCGGGAATGGTCTTGTCTCGCCATTTTCCCCCTCCTCTCCGGCTACCTGCGGGCAGCCTCCAAAATATGCTGATAAATTTTCTCGCTGGAATCGACGATTGCCATCGTCCTGGCACAGCGCCCCATTTCCGCGAGCTTTTCGTCATCCGTAAGCAGCTCTGTCACGGCGTTGTACAGCTTCTCCGGCGTACATTCCGGCTCCGTAATGACCTTACACGCGCCCTTCTGTTCCAACGCGCGCGCGTTCTTTTCCTGATGGTTTTCCGCGACGTATGGGGACGGCACGATGATAGACGGCTTGCCCAGAACACACAGCTCGCCCAGCGTCGCTGCGCCGGCACGGCAAATGACCAGATCCGCCGCCGCCATGACATCCGCCATATCGTAAATATACTCGCGCAGCTCGATATTCGGATGCTTGTCCAGATCCACTCCCTGCTCCCGCACGCTGTCCGGCAGCCATTTGTACGCCGCCGCGCCGGTCGCGTGAATATGCCGGAATGCGTCTTTTTCACTTTCCAGCCTGATAAAGCCCGCCATATGGCGGTTCATGTACAGCGCGCCCATACTGCCCCAGAAGGAGACAACCAGCTTCTCTCCCTCCTTCAGCTTGAGCTTGCTGCGCGCTTCCTCGCGGCGTGCAAAAATGATCTCGCCGCGCACCGGCGCACCGGTCAGATAAATATTCGGGCGATCCTCCAGCAGCGCGCGGGTGTTTTCAAAGCTGATGAGCACGCGATCCGCCTTTTTTGCGCATGTCTTGGTGACAACGCCCGGAAACGCATTGACCTCCAGCAGCACCGTCGGGATATGCAGCTGCTGTGCCGCATGTACCATCGGATAGCTGGCATAGCCTCCGCAGCCGATCACAACATCCGGTCTGTACTCCTTCAATATTTTTTTCGCTTTCCCGGAGGCGGTCACAGACCGCTGCAGTGTCCCCAGGTTATACGCAATCGCGGACGGAGACAACGAGCGGCGCAGCCCGCGCACATCAACCGTATACAGCTGATATCCCTCGCGCGGCACCAGCTTGGATTCAATGCCTGTCGATGTTCCGGCGAAGCGTACCTCCGCGTCATTCCGGCGCGACTGTACATATTTTGCGATAGCAAGCCCCGGGGTGACATGACCGCCGGTTCCGCCGCCTGTAATAAGCAATTTCATATTTGGTGTCCCCCTTTTCATCCGGAATGACCGTCAGTCCTGTTTGGACGGCGGTATGTGTCGTGAAATATTCAATAGAATGCCGATCTCCACCAGCTGCATGACCAGCGCCGTGCCGCCATAGCTGAACAGCGGCAGCGACGCGCCCGTAACCGGAAACAGACCGGATACAACCGCAAGATTCAATAAAATCTGGAACGCAAACTGCATGGTAATACCGGTTGCCAGCAGGCAGCCGAAGCGGTCAGCCGCGCGCCGTGCAATGGAAAATCCGCGGTATACAAAATAGGAAAATAATATCAGGATCAAAGCGGCGCCGATAAAGCCAAGCTCCTCGCAAATAACCGAAAAGATGAAATCGTTCATCGGCTCCGGCAGGTACAGGAACTTCTGCCGGCTCTGTCCAAGTCCAAGCCCGAATGTGCCGCCCGAGCCGATGGCGATGAGCGACTGCACTGCCTGCCAGCCCGCTCCCTGCGCGTCGGAAAACGGATCCAGAAAGACCTTTAATCTCGCCTCCACATGCCCAAGCAGGAAATATGCGGCAACCGTCACGCACACGCCCGCAATGCCGACCGGAATCAGGAAGCCGACATGCATCCCTCCGACGAACAGGATGACAAACGCGATGACAACGATAATCATGCCCGCCGACATATGAGGCTCCAATGCCAACAGCCCGACATACGCTGCGACCAGCACGGCATAAACAAATAAATTCCGCAAGCGGAGCACACTGTCCGGCTTATTGCTCACCATCGTTGCGAACAGCATAATGATTGCGAGCTTTGCGATCTCAGACGGCTGGAAACCGAGCAGCCATCGCTGCGAGTTGTTGATGCTCTTTCCGAGCGGCGTCAGAACCAGCACGAGCAGGATCGCCGATATCACATACAGCGTGAACGCATGTTTGCGATACCAGGTATAATCAATGCAGGAAACGCCCCACATCAGCACCAGCCCGATTCCCGCCATGCCCATCTGACGGATAAAATAATAAAACGGCCCGATATTTGTGCTGTAATAGCCCTTTGGATAGCTTGCGGATAACAGGGAGATCAGGCCGACAATCAGCAGCATTACCGTGATGAGCAGCAGCGGCGCGTCCACCCTCCGCTGTCTTTCCTGCGCCATCCCCTGTGCGAGCGGAATGCGCGGCTGCCTGCGTACAGGCTGCTCCTGTTTCTTTCTGTTCTTTTTGCGCTGCGATTCCTCTTTCCGCGCGCTGCGGGAAACGGCACGTCTGCGCACCTTCCCTCGATTGAAATGATAAGCTGCCGGCAGGGAGATCACCTCCATTTCCCGCCTGTGTCACGTGTATCGTCTACATATACCGCGGCGCAACGCCAACGTATGCGAGAATGCACATCACTACCGTAATGCCCGCAAAGACAAATACGATTTTTTTCTCGCTCCAGCCGCACAGCTGGAAATGATGGTGGATCGGCGCTTTTTTGAAGATGCGCTTGCCTGCCATCTTGATGTTGCCCTTCGCGTCGCGGACCGGATTGCCGTTTTCATCCAGCACCGGTTTTTTGGTCGCTTTATAATATGCTACCTGTGCAATGTCGGACAACGTCTCGATCACATAGATCAGCCCGACCAGCACCAGCACGAGCGGCTGGTCACAGGCAAAGGCAAGACCCGCTACCGCGCCGCCGAGAAACAGCGAACCGGTATCGCCCATGAATACCTTTGCCGGATTGAAGTTAAAGATCAGGAATGCCGCCAGACCGCCTGCCAGCGCGGAGGCAAAGATCGCAACCGGCGTATTATCGGAAACAGCGCCGATCACAATGAAGTAAACCGCTACCGGCAGCGTCACGCCCGCGGCAAGACCGTCCAATCCGTCCGTCAGATTGACTGCGTTGTTGCAGCCGACCATAATGAACGCCGCAATCACAACATAGACCAGCCACGGGATATCCAGCGATACATTGGCAAACGGGATGTACAGGCTCGGCATCAGATAACCGCCCATATGGACGACCGTCAGGAAAATCAAAGCCAGCGCCAGCTGCAGCGCGAATTTCTGTCCGGAGGTCAGTCCGGCGTTCTCCGCCTTGCGGATCTTTGTGCTGTCGTCGATAAAGCCGATTGCGCCGTAGCACAGCGACAGCACCAGAACCGTGAACGACTGAATGCCAACGTCGCGGTTCAAAATCAGGTTCACCGCCACGGTCACGACCGTAATGCTGATGATGAACATAAATCCGCCCATCGTCGGCGTATTCTGCTTTCCGGCGTGCTCCGGTACATAGGACAGGATCTTCTGTCCAAAATGCTTATTTCGCAAATATCGAATCAATGCCGGACCGATTGCCGCCGCAATCAGGAACGACGCAATCACCGACACCGCGATCATCATTGATGTATTCATGTTCTCAAATCCCTGTCTTTCTTTTTATTTCTCGCGGAACAGCTCCAGCGCCTTTTCCATTTTCCAATAGCGGCTGCCCTTGAACAGAAGCGCGTCTCCCGGCTTTGCCGCGCGCCTGAGTGCGCCCGCAAGCCCCTCATGCGAATGCAGGATGTGGATATTCCGATCCGGCATTCCCGCGGCTATCGCGCCGAGGCGGTAATCCTCCGCGCCGTCCCCATAGCAGTACAGGAAGTCCGCACATTCCGCCGCTTTTCTGCCGCAGTTCCGGTGTCCGGTCTGGGAGAAACTGCCCAGCTCGCGCATTCCGCCAAGCACGGCAAACCGTCTGCCGGTCACATGCAGGCTTTTGAGCACCTCCAGCGATGCTTCCACCGCATCCGGACTCGCGTTATAACATGCGTCGATAATGGCATAGCCATCCTCATACGTAATCGTCTGATGCAGGTCGCGGAACGAAGCCAAACCTGCGGCGATCTGTTCATGTGACAATCCAAGGCACAGTCCCACAGCGGCTGCCGCGAGCGCATTATATACATTATGCATACCGGTCGTGCCCAGCACCGCGTCAAAGCTGCCGTCCGGATGGACGATGGTCAGGTCAACACGGTCATCCTTCAACACGATATGTTCCGCACGCACATCACATGCCGGATTGTCGATGCCGAAATACAGCGTTTTCACGCCCAGCCGGTTTCTTTTGCACCACAGCAGCGGCTCATCCCCGTTGAGCACGGCCGTACCGCTCAGCCCTTCCAGAATTTCCAGCTTCGCGTCGCGGATGCCCTCGCGGGAACCGAGAAATTCAATATGCGCCGTTCCGACATTGGTAATAACCGCGACGTCCGGCTTCGCCTGCGCCGTCATGCGGGATATCTCCCCAAAGCCGGACATGCCCATCTCTATCACAGCTGCCTGCGTGTCCTCGTCCATGCGGAACAGCGTCAGCGGCATACCGATCTCATTGTTGAGATTGCCCTGTGTATATATGGTATGGAACTTCTGTGCCAGCACGGATGCCGTCATTTCCTTTGTCGTTGTCTTGCCGACCGAACCGGTGATGCCGACAACCGGCACATGGAACAGCGAACGGTAGCCGCCCGCCAGCGCAAGGAGCGCGCGGCGCGTGTCATCCACGCGGATGACCGGCACCGGCAGGTCAACGTCCTTTTCCGACATCACCGCCGCAGCGTGCCGTTCTACCGCCATTTCCAGAAAATCATGCCCGTCGAACCGTTCGCCGCGGATCGGGATAAACAGGCTTCCCGCCGGAACGGATCGGGAATCCGTGGATATGCCGGTAATCTGTACCGTTTCATCCCCGGCGACCGTACCGCCGGCAAAGGCGGCAGCCTGCGCAGCTGTCATTGTCTTCATAAAACTGCTTCTCCTCTTACCGTATCTTCTATCCCCAAAGGGTTTTATTTTTTCTTCGCAAAATATTCCGCAACCACCTCGCGCTCATCCAGATGATGCTTGACATGGTTGATCTCCTGATATGTTTCATGTCCCTTGCCCATCAGCACGATGGTGTCGCCCGCCTGCGCAATATCCAGCGCGTGCCAAATCGCCTCCGGACGGTTGACGATGACTTCATACGGCGTTGTGGTGTCCTTCATGCCCGCAAGGATGTCGTCAATGATCGCCTCCGGCTGCTCCGTGCGCGGATTATCCGAGGTGACGATGCACAGGTCGGAAAGCCGCGCCGCGATTGCGCCCATCTTCGGCCGCTTGGTGCGGTCGCGGTCGCCGCCGCAGCCGAACAGACCGATCACGCGCCCCTTTGTAAAGCCGCGCGCCGCGCGCAGGACGTTTTCCACGCCGTCCGGCGAGTGCGCATAGTCGATCAGAACCGTGTAGTCCGTGTCCGTCGGAACGACCTCGACGCGACCCTTGACGCCATGCGCCGTGCGCAGCGCCGCGGCTGCCCGCGCGGTCGGAACGCCGAGCGCCTTTGCGCACGCCAGCGCGCAAAGCGCGTTGTAGACGGTAAACTGCCCCGGGATGCCCAGCGTCACCGGCACGACCTCGCCCTGTGCCACACAGCTGAAGCTGATGCTGTCCGCATGGAGCTGAATGTCCTGTGCGCATAAATCGCAGCCCGCCTGCTCGCCATAGGTCAGGAACGGGCACGCCCGCTCCGCCAAAATTACCCGCCCGTCCGCGTCATCGCGGTTCATAACGCCGACCGCGCTCTGACGGAACAGCAGCGCCTTGGCATCGCGGTACGCCTCCATCGTCTTGTGGAAGTCCAGATGATCCTGCGTCAGATTGGTAAACGCGCCGACCGCAAACGTGATGCCGTAAACGCGGTCGAGCACGAGCGAATGCGACGAAACCTCCATGAGCACATGCGAACAGCCGGCATCGCGCATCTGCGCAAACAATCGATGCAGCTCAAACGACTCCGGCGTCGTGCGCTCTGTCTCCAGAATTTCATCCCCGATCATATTCTGATTCGTGCCGATCAGCCCGACCTTATGTCCCTGCGCCTCCAAAATGGTCTTGAGCAGATAGGTCGTGGTCGTCTTGCCGTTCGTGCCGGTGATGCCGATCATGGTCATGCTGTCCGCCGGATGGTCAAAGTAATTTGCCGCCATCTGTGCCAGCGCGCGGCGGGAGGATGGCACACGCACATACGGTACGGCAATGCCGCCGTTCGGGATATACTCGCAGACAACCGCAGCTGCGCCCAGTTCAATCGCCTTTGCAATATATTTGTGTCCGTCGGTTTCAAAGCCGGTGATTGCGACAAATACGTCGCCCGGCTGTACGTGACGGGAATCATATTTCAGTTCTTTGATCTCACACGCGGCGTCCGCAGTCTGTTCTGCGACATCCACGCCGGCGAGGATTTTTTCCAGCTTCATCTGATATTCTCCTTTAAGCTCATTCCTGACTGCTGACGTTATTGCCGAACGCCACTGTGACGACCGAGCCGGGCGCAACCTTGCTTCCGGCGGCCGGACTCTGCGACATGGCGATGGATGCGCTGGAGGCGCGCCAGTCGGCAATCCCGTTCTGTTTCATATATAATCCATAGTCAGCCAGCTGCTGACGCGCTGCCTCGATGGACATGCCGCTGACATCCGGAACTTCAACCTTATCCTCCGGCTTGTGCTCATCCGCATACAGCACAACCGTGTTGTCCGGCTGGATGGAAATGCCTGCCACCGGCATCTGGTCGGTGACCGTTTCCCCGTCACCCTTGACGCGGTAATCCAGCCCAAGCTCCTCCAGCGCCGCCTCTGCGTCGTCGATCGACTTGCCGGTGAGCGTCGGCACGGTGATCTCCTGCCGGTTCGTTTCATCCTCCGAATAGACCGCTTCAACGCCGAGATAGGGCAGAATATCCTCAAAAATACGTCCTACAACGGGCGCCGCCAACGCGCCGCCGCCCTTGTTTTCCGTCTGCGGTTCGTCGATCATGACCAATACGGCATACTGCGGGTCATCCATCGGCGCTACGCCGATAAAAGAAGCGATGCGCAGCTCGGTGTTGCTCTTCGGCTGCTTCTCCGAGGTCGCCGTCTTGCCGCCGACGCGATAGCCGGCTACATAGGCGTTCTGTCCTGTGCCGTTTGCCACGACATTCTCCAGATACTCCCGCATGATCGCGCTTGTCTCTTCGGAAATGACCTGCCGCTTGACCTCTGTGGACACCGTTTCTTTGACATTGCCGTCCGTATCCACGATCTCACGCACGATATGCGGCGTGACCAGCTCGCCGTCATTGCAAACGGCCGCAACCATGCACAGCTCCTGCAGCGGCGTGACCTGGAAGTTCTGACCGAACGATGCGGTCGCAAGGTCTACCTCGCCCATGCTGTCAAAGAAAATGCCCGTTGCTTCGCCCGGAAGGTCGATGTTCGTCTTTTCCAACATGCCATAGGCTTCAAAGAACTTGCGGAACATATCCGTGCCCATCTGCGCGCTGATATCCATCATGGCGACGTTGCACGAATTGGCAAGCGTATCCTTGAGAATCTGCGTACCGTGACCGCCGGTTTTCCAGCAGCTGATCGTGCGGTCCTTGACCACCTTGGAGCCGCTGCAGGAAAACGAACTGTCCGTCGTAACGACGCCCTCCTCCAGCGCGGAGGACACGGTAAATACTTTAAACGTCGAGCCCGGCTCATACGTATCGTTGATCGGCTTGTTGCGCCACAGCCGGAGCAGAATCTCACTGTATTTTTCGCTGTATTCCTCGCCGCTCAGGTTATCCAGCTCCGCAAGCAGCGCGGTGTATTCCTCCGGAATCGTGCGCGGATTATTGAGATCAAAGTCCGGCTTCGTGGACATGGCGAGTATCTCGCCGCTCTTGATGTCCATGACGATGCCGCAGACCCCGTATTTCGCCTGATAATCCTGCAGCGCCTCCTCGAGATGTTTCTCCAGATAATGCTGCACGCCCTCGTCCAGTGTTGTGACAACGCCGCTGCCATTCTGTTCCGGGACATATTTTTCATAATCATACGGCATATCGGAACCGAGCGCGTTGGTCGCCTTGACCACCCGTCCGGCTACGCCCTTGAGCACATCGTTATATTCCAGCTCAATGCCGTACAGACCATCGCCGTCGTCATTGGTAAAACCGAGTACCTGCGAGGCAAACGTGCCATATCGGTAATACCGCTTGGAGTCCGCCGTCGAATACACGCCGCCAAGACCCGCGTCCTCCAGCTCCTTCATCAGCTCATCTGCGACATCCACTTCCACGCGGCGCGCAATGCGCACATAGGATGCGTCCCGCTGTACCTTTTCCAGCGTTTCCTCATAATCCAGCTCCAGCTTTTCCGCCAGCAGCTTTGCGACCTTTTCCTGATAGGTCTTGCGTGCCGCCGCGATTTCACCGTCAGTCGCCTCGATTTCCTTTCCGTTCTCATCCGTCTGCGTCTCAACAGACGCTTCGCCTTTTTCTTTGATGATACTCGGATCGACGCTGATCTCCTGTGTTGTCGCGCTGACAACAAGCTCTGTCATGTTCCGGTCATAGATCGTACCGCGCGTCGGCGTGATAATCAAATCCTTCGTCTGATTTTCCGCTGCCTTTCCCTGATAGAAATTGGTGTTGATGACCTGCAAATAAAACAGCCTTACACCGACGACGGCAAAGCCCAATATGGCAACCACAACAATCAAAAAGGTCAGCCGGTTCCACATGGTTCTATTTACTTTGGTTGGGCGTTTTTGTGCCATGAATCTATTCTCCTGTCAGATGAGAATCTGAATACTGCAAATACTCAAATCCGCTTCGCAAACATTATATCACAACTGTCATGCCATTTCATCGTCATTGTGACAAAAAACAGGAGTCAGAAGGTTGTTCACACTTCTCACTCCCACTACTTTCCATATGTATATGATGTGTCAGCGCAAAAATGACAAAATTGCATTGAAGCTCTTGACAAAGCCGGAAACCAGCTTTTCCACCCCATTGGAAGCCTCATTCACCTCGACCTGATCGGTCTTTTGCAGATCCAGATATTCCTCCTGGCTGCGATCCATCTTGACCAGCCCGAGCACATTTTCCGCATATTCCTCTACATAGGAAAGGTCAACGGAATTTTGCTTCTTCGCGGTAAGCGAAACAAATTCGCTGTCCAGCTGTGCCAGCGTCGTTTTTTTGTCCTCGACCTGTCCCTTCAGCTCGGTCACCTGGACATAATACGACACGGTCGTCACTGCCAGAATCGCAAAAATAACTCCCACCAGACCGATTGCCAGCATACGCAGGCGTGCGCGTCTGCGCCGCATACGCTCGCGCTGTTTCTTCTGCCTGCTGTTCCCTCTATCATCAGCGGTGCGTGCAGTTGCTGCATTGCTACCGGAATTCTCTATCATATCTGAGCCGCTCTCCCTTTAATTTTCCGACAATTTCTCACATACTCTCAACTTTGCGCTTCTTGCGCGGGGATTTCGAGCGATTTCCTCCATGGATGGCAGTATCGGCTTACGCGCTGCCAGTTTTACTTTTGCTTTTTTTCCGCATACACAGACCGGAAAATCCTTTGGGCAGGTACAGCCCTGTGCGGCTTTACGAAATGCATTTTTGACGATGCGATCCTCCAGTGAATGGAAGGTAATCACTGCAAGCCGCCCGCCGGGCGCCAGCGCATCTATCGCGCGCTCCATTGCTTCCTGCACGGCCATCAGCTCGTCGTTGACGGCGATGCGGATCGCCTGAAAGCTCCGCTTTGCCGGATGCTGCTTTTCCCTGCGCGCTGCCGGCGGCATTGCCGCGCGGATGATATCCGCAAGCTGCACCGTCGTTTCGATCGGCTGCTGCTGCCGTTCCCGGTCGATTGCCGCAGCGATCTGCGGCGCATAGCGTTCCTCGCCGTATTCCCAAAGAATCCGGCGAAGCTCCTGTCGGCTCCATTCATTTACGACCTCATATGCGGACAGCGCCTGCTGCTGATCCATACGCATATCCAGACGGGCGTCCTGCATATAGGAAAAGCCCCGCTCCGCGATATCCAGCTGCGGCGACGACACGCCGAGGTCAAACAAAATACCATCAACCTGATCCGCGCCGCACGATGCGATCGCGGTGTCCAGATTGCGAAAGTCACTTTTTACCAGTGTCACGCGCTCCATGACATCTGCCAGACGGGTCTTTGCGTTCTCCAGCGCCATATCATCCCGATCGAGCGCGATCAGTCTGCCGCCCTCTGTCAGTCTCTCCGCAATATGCCGCGCATGTCCCGCGCCGCCCAGCGTTGCGTCCACATACACGCCGTCCGGACGAATGCAAAGGCTGTCCAGACATTCAGTAAGTAGAATGGGAATGTGCTGAAATTCCATATGTGCCCGTTCCTCCAACGCTTAAAAACCCAGATCCTCCATCGCCTGTGCGATGCTGGCGGCATCCAGCCTGCCATTGTATGCGTCCCACGCCTTTGCGTCCCAGATTTCGGCCCGTTCGCTTACACCGATCACAGTAACGTCATGGTCAAGCGCCGCATAGTCACGCAGAACCGGCGGGACAACGATGCGCCCCTGCTTGTCCACCGTGACATCCGCCGCCGATGACAGGAAGAAACGCTGTAAATCTCTGGATTTGGACATCGGAAGCTGCCGGATCTTTTCCTCCAGCGCATTCCATGCCGCCTGCGGATACAGGAACAGGCATTGATCCAGCCCTTTGGTCACGACGAAGCTGTCACCCAGCTCCTCCCGCAGCTTTGCCGGAATGAACAGGCGGCCTTTTGCATCCAAGGTGTGCTGGTATTCGCCCTTCACTGTCGTGCCCTCCCAATCCGTTCGTGTGGAGATCCGTGGTATTTTAACCCACTCTTCCCCACTACATATTTATTATACGTTTTGTCATCCTAAATTGCAAGGAGAAGCGCGATTTTTTTAATGATAATTTGTGACTTTTTTAGCAAGTCAAAATCAGGTTTTGCCCAAAACGAACGCGCGTTCGCAATTTTTCGGGCATTTTCCGCAAATCCGCGGATGCAACAGGGCAGAGAACGACACATCGCCATTCTCTGCCCGTTTCCTTCAATCACACGCCTTACTTCTGCGTCGCGTTTTCAAACTGCGCGCGGCACTTTTTGATTTCCTCCAGCGTGGCCGCGGCGCATGTCTCCGTAGCTGCCAGCTTTTCCTCGCAGTAGGTGCCGACCGCACTGCGCAGCTGTGCTGCCTGCTGCTCCGCCGCCGCAACGATCTCATCCGCCTGCTTCTGCGCCTCTGCAAGCATTGCGCTCTCGTTCACCGTCTTGCGGACATATTCTTCCGCTTTTTTGCGCAGATCCTCCGCTTCTTTCTTGCCGGCCGCGACCATATCATTGCGCTTTTCCACAATGGCGCGCGCCATTTCCAGATCCTTCGGCATGTTGTTGCGAATCTCGTCAAGGATATCCAGCGCTTTCTCTCGATCAATCATGCACTTCTCCGCGCTGAGCGGAACACTGCGTGCCTCCTGCACCATATCATATAACGAATTCACAAGTTCTTCTAACACAGCTACCATGACCATTGTCCTCCATATTTTTATCGTCCCGTCATTGCCTTGTCTGATCTAATTTCTCCATAATATCGGCTCGTATTTCCTCTGAAACAAAGCCCGTGATATCTCCGCCGTGACGCGCAATGTCACGCACGATCGTCGAGCTGAGGAACAGATACTTCTGCTCCGTCATCAAAAAAACCGTATCCACGTCCGAATTGAGTTTTTTGTTTGCCAGCGCCATCTGAAATTCATATTCAAAGTCGGATACCGCGCGCAGGCCCTTGACAATCGCGCACGCCTGCTTTTCCTTCACGTAATCCGCCAGCAGACCGCTGAAGCTCTCCACCTCGACATTCGGCAGGTCAGCTGTCATACGCTTGAGAAAATCCACCTTTTCCTCCATCGTAAAGGAGGAATGCTTTTCACCGTTTATCATCGCCGCCACAATCAGCTTGTCGAAGAGCTTCGATGCGCGGCGGATAATGTCAAGATGTCCCAGTGTGGCAGGATCAAAGCTGCCGGGATATACCCCGATTCTCATATCTATGTGCCTTTCCGACTCTGCCGCAGGCAGAACCTCAGTCCATTTTTTCTTTGTGCTCCATTGCAGTCAGACGAATCGTGCCGTATTGATATGTCTTGCGCACCAGAAAGCTGTCCGGGCAGATGATCTCGTCCTCTACAGAGCTTTCACATATTATTATACCATTCGTCGACAAGATGTCAAACAATTCTACCGCTTTCAGCGCAGAATTTAACCGTTCGCCTCCATAGGGCGGGTCAAGGAAAATAATGTCAAATTTCTGCCCGCGCAGGCGTTCCAGCGCCTGGTGATACTCCGCCTGCATAATTTCAGCGCGCGGCTGGACACGTGCCGCCGCAATATTTCTGCGGATGACGGAAACCGCCTTCGGCGCCTGATCGACAAAAACCGCGCGCGATGCGCCGCGGCTGAGCGCTTCAATGCCCATCTGACCGGTTCCCGCGAACAGATCCAGCATAGACGCGCCGATCACGCGGAACTGGAGGATATTATATACCGACTCCTTCACCCTGTCGGTAGTCGGGCGCGTGTCCATCCCCGGCACAGCCTCCAGAGCCTTGCCGCGGGCGCTTCCGCTGATCACTCTCATTGTTCTTCTTCCTCCTGCGTACTGTGAAAATATGCATAAACTGCTCTCGCGGCCGAACGCGGCACAGCCGCCTCCAGCTCCTCCGCGCTCGCCTGCCGGATGCGCTTCACGCTCTGAAAGGTTTTCAGCAGAGCGGCACGGCGTTTCTCGCCAATGCCCGGAATCTGATCCAGCTCGGAGCGTACCGTGTCCGCCCGCCGCAGCGAGCGCTGGTATGTGATCGCAAACCGGTGCGCCTCCTCCTGCATCCGGCCGACGAGGGCAAACACTGCCGGTGTTGTCGAAATGCTGAATTCCCTGCCGTCCGGCGCGATCAGCCCGCGCGTGCGGTGGCGGTCATCCTTCACCATGCCGAATATCGGGCGCGTGCAGCCAAAGCTGTCCATAACCCGCCGGGCAACGCGGGCGTGTCCCAGTCCGCCGTCGATGAGGAATACGCTCGGCAGCTCGGAAAATTTCTCATCTCCGTCCTTCCAGCGCTGCATCCGCCGCGTGAGCATCTCCTCCATCGCTTTATAATCATCCTGTCCGTCTGCGACCGATTCAATGCGGAACCGGCGATAACGGCTGCGCCTGGGCTGTCCGTTTTCAAAAACGATCATTGATCCGACGGTATTCGTGCCGGAGAGGTTGGAAATATCATATGCTTCAAAGCTGACGGGCGTCTGCTCCAGACCCATCATTTTCCCAAACAGCTCCAATGATTTCTGCCTGCGCTCCGCGCCTGTTTCCGAACGGGTGATTTCTTCCTCCGCGTTCTTTTTCGCCATCTGCATCAGCTCGCGCCGTCTGCCGCGCTGCGGAACCGTCAGCGTGACCTTTTTTCCGGCAATGGAACGCAGCAGCTGTTCCACCGCCGGCATGTCCTCGATCTTCTCCGAGATCAATACCAGTCCCGGCACAACGCCCCGCATGGAATAATACTGCTTGATATAGCTGCCGAGCAGCTCCGCGCCGTCCTCCGCCGATGTGCCGTCCAGCATGGTATATTCCTTGTCCTGAAAATTGCCTGCAATATAATGCAGCGTGACGATGCAGCCCTTTGTCTGTCCCTGCACAAACGCGAGGATGTCCGTATCCGAAAAACCGCTTGCGACGACCATCTGGTGCTGCCCGACGCGCGTGATTGCGCGCATCCGGTCGCGCAGCTGTGCCGCCTGTTCAAAGCGCTCCTCCTCCGCGGCCTGTAGCATTTCCTGCTCCAGCCGCTCCGCAAGCTGTTTATAATTGCCCTCCAGCACATCGATCGCCTGCGCAACGCGCGCGGCGTATTCCTCCTGCGAAACCTTTCCCGCGCACGGCGCGCAGCAGCGCCCAAGCTGGGCATTCAGGCAGGGGCGCGCCTTGCCGATGTCGCGCGGCAGGACACGATGGCAGGTGCGCAGACCGAGCGCGCGGCTGACGGTGTCAATCGCGCGAACCGCCGCCCCCTGTCCGGTATACGGTCCCAGGTACCGCGCCGCGTCCGCCTTCGGCTTCGCAGCCACGGAAAATTCCGGATATGGCTGTCCGGCGGTCACACGGATAAACGGATACCCTTTGTCATCCTTGAGCAGGATGTTATATTTGGGCTTATATTTTTTTATCATCTGGTTTTCCAGAACCAGCGCTTCAAATTCCGAAGAACAGACGATAATGTCAAAATCGTCGATGTTTTCCACCATTTTCCGCGTTTTCGGTGTGTGCCGCGCCTCGTTTTGAAAATATTGCGAAACGCGGTTCTTCAATGCCTTCGCCTTGCCGACATAGATGACCTCGCCGCGCCTGTTTTTCATAATATACACGCCCGGCTCACGCGGCAGGGTCAGCACCTTCCGGTGCAGTTCATCGCGGTCTGCCATGCGGAAAATCCCCTCCTTTGGCAAAAAAAGAGCACCGCAGAATCCGGCGGTGCCCCCTGTGATGCGTTTGATTGAAATCAGTCGCTGAAGTTCGAATCGCTGAAATTGGACTGAATCAGATCGGTCAGCGCGTTTACTGCCTCAACTTCGTCAACGCCGTCAGCAATCAGCGTAATCGTGGTGCCCTTGGTGATACCGAGGGACAGAATGCCCAGCAGGCTCTTTGCATTGACTCTGCGCTCTTCCTTCTCAACCAGAATCGTGCTCTTAAACCCATTTGCGCATTGAATAAAAAATGTAGCCGGGCGTGCATACAGCCCTACCTGGTTCGTAACCTGAACTTCCTGTGAAAACATTTCAACATCGCTCCTATAAACAAAATTAAAACTAAACCTATACAAACAT
This sequence comes from uncultured Butyricicoccus sp., assembly GCA_964399205.1. Taxonomy (GTDB): domain Bacteria; phylum Bacillota; class Clostridia; order Oscillospirales; family Butyricicoccaceae; genus Butyricicoccus_A. The sequence continues at coordinate 20,214 of CAYNPX010000006.1, forward strand.
ATACATGAACGGATTGATTCCAAGGGAACCACATATTACTTATAGCATACCTGTTTTTTTCGATTTCGTCAATATACTTTTGTACCAAAAGAGAGCATTTCCCCCGTCAAAATTTGTAGGATGTTCTGCCGTCTTGTCAAAAAGGAAACGGGCATTTCTTCCAATCAATCTGTCATTTTTTGCAAAATATTTTCTCTTATACGCAGATGTCATCTGAGTTCCACGATTGTGACGCCGGTTTCGCCCTCGCCATAGCGTCCGCTGCGCATGGATTTGACGTGCTTGTCGTGCCGCAGATGCTGCTGGATCGCCTCGCGCAGCGCGCCCGTCCCTTTGCCGTGGATGATGGTCACCACGTCCAGACGGGACAGCAGGCAATCGGAAAGATACCGGTCGACCTCCATCAGCGCTTCCTCCACCATCATGCCGCGGACATCCAGCTCGCTCTTTGCCGCCGCGCGGCGCACTTCGCGCACACCGCCGGACGGCGCGCGATATGTCTTTTTCTTCGGCTGCTGCGTTTCAACCGGCCGCAGCTCGTTGAGCGGTACATTGACCTTTAAGATGCCCGCCTGTACAGATACCATGCCGTCCTTGTCCTGCGGCTTGAGCACGGTGCCGTCCACGCCGACATTGATGAGGTGCACCGTGTCGCCCGCCTTGAGCGGTCGGATGCTCTCCGGCTCCACCTTTTTCTTTTCGCGGTGCACCGCCTTTTTCTCCGCCTGCGTCATCGTGCTGCGCAGTGCGGCGCGCGCCGCCGCGAGGTTCTGATCCGCCGCATCCTTCTGCGCGTTCTTTTTCAGCTCATCCAGCTGGGCGAATACCGTTTCGGACGCCATACGCGCTTCCCGCAGGATGCGCTCCGCCTGTTCGCGCGCTTTTTCCAAAATCGCGTCCGTCTCGTCCTCGGCGCGCCCCTTCATCGTGACCGCCTTGTCCTTTTCCGACTGGGCGGTGCGCCGCAGCCGGTCCGCGTCCTCCCGCTGCTTTTGCAGCTGGTACCGTTCGCGTTCCAGATGCTCCAGAACGTCCTCAAACCGCGTATTTTCCGCAGAAATCTGCTCTTTTGCGCGCTCAATAATCGCGGGCGGCAGACCCAGGCGGCGCGAGATCGCAAACGCATTCGACTTGCCCGGCACGCCGGTCAGCAGACGGTATGTCGGCTGTAAGGTCTTTACGTCAAATTCGCACGATGCGTTTTCCACGCCGTCCGTCGTCAGCGCGAATACCTTCAATTCGGAATAATGCGTCGTCGCCGCGACCAGCGAACACATCTTCCTGCCGTACTCGATGACCGCGATCGCCAGCGCCGCGCCCTCCTCCGGGTCTGTACCCGCGCCCAGCTCGTCAAACAGGATCAGGTCGTCCGGTCCGCATTTCTGCATGATCGCAACGATATTTTTCATATGCGCCGAAAAGGTGGACAGCGACTGCTCGATGCTCTGCTCATCGCCGATGTCCGCGTAAATATTCTCGAACAGACAGACAGTGCTCTCCTCATTTGCCGGAATATGCAGACCGGATGCCGCCATCAGGCTGAGCAGGCCAAGCGTTTTCAGGCTGACCGTCTTGCCGCCCGTATTCGGGCCGGTGATGACCAAAGTGTCATATGTCATGCCGAGCGCAATGTCGATCGGCACCGCCTTTTTCTGGTCGAGCAGCGGATGGCGCGCGTGAATCAGGTTCACCTGCGTCTTTTCACTGATGTGCGGCGTGCAGGCGTTCAGCGCGAACGAATAGTGCGCCTTGGCAAAAATAAAATCCAGCTTGCACAGCACATCGTAATCCGCCGCGATCGCGCCGGAATATTCCGCGACGTCCGCCGTCAGCTCGGCAAGGATGCGCTCGATCTCCGCCTTTTCTTTTCCGAGCAGTATTTTGATCTGGTTGTTCGCGTTGACAACCTGCGTCGGCTCGACAAACAGCGTCGCGCCGGAGGATGAGACATCGTGCACCATGCCGGGGATGTTGCTGCGGTGCTCGCTCTTGACCGGAATGACATAGCGTCCGTCGCGCTGGGTAATCAGGCTTTCCTGCAAATACTTCGCGTATGTCGGGGAGGAAACAATATGATTCAGCGTTTCGCGCACGCGCGCATTCTGCTGCCGCATCTGGCGGCGCAGGTTCGCAAGCGTCGCGGAAGCCGCGTCCGCGATTTCCTCCTCGCTGATGATCGCCCGATTGATCTTTTCCTCCAGATATTTATTGCTGCTGATGCGGTTGAAATACGCGTCGAGCGTCGTGGAATTGCCCTTTTCCTGCTGTTCCGCGCCGTACTTGCGCACCTGATTGGCCGCGTGGAGCAGAGATGCGATATGGAGCAGCTCTCCGGTGGAAAGGACGCCGCCGTGATCCGCACGATTGAGCGCCGCAGTCACGTCGCGGATCCCGCCGAAGGCGGGCGCGCCGCCGGTCGTCATCAGGCGCTTTGCGTCATCCGTCTGCGTCAGCAGCTCCCGAACGTCCTCGATATCATGCAGCGGGCGCAGCGATTTTGCCGCCTGCTTTGCCTTCCGGCTGACACAGTGTTCCGCCAGCTGGTCAAGGATGGTGTAATATTCCAATATTTTCAGGCTTTTTTCTGATAATTTACTCATATCCGCTTGTTTTCTTTTCACTCCTCATAATCCGTTTTGAAATAGAGAATGATAAAAATCCAGTGTCGGGCAGCGCACCTCAAGATGATGCATCAGGTACCGCTCGCAGACGGTTCCCAGCTGTGCGGCAGTCCGTTCATTGACCGCAAAAGCGAACAGTTTCCTGCCCTCGCAGGAAATGATATGCCGCATTGCGGACAGCGTGCCCGCGGACAGGTCAAAATACGTGCCGCCGACACGCTTCCGGCAGTCCGCGCAGACCAGCGCGCCGTTTTCCAGCAGAAATGACCACGTTCCGCTTTCCGCCGCGCCGCACACGGCGCAGCCGGTCAGGTCGGGCGAAAATCCAAGCTCCGCCGCCAGCCGCAGCTCAAACGCGGCCTTGACGATCTGCACCGGTCGGTGCTGGCGGTCAAGCGCGTACAGCGCGCGCAGGAACATCGCAAGCAGTTCGGATGTATTGTTGGTGTCCGCCTCCGCCGCCATACCGGCAAGCTCGGCAAAATAGCAGCAAAGCGCATACTGCTCGATATTGCCGGTAATCCCCCAGAACTGCATGTCAATCTCCGCGTCGTTCAGCGTATACCCTTTGCCGGAAAACAGCGTAAATTCGCTGTAGCAAAACAGGCCGGCTGCGTTGGCGAGCCTTCCCCGTTTGCGCCGCAGCCCGCGGCACAGCACCTCGATCTTGCCCAGATCCGCGGTCAAAACGGTAATAAAACGATCCGCCTCGCCGAAATCCGTCTCGCGGATCACCAGACCCTTTACCGTAATATGTGCCATGCCCGTTCCCCTTCCGCTTTACTCGTCCTCGTAGCCGAAGTTACGCATCTGGTACTGGTTATTGCGCCAGTCCTCCTTGACCTTGACCCAAAGCCGGAGGAATACATGCGCATCCAGCAGCTCCTCGATATCCGTGCGCGCCTGCGCGCCGATTTTTTTGAGCATTGAGCCGCCCTTGCCGATGATGATACCCTTGTGGCTCTTTTTTTCACAATAGATCGTCGCGTCGATCTCGATCAGACCGTTGTCGCGCTCCCGCATATGTTCCACCGCGACCGCTGTGCCATGCGGCACCTCGCGCTCCAGCAGCAGAAGCATTTTCTCGCGCACCAGCTCCGCGACAAGCTGCCGCTCCGGCTGGTCGCACAGCATATCGTCCGGGAACAGCTGCGGTCCCTCGATCGCAAATCTGGAAAATTCCTCAAACAGGATATCGCAGTTCTGACCGGTCTTTGCGGACAGCGGCACGACCGCGTCCCATTCATGCGCCTGCGAATAGGCGGCGATGACGGCGAGCAGATCCTCGTTCTTCACCGTGTCGATCTTGTTGATGACGAGTACGGACGGCATGTGGTACTGCTTCATCCGCGCGATCAGCTCCTGCTCCGCCGGACCGATATGCGCGGTCGGGTCGACGACCAGCGCCGCGATGTCAACATCCGTTACGGTATCATTGACGACCTTTACCATATAATCGCCCAGACGGGAGCGCGGCTTATGCAGTCCGGGCGTGTCCAGAAAGACAAACTGGCAGTCGCCCTTCGTCAGCACGCCTGTGATGCGTGTGCGCGTCGTCTGCGGCTTGCCGGATACGATTGCAATCTTCGCGCCGACCAGCCGGTTCAGCAGCGTGGATTTGCCGACATTCGGCTTGCCAACGATGGAAATAATGGCACTTTTTTTCACACTCATGTATGTTCTCCTTGTAGTTTCCTCACGCCTCTCGGAGCAGTCCGAGCGATGCCAGCACCGCTTCTTCATGCTCCCGCTGGAGCTGACGCTCGTCCTCGCTGCGCGCATGGTCATAGCCCAGCAGATGCAGCATGGAATGTACGGTCAGGAACCCGCATTCCCGCTGTACGGAATGCCCGTATTCCTCCGCCTGCTCCACAGCGCGGTCATAGTTCAATATCATATCGCCGAGAAACAGCGATCCGTCCTCCGGACTGCGTTCTTCCTCCAGATCCTCCGGCCAAGCGCCGTTAAAAAATTCCAGCATCGGGAACGACAGCACATCGGTGACGGCATCCATGCCGCGGTTTTCGCGGTTGATCTGCCGGATTGTCCCGCCGTCGACGATTGTGACATCGACAAAGCAGCCATCCGGCGCGTTCTCGGCTTCCAGCGCCGCCCGCGCGCAGCGCGTAATCAGCTCACAAACGCTGTCCAGCTGCGCAAGCTCGACCTCCGGCGTAATGCGGATTCGGTGTTCCATGCGGTCTCCTCCTTACTTTTTCACCAGCCTGCGTTTCTGGTTGTCCTTCCCCTGCCGCAGCGCCTTCTGCTGTTCGTATTTCTCATATGCGCGCACGATACGCTGTACCAGCTCATGACGCACAACGTCGCGGTCTGTCAGCGTGCACTGCGCGATATCCTCTACATTTTTCAAAACCTTGATTGCTTCTTTCAGACCGCTCACGCGGTCGCCCGGCAGATCGATCTGCGTGATATCGCCGGTAACGACCGCCCTGGAGCCAAAACCGATTCGCGTCAGGAACATCTTCATCTGTTCCGGCGTGGTATTCTGCGCTTCATCCAGAATAATAAACGAATCGTCCAGCGTGCGCCCGCGCATGTATGCCAGCGGCGCGACCTCGATGCTGCCGCGCTCCAGCAGCTTATTAAACGTATCCGCGCCCATCATGTCAAACAGGCCGTCATACAGCGGGCGCAGGTACGGGTCGACCTTGCTCTGCAAATCGCCCGGCAGGAAGCCGAGCTTTTCTCCCGCCTCTACCGCGGGGCGCGTCAGGATAATGCGGCTGATCTGTTTGTCGCGGAACGCCGCCACGGCTGCCGCGACGGCAAGATAGGTCTTGCCGGTGCCCGCCGGTCCGATGCCGATGGTGATGGTATGCGTGCGCATGGCGTCCATGTAGCGCTTCTGTCCCAGCGTCTTTGCCTTGACCGGCTTGCCCTTTGCCGTGATGCACACGACGTCGCGCCCGATCTCGGACACCTGATTCTGCCGCCCGTCCTTCACAAGACCGAGTACATACTGTACGGTCTGCGTGCCGATGCTCTCGCCCCGCTCCGCCAGCTGCATCAGCGACCGGATGGTTTTCATTGCCAGCTCCGCCTTCTCCGGGTCGCTTCCCGTGACCCTCAGCTCGTTTTCCCGACTGAGTACGGTGACGTCCAGTTCCTTTTCCAGCACCTTCATATTCTCATCAAACGCACCAAAGATTCCCATCATAAGGTCGATTGAATCAATGTGCATGGTCGTTTCTGCCATATATCTTTTCGCTCTCCTTGCTTTACACCGTTCTTTATGGCTCCTCTGCTTCCTCCGTCCGCTCCTCCTGCGGGAGGTCGGCCTGTGTCCTGCCATCCTCGACGCTTTCACCGATCTGTTCATAGCACCAGACCGCCGCACGCAGCACAGCCGCGCCGTCCTCCTCCGCCGCATCCGCCTGCATGGAGGTGATCGTCCCCTCCCTGATCCGTCGTTCGACAGCGCGGCGCGCGCCATATTCCAGCTTTGCCTGCAGTTCCTCCGCCGTATGCGTCACGCGCTTGCGCGTGTACGGCTCGATTGTCTCACAGTACAGCGACACCGGAAGCGTCAGATGGTCATTCAGGCTGATCGTTTCAGTTGATATTATTCTATCACAATTCCCCTGTGTTAGACTACTGCTGAAATATAAATTTATCCGCGTTTTGCCAAAACATATGGCATACCGCGTTTCGGACGCGCCGGTTTTGTACTTTTTGTCCGCCTCCAGCGGCATTTTTCGCGTGACATAATACCGTGTCGCCGCCCAGATGTCCGCGCTGGCGTCCACGAGATAGCTGCCGCCGACGCTGTACAGCTCCTCCTTCGGCTCGACCAGCGCATCCACCAGCAGATCGCCCGCCAGCACCGCGTCGCCCGCTTTGTGCTGCTCCGTGCCGCGGCGCACGATCTGTTTTTGTATCACGCCGTCCCGCAGGGCGACCACATCGTGCACGCCGTTTTCCTTCTCGTTCTCCGGCGGTTCCTCCGCTGCCGCCGTTTCGATCGACAGGGTATTCCCGTCCACATTTACGGCGAAAAATTTCAGCTCATCCAGCGCGGCCATCATGTGTACCTTGACCGCATGGGCGTCAATATCCGCGCTCTTTGTCCCGATGCCGACACCCAGCCGCTCCAGCTCCTCCAGCACGGCGTATCCGTCCACGCCCTGCGGAAAATCCGTCCGCACGACCCATATCCGCGTGGAAAGCTCATAACACACAAAGCACATCAGCAGCATACCGCCCCACAGCGCGTATCGCCGCTTCAGCCGTTTGCACACAAAGGGCAGCCCGCGCCGCCTGACGATGTGCACGCGGCACCGTGTCCGCTGCCGCAGCCGCGACATCCGGTAGAAATCACGGACGGAAACCGACGCCCGCATTTCATCTATGTCCCTGCGTTCGATCCGGTGCAGGCGGATGCGTCTGCGTGCGCACAGGTTCAAGAACCGTTCCAGTTCCGCGCCGCGCACGCGGATATCCAGCATACCGCCGCACAGCCGAATCCAGTCAGAAACCACTGCAATCCCTCCTATGTTCCGGACAAAAAGCCCACGTCAGCGATCACGCCGGCAATCGAAAGCTCGTTTTCATCCAGCGTGCACAGCTCCAGCCCGTCCCCGCTGATGCGTATCGTCATCCGCCCGCACTGCACGCGCATCTCCGTCTCACTGTACAGCGTGATTGCGCAGCGTCCGGCAATGACAATGCTCCGGTTTGCGTCCATCTCAATCGCCGGATCGCTCCTGTGCGGCAATTTCCCGTGCTCCACCGTACCGCCCCCTTCAACGCCGCTTTTTTTGAAATTTGTATGCGTTGCAGGCATGTTTGTTGCCTTTTTTCGATAGGATAGAGAGGAAAGGCGGTGATTTCAATGCGGCGTGCGCTTGCCTCTGTCGGCTGTACGATATTTCTCGCGCTGCTGTGCCGGTATTCCGCGGATTGTGCCGACGCGGTACGGGCGGCGGCGGAGCTGTGTCTGCGTTCCGCTGTGCCGTCACTGTTTCCGTTTTTTGCCGCCAGTTCGCTGGCTGTCTCGTGCGGTATGGCGCAGTCGCTTGGAAATGCCGTATCGCCGTTTACGCGGCGCGTCTTTCATCTTCCCGGCTGCGGGGCGGCGGCGCTTGTCCTCGGCTTTCTGGGCGGCTATCCCGCCGGAGCGCGCATGGCGGCGGAGTTGTGGCGGTCCGGCGCCTGCTCCCGCTCCGAAGCGGAAGCGCTGCTCGCCGTGTGCAACAATACCGGTCCCGCCTTCCTCATCGGCATGTGCGGCGGCGGGCTGTTCCGCTCGCTGCGCGCCGGACTGTTTTTATATGCCGTACACATCAGCGCCGCGCTGCTCGTCGCCGTGCTGCTCCGTCCAAAGGATTGCCCGCCTGCCGCGCGGGAACAGGCACAGCCGGAGGATATCCCATTTTTCCGCTGCCTGACGCAGGCTGTGCTGTCTGCGGGACGCTCGTGCCTGATGGTCTGCGCCTTCATCCTGTTTTTCTCCGTCATGATATGTCTGCTGCGCTTGACCGGCATCCTGCCCGTCCTGTGCCGCGTGACCGCGCCGGTTTTTTCCCTGCCGGGTCTTACCCGGAGCGGAACCTGCGCCCTGCTCACCGGCTGCGCCGAACTGACGCAGGGACTCGCCGGAATGACTGCCGCAGCGGGTACGGCAGCGGCACGGCTGACCGCCGTTTCTTTTTTATGCGCGTTTGGCGGCGCGTCCGTGCTGTTCCAATCCGCCGCCGCTGCGGAGGGTCTGCGCGTTTCCCGCTGCATCCGCGGCAAATGCCTGCACGCCTGCCTTGCCGCGCTGCTGTGCGCGCTTCTGCTCCGCCTGCTCCCCTTTCCGGTCTGCTGAGATGTCCCGAAGGGATAAAACCCGAAAGCGGCTGTTCCGAAACTTTTTTGACTGCAACGGCTCTTTGTGCTATAATGATGGGACAATAC
>CAYNPX010000007.1:0-28452 GCA_964399205.1 uncultured Butyricicoccus sp.
AAATGAAAGAACAATTTCCGGCATATTGGCGTATACTGCATTGAATCCCGACCACACCCATAAAGTATTGATTCAGGAGGCGGATATCATGCATCAGAAGGATATGGATGCGTTATTTCATGCAATTTCACAGCAATCCGGCAATCCGGACACCACACAGGCAGCTTCGCGCCTGCAAGCGGCGCTCAACACACCGGACGGACGCCGCGCGGCCCGGCAGGTCATGCAGAATTACGGAAGCTCCCTGGAGGAAGTCGCACGCATGGCACAGTCCGGCAATATGGAAGGGGCAAAACGTTCTGTACAAAGCCTGATGCGCACGCCGGAGGGTGCACAGCTCGCGGCACAGATCGCAAAAATGATGGGGCGGTGACGCAGCGATGGATTCTTCCGATTTGTTTTCTTCCCTGCTCCAGAATCCGGAAACCATGCAGAAGCTGGCGGGTATTGCCTCCGAGCTGATGGGCGGCGGAGATCCGCCGCCCGCCGCGCCGCAGCCGTCTGACGACGCACAGCAGCCGCCAAATTCCGCGCCGGAACAGCAGCCGCCCTTTTCTGTGCCGGATGATCCGAATGCCGACTTCTTACGTCGCCTTGCGCCCGCTCTGTCCGTCATTTCCCAAAGCGGAAAGAATCCGGCAAATCCGGCACGTTTTCAATTGCTATGCGCACTCAAGCCGTTTGTTTCACCGCGTACGCGGGAACAGATCGACCACGCGGAGCATCTGCTGTGCATGGCGCGTATGGCGCAGACAGCCGCCGAACAATTCATGCCGCAGCTCTACAGCGGCAGGGAGGGATGATCTATGTATAACCGCTATCTGCAAAACAGTTGTCCGCCGCAGGAATGCAAAAAGCCCTGCCCGCCGCCAACGCCGGAGCCGCCCTGTGAGCCAGAGCACGATGACAGGCATTGGGATTCCCACGACTGGGATGACCGGGAGCGCCGCTGTCAGGACTTCCCCGACCGCAAGCGCGAAAAAGACGGCAGCGGGCTGTTCTCAATCCTCGGCAATCTGCTTGGCGGCAAAGAGGGCGGCGGACTCAGCAAGCTGTTGGATGACAACACGCTGCTTGTCCTGCTCATCCTGTATTTCCTGCTCAAGGATGAGGACGGCATTGACCATGATCTGCTGCTGCTCGCGGGTATTTTCCTGCTGATCGGACTTTAAAAGCCCTCTCTATGTACCAGCTGGTACAGCAGCGCATTGACGATGGCTGCCGCGATATTGCTGCCGCCCTTGCGTCCGCGCGCGACGATATGCGGCACGTCCGACTGTATCATCAGCTCTTTGGATTCCACCACATTGACAAAGCCTACCGGCACACCGATAATCAGCTCCGGCTGCACCTTTCCCGCTTCCACCAACTGTGTCAGCGCAATCAATGCGGTCGGCGCATTGCCGATGGCAAAAATCAACGGTACATCCAGTTTGGAAGCGTATTCCATAGATACGACAGCGCGTGTTACGCCGCGCCGTTTTGCCTCGGCCGCAATCTCCGCATCCGCAATAAAGCAGTGCACCTCACCGCCGAACTGCGCCAGCATTTTTTTATTGATGCCGGCCCGTACCATACTGGTGTCTGTGACAATATGTGCGCCGTTTTTTATTGCCGCAAGACCGCGCCGCACTGCCCCTTCAGAAAACACCAGATTGTCCGCGTAATCAAAATCCGCCGAGGTGTGAATCACGCGCTTGACTACCGCCTCGATCTCCGGCGGGAAGGTACGCCCGCCCAGCTCCGCTGAGATAATCTCAAAGCTGCGCTTTTCAATCTCCGCAGGTTCGCAAAATTTAATTTCCATGGTTCACCTCTCAATCCCGCGGCGTGCCGCGATGCCGCGATCGTATGGATGGCGTATTTTTTTCATTTCGGTAATGTAATCCGCCAGTTCCAACAGCTGTCCGGACGGATTTCTGCCGGTCATGATGACCTCCAGCTCTGCCGGTTTATGCTTCAAAAAGCCGAGCAGCGCCTCCTCCTCGATCATGCCGGTGCTGCACGCCGCCATTATTTCGTCCAGCACCAGCATACGCAGCCCGTCTGTATGTGCAAATGCCGCTTCCAGCAGCGCGCGATGCTCCTGCCGCGCCTGTGCCTTTTCCTCGTCATTCATCTGAAACGTGAATTTCGTCCCCTGCTTTGCGCGCAGAAGCTCTACATTGGGCATCTGCCGCATGGCAATGACCTCGCCGGTTTCACTGCCCTTGAGAAACTGTGCGATACGGACAGGATAGCCGTCACCGGCACACCGCAGGGCAAGCCCAAACGCACAGGTCGTCTTGCCCTTTCCGTCGCCGCAGTAAATATGAATCAATCCCTGCTCCATGCTACACCTCACGATTTAATATGCGATAGACCGCATCCATGTCCAGCGCCTGACGGACGGCATCCGCCAGCAGGTCATACTGCCGCTGTTTATATGTGTCTGCATCGAAGGTCTGCACATCGGTATCCGATAAGCCCCGCCGTGCCAGCAGTGCGGAAACCAACGCTTTGCTGACCGCTTCACGGTCAAACATACCGTGGACATAGGTACCATAGCAGCTGCCGTTCGCGGCGCCGTCCGGCACAGACTGATTGCCGCGTGTAATGGATGTCAGCGGCTCTGCTCCCTGTTCATACACGGTTTCTCCCATATGAATCTCATAGCCATCGAACGGTATGCCGGACAGACCGGAAAGCAGTCCGTCTGACACGTGAAATGAGCCGTGCACCTGTGTCGTTGTCTTATCGGCGCAAAATACAGTATGTGTCGGCAGCAGACCCATTCCGTCCATCGTTCCGCCTGCTTCCACGCCGTCCGGGTCTGACAGTGTTTGTCCCATCATCTGATAGCCGCCGCAGATCCCAAATACCGGATTGCCGGCTGCCGCATATTTTTTGACCGCAGCCTCCAGCCCATTCTGCCGCATCCATTTTAAGTCGCCCATCGTATTTTTACTGCCCGGAAGCAGGATCATATCCGGATTTTTCAATTCCTCTGTGCGCGTAATATAACGCACAGATACGCCCGCAATGCGTTCAAGCGGCGCAAAATCGGTAAAATTGGAAATGCGCGGCAGACGGATAACCGCTATATCGATCAAAGCTGCCTGCCGCTTTGATTGCAGCCGTTCGGACAGGCTGTCCTCATCGTCGATATCCAAATACAAATATGGCACAACGCCCACAAACGGGATGCGCAGCCGCTGCTCCATCATGTCCAGACCGGGTTTTAAAATATCCACGTCGCCGCGGAATTTATTGATGATAAGTCCCTTGATGCGGGCGCGCTCATGCGGTTCCAGCAGCTCCGCCGTTCCATATAATGATGCAAACACGCCGCCGCGGTCAATATCACCCACCAGCAGCACCGGCGCGTCCACCAGCTCCGCCAGCCCCATATTGACGATATCATTTTCCCGCAGATTGATCTCCGCCGGACTGCCCGCGCCCTCTATGACAATGACATCATATTCCGCCGCAAGGCTGTGATACGCTGCCAGAATGTCAGGAATCAGCTGTTTTTTGTACGGATAATATTCCCTTGCCGGCATTGTGCCGCGCGCCTTGCCATTGACAATGACCTGTGAACCGCAGTCGCTTGTCGGCTTGAGCAGGATCGGGTTCATGCGCACATCCGGCGCAATACCCGCGGCTTCCGCCTGCATGACCTGGGCGCGTCCCATTTCCGCGCCATCCGCTGTGATGTAGGAATTTAACGCCATATTCTGCGACTTGAACGGCGCGGCTTTTAAGCCATCCTGTTTAAAAATACGGCACAATGCGGCCACTGTCAGGCTCTTGCCCGCATTGGAGGTCGTGCCCTGCACCATGATTACCTTTGCCACTGTCACACCTTCTTTTTCCTTATAACTGCGAAAATAATGGAACAACCTTTTGAGAAAACGAAGGCGTTATCCTCCAATCATCGTGCCAACATTTCCATATACTGCAATGCGGATCAACCCGCAAACAATCAGATGTGCCGGGTAATATCCATAGAACAGCCATTTCATGCCATTCCATTTCCCCCGTTCACCGTTATACCGTTTGAGCAACGGAATGGTCAATGCGACAAACAGCTGAATGATACCATATACCGGATGGATAAAGATTGCGTATACCACCGCATAGGCAGAAACCCAAAGCATCATTCCAATCATCTGTTTCCTGAAATTTCCCCTGTTTGTGCCAATATAAAGAATCGCCATCACGGCAATACAGCTCCAGTCTGCGCAGAACGTAATCAAACAAATGCCAATCATCAAAAGCGTTTTCTGCCATTGTTTCAATCGCGTACTGTCATTGATGACCAATGCGATCAGACCCCAAAACAATGCCCATATGACACTTGTCTGATTGAATACGGAGGTCTGAAATGGCACAAACGGTATGCCAAACGCAAAGTTATATGCAAAATGTCCAATGATGGCAAAGACAAAAAGCCTTTTTGCGTATTTTTTCCAATCATGCGTATAATGGTAGCCCTCCGCAATAAAAAACCAAAAAATCGGCGCTGCCATTCTTCCGACGATGTGCAGTAATATGATCCACCAATCCGTAGGATAATTCGGAAATAATACCGATGTTACATGGTCAATCGTCATTGCGATCATGGCTATCGCCTTTAACTGATTGCCATTCAGTACGTTTTGTTTCATCATAAATCCTCCGTCAAATAAGTCCCTTTCTCTCCCGCAATGCACGCAGCAGCACGTAATTTTCCGCTTCCGTCCGTACCGCAGCGCGAAACCAGCGTTCATCCAGTCCCGCAAAATTGCCGCAGGAACGGAGCAAAATGCCTTGCTCACGCATTTTCTGCACCAAATCGGGTATCATCTCGTTTTTGCACAGCAAATAATTCGCCTTTCCCGGAATGACAGTGAATCCAAGCTCCCGCAAGCCATGCTGTAAATACGCCCGCTGTTGTGCAATGTATTTCCGTGTCTGTGCCGGAAACTCCGTATCCTGTGCCGCCGCAACGCCGCACGCCTGCGCGATCACAGATACCGACCACGGCGCGCCCATATCATACAGGCTTTCCAGCAGTTTTGTATCCGCCGACAAGCAGTAGCCCAGCCGGATGCCCGGCATCGCATACATTTTTGTGAACGACCGCAATACAATCAGGTTCGCGTGATCTGTGATACAATCCGTCATCCCGACCGCTTCCGGCTCATCAGGAAAATCATGGAAGCATTCGTCCACAATCAAACGCGCGCCAATCGCGGCGCAGCGTTCCATCCCTTTCCTCATCAGCCATTTTGGTATAATTCTGCCCGTCGGATTGTTTGGATTGCACAGGATAACCGCGTCCGTTTCCGGCGTTACCGCGTCCCAGAAATCCTCCGTCAAATCAAAGCTGTTTTGCTCCTTCAATGGAAAAAAATCTACCGTGCTGCCTGCCAGCCGTGCCGCCTGCGCATATTCCCCAAAGGTCGGCACAGGCATCAGAATCCTTTCCGGCTTTCCTGCAAGCAGGATGCGGTATAATACATCCGCCGCGCCATTGCCGCAGAATACCTGATTCTCCATGACATTTTCCCGCTGCGCGATCGCAGCGCGGAGCTTTCTGCAAAACGGGTCCGGATAATGCACACAGCCGGACACCGCATTTTGTGCCGCTTTCCGCACCGCGTCCGGCATACCGAGCGGATTGATGCTCGCGGAAAAATCCAGCGGTTCCGCCGTCAAATCTGCGGCATAGATATCGCCGCCATGTCTGTTTTCCGTCATTATATCACCTCTCTGTATGTCATCTCATCCGAGCAGTGCACGCAGCGCACACAGCAGCGCGACTGCCGTCACGGACGCGGCATACATCAGCCGGTTTGCGCGCACAATATCCTCCGGCTCGATCGGTCTGGAATCATCGCCCAATGTCGGTTTTTCATATAATTTTCCAAAGTAATACGCATTGCCCGCCAGCTGTACGCCCAGTGCGCCCGCGCAGGCTGCCTCCGTCTGCGCAGCGTTTGGACTCGCGTGCCGCAGCCGGTCGCGCCGGAAACAGCGCCATGCGCCCCTTGCGTCCAGCCCCGCAGGCTTTGCGCAGAGTACAAACAGCAAACCGCTCAGCCGTGCCGGAACAAAGTTCCATATATCATCCATTTTAGCAGAAAATCGACCAAAATAGTAAAATTCTTCGTTTTTATATCCCACCATCGAGTCAAGCGTATTGACCGCCTTATAAGCAAAGCCCAGCGGCGCACCGCCGAGCAGCAAAAAGCACAATGGCGCGATCACGCCGTCGCTGGTATTTTCCGCGACTGTTTCCACCGCCGCCTTCGTCACCTGCGCTTCGTTTAATTCGGCGGTATCCCGCCCGACGATCCATGAAACATATTTGCGCGCAAGCGGCAGATCGCCTGCCTTTAATGCGCCATAAACGCGCAAGGCGGCTATTTTCAACGATTTTGCCGCGAAAATCTGCCAGCAAAACAGCGTTTCCAATGCGAACCGCGCGACCGGATGTATCAGACCGGCAAGATACAGCAATGCGTATGGAATCAACCCGGACGGAATGACAACCGCAAACCACAGCAGCACGCCCGCCCACAGCTGTCCGCGCCGCGTATCGGGGAGCCGGCTTCGCAGCTTCTTTTTCCAGAATGAGATCATGGAGCCGATCCCCATGATCGGATGCCACAGTTTTTCCGGATCGCCCAGCACGCAGTCGATCAAAAAACCGAGCAACACGGCACCTGCAATCCTCATGTGTCCCCCTTGATGCACTGTCCAATGCCGCAGCAGACACGGTATACCCGATCCGCCTGCGCCGCAATATCACAGCACAGACGTCCGACATTCTCCCGCCATTCACGCTCAAATGCGTCCACCGGTACAATACCGCAGCCCAGTTCATTGCACACCACGGTTTTATCTGTAAAATCTGCCGCCTGCGGCAGCGCCTTGCCCGCCTGCATCGCGTCACGCACCAGCAAGTGTAAATCATCTGCTATTTCCGTGTCCAACTGCAAGCTATGAGCAAACGCGCTTTTGCCCTGCGCCGCGCCGCCGACAATCAATACTGTCATAAAACAATCCTTTCTTACCGCAGGCACAGCCCGCCGATCACTGCGCAAAATAACGCCAATGTCTCGCAGATCGTGATACACATACCGCACAGATCTCCTGTTATGCCGCCAAAAACTTTACGGCATTTTCGTATATGATATATAACATACACCAGAACCAGCCCGAATGTAAGCAGTCCGGACAGACCTCCCATTGCCAGCATAAAGCACACGCAGGCGGCAATCCAGCCTGCCATACTGTAGGAAACCTGTTTTTTATCCGCGTTATCCGCAAACAGGCGCGCCAGACCGGAATCCTTCGCGCACTTCTGTGTCACGATCAGATTGCCGCCAAACGCACGCGCCAGCGCGTAGCCCGCCGGCAGCAGCAGTGCAAGCCGCGGCTGTTCATACAGCTGCGCATACAGTCCAAACTGCACCAGCAGCAGAATAATCAGCCATATCACACCAAAGGCGCCAATATGCGGGTCTTTTAAAATTTCCAGCCGTTTTTGCCTGTCCCCATACGAACACAGGGCATCGCAGGTATCGGTAAACCCATCCAAATGAATGCCGCCGGTCAAAGCGACCGGAATCGCAGCCGCGCCCGCGGCATACAGCACACCGGTCAATCCGACCCGCTGTGCCAGATACAGCCATCCAAGCTCCGCCAGACCGACGAGCACACCGATCAGCGGCAGAAAACTCAGCGCATAGCGCATCGTATTCTTTTTCCATTCGACCTGCGGCAGCGGCAGCGCGGAATACATACCGAACGCCACCAGTAAACCGTGAAACATATCCCGCACTTACAATTCCCCCTTTATCATCACCGGAATCCCGCACACGCTTTCCACAACCACATCCGCACGCCGCGCCAGCAATCGGTTCAGCGCACCGAGCGCATGGAGATACCGCATCGTCCATGTATCATAGGTCGTGCCGTCTGCAAACACATCATTTGTCACGATCACGACATGCGTACAGGTCTGTTCGAGTGCATTCACACCGGCTAAAATGCTGTCCTTCCAGCCATCTTTCGCGCCGTCAGGGGAAAACATTTCATTTGCCAGCGCATTGCTCATGCATTCAAACAGCGCTGTGCAAAAGCCTTTGGGAACAGATAACCGGTCAAAGTGTTTCGCATGTTCCAGCGTTGTGAAGCCCTTTCCCGCACGCAGGGCACGATGGCGCGCAATGCGCTTCTGCGCTTCTTCCCCATTCGGGTCCATTGCCGCGACATACAGCATCGGTCCGCCCTCCGCCAGACGGCAGGCTATTTTCTCCGCCAGCGCGGATTTCCCGCTCGCCGCACCGCCCGTTACCAATACGACCATTTGCTCACGAAAGCGGCACATACGCTTCGATATTGCTCTCATCGAACGTATTGCCATTGCAGTACAGCGAAGCGGCGGCATCCAGCAGCCCGAACATGAGCACCGCGCCGGTACCCTCGCCCAGCGCCATATGCGCGTCGATCAGCGGATGGATATCCAGTGCCTGCTCAATCAGCACGCCGGCCGGCTCCGCCGTATGGTGAGACGGTACCAAATAATCCCGCACCGTCGGGCACATGCGCGCCGCGCACAGCGCGGCAGCGCCGGAGATCACACCGTCTACGATCATCGGCAGCCCGCACGCCGCGCCGCCGAGAAACAAGCCCGTCAGACCGCACAGGTCAAGACCGCCGACTTTGCTCAGGATATCCACCGGATCATGCTGGTCAGGCTGCCACTTTTCAATGGCGTCCGTGACCACATGTATTTTCTTTGCCAGCGCTTCGGTCGTCAGACCGGAGCCGCGCCCTGTGACCAGCTCCGCCGGTGCGTGAAGCAGCGCCGCCACAACAGCCGCCGTGGAAGTCGTGTTTCCAATACCCATCTCTCCGGTGGCGACGATATCATACCTCTGCATCTTGCACAGATACGCAGTCTCTATGCCAACCTCGATCGCGCGCACAGCCTGTTCCCGTGTCATGGCCGGTTCGCGGTATATATTTTTCGTGCCATACGCAATCTTGCGGCGAAGGATACGCGCTCCTTCCACCTCGCTTGCCACACCGATGTCGACAGGAATCACATCCGCACCGGCGGCACGCGCCATATGGCATACCGTCGATGTGCCCTTGGACAGATTTTCTGTGATAATCTTCGTGACATCCTGCCCGCTTTGGGAAATGCCCTCCGCGACCACGCCGTTGTCCGCGCACATGACGACCACACATTTCCGGCGCAGATCCATGCGCGGCGTGCGTCGGATGCCCGCGATCCTGACCAAAATATCTTCCAGATCACCCAGTCCGTGCAGCGGCTTCGCAATCGAATCCCAATGCGCTTTCGCCTGCTCCATTGCTTTTCGGTCGGGCGGGAGAATTTCCTTTATCGTCTGTTCCAGCGTCATAGCCTTCCCTCCTCATGATATGTCCGGCAAGCAGACAAAAAGCGCTGTGCCGCATTTGGATTGCCCGCAAAATGGATATGCGGATAGCCCGCGTGCAGCGTTCGCGTGGCATGAATGCAGTCCCATCCACGGCTGCGAAGCGGCTTACGCGCACGAAAACAGCTGCCCTGCTGCGTGCTCTGCGCATAGTGAAATTCATGCGCCGGAAGCGTTTGCCCCGCCGCGCACAGCAGCGTATCCTGCTTTGCCGTCAGTGTGACATAGCCGAATTGCCGCAGCCGTTCGCCCATCTGCGCGTCACCGCCGCAAATGCCCGCCATCGGCACGCCGTCCAGATTGTCATGCAGCAGCAGAAAGCCGCCGCATTCCGCAACAGTCGGCAGGTTCTTTGCAATCGCTGCACGGATATCCGCCAGCAGAGTCGTATTTTGTCCCAATTGCTGTGTATACAGCTCCGGATATCCGCCGCACAGCAGCATACCGTCGATCTGCTCCGGCAGATGCGCGTCATGCAGCGGCGAAAACGGCGCCAGCTGCGCGCCCATACGCTCCAACACCGCAAGACTGTCCGCATAGTCAAAGCAAAACGCTTCATCCCGCGCTATGGCAATGCGCAGCCCCTCTCCGCAGCGTGGAACATCCGGCAATGCCGCGTCCAGATCGGGTGCGGTCCGTGCCAGTTCCAGCAGCCGCTCCAGATCTATACCCGATTCCGCGTGTGCTGCCAATCGCTGCATTTTCTGCTTTAAGTCCGCGATCTCCCCCGCCGTGATAAGCCCCAGATGGCGGCTGCCTACCGTACATGCGTCGTCGTGCGGCAATGCGCCATAGACGGAAATGCCGGTATTGCGTTCGACGATCGCGGCATAGTAATCCGTCATAGCCGGAGAAATCCCGTTTAAAATGACACCCTTGATGGTGTTGGGTTCAAATGTACAAAAGCCCCGCAGCAGCGCGGCAAGCGTCAGCGCCATACCGCGTGCGGATATCACCAGCACAGTCGGCGTCTGTGTCAGATTCGCAATGTCCGCCGTGGAGTTTTCACTCGATGTGCCCGCAAGACCATCGTAGTATCCCATGACGCCCTCTATCACGGAAATATCCTGTCCGGCATTGTGCGCCAGCAGCGCAGGCACCGTATCGCGTCCACACAAAAATGTATCCAGATTGCGCGAGCGTGTGCCGATAATGCGGCTGTGGAACATCGGGTCGATGTAGTCCGGTCCGCATTTAAACGCCGCCGTATCCAGCCCTCTGTTGACAAATGCCTGCAACACCGCACAGGTCACTGTGGTCTTACCGCAGCCGCTCCCTGTCCCGCCGATGACCAGGCGCGGCGCCGTAACGCTCACAGGTTCCCTCCGATCAGATAGACCGGATTGTGCGCCATCATCATATGATATCCGCCTGCCTTTTTTGCCCGTGCAGCATTGATACAGCAAATCTCCGTGTCAAACCCGTTGTCCTCCAGCGCCTGTACAGCGGCATGGACTGTCTCCAGCGCGATTGCCGAAACGACAAGCCGGATATCGGGATTTTTCTCCTTCAGCGCGGCAACGATTTGCGCCATATTGCCGCGGCTGCCGCCGATAAACGCGCAGTCCGGCGCAGGCAGCTGTTCCAGCCCCTCCGGCGCCGTCGCGGCTACCGCCGTCACATGATAGCTGCCGGTATGCAGCCGGTTGCGTGCGATCAGCTCCAACGCCTCCGGCTTGCACTCAACGGCATATACATGCCCGCGATGTGCCCGCCGCGCCAGCTCCATGGATACCGAGCCGGTTCCCGCGCCGATGTCATATACGATATCCGCAGGTTGTACCGCCAGCAGATCACACGCCAGCCAGCGAACCTCCTGCTTGGTCATCGGCACGCCGCCGCGCTCAAAATCCGTATCCCGCAGCGGGCGGCTGCAATCCGCCGGTTTGTCATTGAGAACCAGCATGATACTCAGGTCGCAAAAGGTTTTCTGTGCCAGCTGCACCGCTGTGCCCCAGATGATGCGCTCCGCCGCCGCACCGAGGTTCTCGCCAACACAGACGCGCGCATCGCCCAGTCCGGCGTCACACAACAGCCGGCACAATGCGTCCGCCTTCCATTTTCCGCCGGTCAGTGTGATGACCTTTCGGTTGTAGCTTACCGGACCGAGCAGATGTTCCTCGCGTCCGTGCGCGCTGAGCAATACGGCGTCATCATAAGGTACGCCCGCCCTCGCGCAAAATACCTGTAGGCTGCTCATTCCCGGCAGGATATGCACGGCTCCATACGGCTGTAAATTGCGGTACAGCGACTTCGCCGCGCTGAAAAAGCCGGTGTCGCCGCTCAGCAAAAGCGCAATCCTTCCCTGTTTCCGCTTTGCGCACGGCTCCAGCTGCGGCAGCGGGATCGCTTCGATATCGCCGCGCAGACCTGACAGCCCCTGCGCAAGCCGCGGCGTTGCGAGTACGCAATCCGCCTGCAATATCGCGTCCCGCGCCTGTGCGGTCAGCATAGCCTCTGTGCCCATGCCCGCGCCGATGAGAAAAAATTCCATAGCCGCTCCTGTTTTATCCCGCCGCACTGAGCTTCTGCATTGCCAGCCCTGCCGCTGTCACCGTCCACATCAGATCGTTGATGGTATGCGCCGCGCTGACAAACATCGCTTCAAACTGCGCCGGCGCAAGATACACACCCTGTTTGAGCATTTCGCGGAAATACGCCGCATAGCGTTCCGTATCGCTCGACTTTGCACCCGCAAAATCCGTAACCGGCTTGTCCGTGAAAAATACGCTGAGCAGAGAGCCGATCTGGTTCACCGTGCAGCCAACGTGGTACTGCTCCTCCAGTGCACGCAGCTGCTGTGCCAGCCATGCCGCGTTGTTTTCAATATTGGTATAGATCTCCTTGTTTTTCAGCTGATTCAGCTGTGCAATGCCTGCTGCCATCGCAACCGGATTGCCGGACAGCGTACCTGCCTGATAGACCGGTCCGGTCGGCGCGACCTGCTCCATCAGCTTTCTGCTGCCTGCAAACGCGCCGACCGGCATACCGCCGCCGATGATCTTGCCGAAAGTGACCAGATCCGCGCGCACGCCGAAATATTCCTGCGCGCCGCCCTGCGCCAGCCGGAAGCCGGTGATGACCTCATCGAAGATCAGCAGCGCGCCATGCTTGTCGCAAAGCGCACGCAGACCTTCCAAAAAGCCCTCCGCAGGCGGGACAACGCCCATATTCGCCGCGACAGGCTCCACGATCACTGCCGCGACCTGTCCTTCATTTGCTGCCAGCAGCCGCTCCACGCTGTCCAGATCGTTATACTGCGCCGTCAGCGTATCACCCGCAACAGCCGCCGGAACGCCCGCAGAATCCGGTCTGCCGCCGGTCAACGCGCCGGAACCCGCCTTGACCAGCATCGCATCCGAATGTCCATGGTAGCAGCCTTCAAACTTGATGATCTTATCGCGTCCGGTCGCGCCGCGCGCCACGCGCACCGCGCTCATGACTGCCTCCGTGCCGGAGTTCACCATGCGCACCATTTCGATATTGGGTACCATCGAAACAACCAGCTGCGCCAGCTCTGTCTCCCGTCCCGTCGGCGCGCCGAAGCTGAGTCCGTTCTTCATCGCTTCCTCTACGGCCTGCAGCACGATCGGATGGCTGTGCCCCAGAATCATCGGTCCCCATGAGCCGACATAATCCACATAATCCATGCCGTCCACATCAAATATATGCGAGCCTTTCGCATGGTGGATAAAGCGCGGCGTCATGCCGACTGCGCGATAGGCGCGCACCGGACTGTTTACGCCGCCCGGCATGACCTCGCACGCCTGCGCAAACATCTTTTCCGAAGTATCCATCAGCCGATATCTCCCTTCTTCATTGCCTGTGCCAGTTCCCTGGCATAATACGTGATGAGGATATCCGCGCCGGCACGGTAAATACTCAGTGCGGATTCACACATGATGCGGTATTCGTCTATAAGCCCCGCCGCTGATGCCGCCTTTATCATGGCATATTCGCCGCTGACGGAATACGCGGCGAGCGGCAGGTCAAAGCGTTCCTTCGCCTTGACGATGACATCCAGATAGCTGAGCGCGGGCTTTACCATCAGGATATCCGCGCCCTCGCGTACATCCAGCTCACATTCCAGCATTGCCTCGCGGCTGTTGTGCGGGTCCATCTGATACGACTTGCGGTCGCCAAACGACGGCGCAGAGCCTGCAGCATCGCGGAACGGTCCGTAAAATGCCGATGCGTACTTTGCGGAATATGCCATTACCGGCACATTGATAAAGCCGTTTTCATCCAGAATACTGCGAATTGCACCGACGCGCCCGTCCATCATGTCGGACGGCGCTACCATATCCGCGCCCGCCCGCGCATGAGACAGCGCAATCTTCGCAAGACATTCCAATGTCTTGTCATTGTCGACATAGTGGTCACACAAAATGCCGCAGTGTCCGTGCGAGGTATACTCACACATGCAGACATCCGTAATGACATAAAAATCCGGATAGCTTGCCTTGATCGCGCGAATCGCCTGCTGGACAATGCCATCCTCCGCCCATGCGCCCGAGCCGATCTCGTCCTTATGCGCCGGCAGACCGAACAGGATCACCTTCTCGACGCCCGCCGCGATGCATTCCTCAACCGCTTCACAGATGCGGTCAGGCGACCAGTGGTACTGCCCCGGCAGAGATGGTATCTCGTTTTTGATATTTTCACCCTCAATTGCAAACAGCGGATAGATCAGGCTGGAGGGCGACATGCGCGTCTCGCGCATCATCGCGCGAAGGGATGGTGTTGTGCGCAGTCTGCGCGGGCGGTTAATCAGATTCATGGGAATATTCCTCCTGTAACGTATCGAGCATCGCGTCAATGGTGGCATTGGCGGCTGTGATTGTTTTCATGCCGGCGGCGCGGGCTGCCCGTTCGGTAGACGGGCCGATGCACAGCGCCGTAAAATTCGTAAAATCGGTATCCTCCGGCAGGCTTCCGACAAAGCCGTGCACGGTGGAAGCGCTGGTAAATGTGACATAATCCACATCGCCGCGCGTGAGCCGTTCCGCCAGCGCTGCGCTGCGTTCGCTGCGGTAAACCGTGCGGTAAATCGGGATATCATCAAAGCAAATGCACGCCTCTGTCAGCACCTGCGGCAGCTCCGGCGCGCCGATCTGCGCACGCAGCAGCAAAACCCGCTCCCCTTCCCGCACCAAACGGACAAGCCCTTCCGCCAGATGGGCGGAATCATATACCTGCGGGATATAATCCGCGCGCAGACCGTGCTCTTTGAGCGCTTTTGCCGTACCTGCGCCGATGACGGCAATCTTCATATGTGCCAGACTGCGCGCGTCCATTTCCGCGGCATCCAGCAAACGCATAAGCGTATCTACACCCGCCGGGCTGGTCAGCACCAGCCAGTGGTATTGGTCGATGGATGCCAGCGCTTCAACGACCGGCATATTCGGCCAGATGATTTCTGTTTCAATGCACGGATAGGAAATGACCTCCGCGCCCAGCCGGTGCAGCTTTTCTGTCAATGTTCCGGCGCGTGCGCGCGGTCTGGTCACAACGACAGCCGCGCCACGCAGCGGCAAGGCATCATACCAGTCAAATGCATCCGACAGGCTGCAAACCGCGCCGACAATTAAAATCGCGGGACTGGAAATGCCGGTCTGCCGCATTTTGTCCGCCAGCGTCGCCACGGTTGCGACAACCTTGCGCTGACCCGGCAGCGTGCCGCGCTCGATCATCGCCGCAGGCATGTCAACAGGCATTCCCGCCTGCATCAGCCCTTTCAAAATCATCGGCGTGCTGGCTGCGCTCATCAGGAACACGAGCGTGCCGCCGTGGCGTACCAACGCGTCAAAATCAATATGCAGTGCGCCGCCTGCCTTTGCGTGTCCGGTGATGATGTGCACGGATGACGTAAAATCGCGGTGTGTGACCGGAATCCCCGCGTAAGCGGGAACTGCCAACGCGCTTGTCACGCCCGGGACGACGGTAAAATCAACGCCGTTTTGCGCAAGCAGCTCCAGTTCCTCTCCGCCGCGTCCGAACAGAAAGCAGTCCCCGCCCTTGAGCCGGACGACCCGCTTTCCTTCCTGCGCCTTTTCCAGCAATATCTCATTGATGCGCTGCTGCGGCACAGGATGATTGCTGCTTTTTTTGCCGACATCAATGCGTTCCGCTGTTTCCGGCATCAGCGCCAGAATTTCCGGTCCGACCAGCCGGTCATATACAACAACATCAGCCTCTGCTATCGCCTGCTTCCCCCTGACAGTCAGCAGCCCCGGATCGCCGGGACCTGCGCCGACCAGTGTTACATGTCCAATCTGCGCCATGTCAGCCTCCCTTTTTCAGCTGCAGCGCAAGCTGTGCTGCATATTCTATACTGTCTGCACGCGGGCACACAATCGTTTGTCTGCGCATACAGCTTCTGTCCTCCGAAACATACAATCCCGTCAATGCCAGCGTATGCGTGTCTGTCAGCTGCGCAAACGCCGCAACCGGTGAGGAACAGCCGCCGTCCAGCGCGCGGATAAACGCCCGCTCCGCCTGTGCGCATGTCCATGCGTCCGCATCATGGAACGTGCGCAGACACGCCAGATCAAAGCCCTCCCGCGCCTGCACGGCAAGGATGCCCTGACAGGCGGATGGGAGCATTTCCTCCGGTGTAAAAACGCGGTGGATCCTGTGATCCAGTCCAAGACGATGCAGTCCGGCCTGCGCCAGCACGAGTGCGCCGTATGCGCCGCTGTCCAGCTTTTTCAGTCGGGTCTGGATGTTGCCGCGCACCGGACACACCGTAATGTCCGGATACAGCGCTTTGAGCTGCATCGCCCGCCGCGCGGACGCGCAGCCGACCGGTCTGGTCTGATCCCAGCGCTCACAGCCCTCCGGCAGCACCAGCACGTCATACGGCGTCTCACGTCTGGATACCGCCACGACCGGCAAAGCAGGATTTAGCTGTGCCGGTAAATCCTTCATGGAATGTACGGTCAGATCGACCTCTCCGTTCAGTAACGCGCGATCTAACTCTTTTACAAATAACCCCTTGCCGCCCACCTGATCCAGCGTGCGGTCAAGGATTTTATCGCCGGTGGTCTTCATCGTGACCAGTTCCGTCCGGATAGAAGCGTCAGCCGCACGGATCGCATCCATGACAATTTTGCTCTGGATCACAGCCAGCCTGGATTCCCGACTGCCGATCCGGATCGTTCTGCTCATCGGCTCTCCTCCTCTATGATCGCTTCCACGGCACGCGCTGCCCGCGCTGTCTTTTCGTGGTCGCTGCCGTCAGAGACCACGCCGAAGGATAAACCGCCTCCGGTACGCACAGCGGGAAAGAAAAAGGTGCACTCCTCCCGGTTGTCCGCCGTGCTGATAAAAATATCCCGTTGCCGGCAGAGGGTGTACACCATATGATTGACCTGCCGGTCATTTGTCGCCGCCGTCACGGCAAACGCACCGTCCACATCGTGCGGCTGAAATTTCCGCCGGATATGCTGTGCGCCCGCAGGCGCTTCGCCATCCGGTGAAATAACAACGACCTGCGCGCCATAGCGCAGCAGCACCTCCGCCCGGTGTGCGCCAATGCGCCCGCAGCCGACAACGACACACCTTCTGCCGGTCAGGTCTACAAACAGCGGAAAACGCGGCGCTTTGCGCGGAAGGAGCAGGTCGCGCACCGCGTCCGGCGTCATGCCATCCTCCTGCGGGCGGTCGATCAGCACCACCCGGCAGCCGCATTTCTCTGCCGCCGCCAGCTTTTCCGGCAATCCGCCTGCCGCGCCGGTATCCTTCGTGACAAGCCATTTTGCGCCGCTGGTATGCAGTAAGGCGATATTCAGTTCCTCGGAAAACGGCCCCTGCATCATGATAATATGCGCCGCAGGAAATCCCAAATCCCTGCATATTTCCATAGAAGCGGCCGCAGGCAGGACACGCGGCCAAAGACGCTCCGTGTAATCCGGTACGGCGGTAAATTCATGCAGCTCCTTGCTGCCGACCGTCAGCAGCACTGCGCCCTCCGTTCCGACGAGAAATGCCGCCGCTTCCGCCGCACTGGAAACGCGCACCGCGCCCTCCGCCCGCGTTTTCGGGCGCAGGAGCCGGATATACCGGCATTGTGCAGCAGTACATGCCTGCCGGATATTGCGGCTCACCTCCACAGCGTATGGATGCGTGGCATCCACGACCAGCTCTGTGTTCCGCAAAAAATCCGTCATCTGTTCCGCCGTCATGCGTCCGGTATGCACCGTAATTCCCGGCATTTCGGGCAGAACTGCCCTGCCATATTCTGTCGCTACACAGACGGTTGCTTTCTGTCCGGCCCGCGACAGCTGCTCGCATAAGGTACGCCCTTCGCTCGTACCTGCAAAAATAACACGCTTCATTTGTTCTCATAGCCCCGCGGCGTGACCATTTTTCCGTTTATCACACGGGTCTGGCTGTTGCCGATGAATACTGTCGTAAACATATCTACATTGGTGTCGCGCAGCTGCGCCAGCGTGTACACGGCGCCCGTCTCGCCGTCGCGTCCAATATTGCGCACCGTGCCGCAGGGCGTATCCGGCGATTTCCATTTCAGCATACTGTCACATGCTCTTCGCAGATAATCCGCGCGCTTTCTGCTCGACGGATTATATAAACAAATGCAAAAATCCGCCTGGGATGCCAGTTCCAGCCGTTTTTCAATCGTTTCCCACGGCGTGAGCAGATCGCTCAGGCTGATGACCGCAAAGTCATGCACCAGCGGTGCGCCCAGTACCGCCGCGCCGCTACATGCCGCTGTAATACCCGGAACCACTTCAATTTCGATCTCAGGATGCTCTGCGCACACCTCATGCATCAGCCCTGCCATACCATAGATGCCGGCATCGCCGGAGCAGACCATCGCAACCGTTTTTCCGGTCAGCGCCGCATCGCGTGCGCGGATGCAGCGGTCGATCTCCTGCCGCATCGGCGTTTGCAGGATTTCCTTATCTTCAATCAGCGGACGAACCAGTTCAATATATGCCGTGTAGCCTGCAATCACATCACTTGCCTGCATCGCAGCACGTGCACGCGGCGTCATCTGATCCGCGCCGCCCGGTCCTATACCGATCACATACAGCTTCATTCCGTCATTCTCCTGTCCCGCAGCTGCGGCGTTTTGCGCAGTATCGCCTCTCGGCACGTCACCAGCGCACCGTCTGACAATTCACCCTGCAATCCGCTGAACAGCCATCTTGCCGTCTTTTCCGCAGCCAGCCGCGCCGCGTGTTCCATCTTTTCCACGGTCTGCGCGT
This sequence comes from uncultured Butyricicoccus sp., assembly GCA_964399205.1. GTDB lineage: Bacteria > Bacillota > Clostridia > Oscillospirales > Butyricicoccaceae > Butyricicoccus_A. Next base: position 18,674 of record CAYNPX010000007.1, read on the forward strand.
CCTCCCCTTCGGACAACACCGCGAAATCATAGCCATCGGTAACGCGCCGCGCCGCCAGCCGGCACAGCTCATCCATCAGCGGCAGCGCATCGCGGTATGCCGTCCAGCGCGCAAGCGCCGCCATCTCTTCTTCTATGATCGCCTCGACCTGCCCGCGATCCTCTGCATTGACATACGCGTCCTGTTTCCTCATGCTGTCCATATCCAGAAACACCTGCACCTCATCCATATCCCGTATACCCGGGTCGATATCACGCGGAACAGACAGATCGCAGATCACCGCCGGTATCCGTGCCAGCCGCTCCATATCCGCACGTGTGACCGTATAATGCGGGCTTGTCGTCGCGCTGAGCAGGATATCGCTCGTTTCTATTCTTTCCATGCGCGCATCATAGGATATCGTCTTGCATCCGGCCGGTACAATGGTCTGTCCATGCCGGTAGGTGCGCAGCGTCACTGTGACATCACAGCCGCGTGCCACAAGCAGACTGGAAGCAAGACGCCCCATCTCGCCATTTCCAATGACAAGCGCACGCTTGCCGTTCAAGTCGCCCATTTCCTCCATCATGGCGACTGCGCACCCCGCCGCGGAAAGCGGCGCCGCAGATAAGCGCACCTGTGTGCGGCTGCGCTTGCCCGCCGTCACCGCGAGACGAAACAGCTGGCTGAGTACGGCATCCGTGCACTGCGCTTCATGCGCAATGGCATACGCACGCTTGACCTGCGAGACGATCTGATCCTCTCCCAGTATCTGCGAGCACAGTCCACATGCCACACGCATCAGGTGCCGCGCTGCATTGTCCCCTGTCCGCACAGAGAGCAGCGTCTCCGCGCCCTCTGCCCGCGCTGCCCGGCACAAAATCTCCGCAGGCAGCAGCTGCGCCGCTCCGCTGATATACAATTCTGTTCGATTACAGGTGGAGAGCAGCACACACCCCTCTACACCATCGATCTGCCTGATCTGCCTGCACAGGCGTCCGGCCTGTCCGTCGGTAAACGAAAACGCCTCACGCCTGTCCATATTCGCAGTTTCCCAGTCAATGCCTGCCATGCAGATACTCAAAACGCAGCCCTCCAATGCTCACAATAGATTGAAACCGTCATGCCATCGTGCGCTGTTTTGGCAAGCAGGCAGCGTCCCTCTCCCGAAGCACGCGCCGCAGCACGCTGGCAGACATTGTCCGTTCCGGTCGTGCGGCGCACAAAATCCGACGCCGGAAAATCGCCGGAAACCTGTTCCAGCTCCTGCGATGTAAAAAACTGTGTGCGAACAGCCCATGCCCGCGCCAGCTGCAGGACCGCCGGTTCATCCGCTTTCAAGTCGATGGATGCCACCGAAGCCACCGCGCGCAGGTCAAGCCGCAGCTCACGCAGCAGCTTCCCGATCCAGTTTTCCAGCTGTTCCGGCGGTGTATTCCGCCGGCATCCCACACCGACATGCACAATGCGCGGGACAAGCTGTAATGTATGTACAAACGGCATATGCTCCCGTTCAAAAATCGAAATCTGAATGCCGTTTTCCGGTGTCTCTTCCGCTGTTATCCCATCCGGCAGCGCGCCGGAAACCGGAAAATCACATTGGAATCCAACTGCCTCGCCGCGCAGCAGCGCGCCGGAGATATTCTTGATGCAGCCGGTGTTGCGTACCGTACAGCCGTGCTGCACCGCCCAGCTGTCCACAGCAAATACGCCGCGTCCGTCTGTCGCCGTCGTAACGACCGGAATTGCGCCGATCGACTGTGCGAGCGCTTCCGCCAGCCGGTTCGCGCCGCCGATATGCCCTGACAGCAGCGGGATCACAAACTTTCCGTTTTCATCGATTACCACGACGGCGGGGTCGACGTCCTTGCCGCGCACATATGGGGCGATCGCGCGCACCGCAATACCGGCCGCGCCGATAAATAAAATCGCATCCTCCTGCGCCATCGCCTGCCGGGCAAAGGCGCCGACGCTTTCAAACGGTGTAAATCCCTGCGCTCTTGCGTACTGCGTGACCTGCGCGTCCGGCAGGCTGTGCGCAATCCGTCTGCTCAGCGCCCGTCCGCGGTCTGTGAAGGAAATGATACTGATATTCACGGTTCCGCCTCGCGGCACCCGTGGGAAAAATCCGGATCGTACAGCTTTGAGCGTTCGTACCGGTCGCCAAGGAAACCGCCGACTGTGATGAGCGCCGTCTTGCTGATGCCGTTTTCCTTTGCCGCCTGCGCCAAGCCGGAAACCGTCGTGCGAATCACCTTTTCATCCGGCCATGTTGCCTTATATACAATCGCTGCCGGTGTGTCCGGCGCATAGCCGCCCGCAATCAGTTCCGCAGACAGCGAACCGAGCATACCGGCAGACAAGAACAGCACCATTGTACTGCCATGCGCCGCCAGAGAGCGAATCGACTCACGCTCCGGCACAGGCGTGCGCCCCGCCATACGGGTGAGGATGACCGTCTGGCTGACATCCGGCAGGGTATATTCCGCCCGCAATGCCGCTGCCGCACCGCAAAATGAGGAAACTCCCGGACACACTTCATAGGACACGCCGTGTGCATCCAGAATGTCCATCTGCTCCCGAATCGCACCGTAAACGGACGGATCGCCAGTATGCAGACGGACGACCGATTTTCCTTCCCTGTCCGCCGGAATCATAACATCCATGACCTGCTCCAGCGTCATAGAAGCGCTGTCATAGATGGCGCAGCCCTTTTTTGTACGCGCCAGATGCGCCGGATTGACCAGCGAACCGGCATATACCACCACATCCGCCTGCTCCAGCAGCGCAGCGCCGCGCACCGTGATCAAATCGGCCGCTCCGGGACCTGCCCCCACAAAATATATCATTTCCGTTCCTCCTCACGCCGGTACGCCGCGATGCGGTCCGCAGCGTGCGCCGTCTGCATCATCACGCCATACCGGTTTGTAAAAATCACATAATCCACGGCGAACGCCCTGCCGGATTTCCCCGCAGTGCGGTGGCGCATGTGCTGTAAAATCTTATCCGAAATCGACGCCAGCACCGGCTTATCCAGCTTTTCCCGCCGCAGAATGTCCAGGCAGGCATCCACGGTGACCGCCTCCATCAATGCGCGTACCGTTTGCGCCGATGCGCCGCACATCGCTGCATGGGCGGCAAAAATCTCCTGCCGCGCGTCCGCGTAGGCGGAATGCGTCTGAAATACGCCTGCCGCGAGTTTGATCAGCTTTCCGGCATGACCGACCAGCAGGACGCCGGAAAACCCGCGATAGACCGCATAATCCAGCGCTTCACCGATAAAATTGGAGCACTTTACGCCGCGGGATACATCCAGCCCCAGCGTATCGCGCGCGAAGTCCTCGCCATAATTGCCGGGGCAGAGCAGCAGCGTCCGTTCTCCTGCCGCATATCTCGTGTCAATATCCAAATGAATGGTGTCGATCAGTGCCTGCTCGCTCATCGGCTCAACGATGCCGCTTGTGCCGAGCACCGACAACCCGCCGACGATACCCAGTGCGGGATTAAATGTCCGCGCACCCAATGTCTCGCCTTCCGGAATGGATATTTCCACAAAAAAACCGCCGGTATATCCATATATATCCGCTGCGTCCCGTACAGCCTGCGCGATCTGCCTGCGCGGCGCGGGATTGATCGCCGCCGTTCCGACCGGCTGTGCCAGCCCGGGTCGCGTTACGCGCCCGACGCCCACTCCGCCGTCAATGACAATGCCGTCCGGTATCCGCGACACCGCCGCATAGACCAGTATGCCATGTGTGATGTCCGGATCATCGCCCGCATCCTTGCGCACGGCGCAGCGCACACAATCCGCCGTGCGCGTCATGTCCTCTATATCCAGCAGGAGAGCTATCCCTTTCGGTGTCATCAGCCGCACCTGGCGCACCGACTGTCCGCTGAGCAGAGCACAGGCCGCCGCCTTTGCCGCTGCGGCGGCACAGCTGCCCGTCGTATAGCCGAGCGCCAGCTTTTTCTGGTTTTTTATGACATACTGCTCCATCTGTCATTCCCCTGTGCGTTCATAAACCAGCTCGGTCAGCGCAGCAAAATCCGCAAAGCTGAGTTTTTCGCCGCGGATGCGCGCATCAAAACCGCAGTCCGTTATCAGCTGTGTGATTTCTGCTTTGTCAAGCGTGCCGCCGAGCGCAGTGCCCAGCGCATTGGCAAGTGTCTTACGCCGCTGCCCGAAAGCCGCCCTGACCAGTGAGAAAAACAGCTTCTCATCCCGTACCGGTACCGGCGGCTGACTGCGCGGTATCAGCCGGAGGACTGCGGAATCCACCTTCGGCTGCGGTACAAAGCAATCGCGCGGAACGTCAAACAGAATCTCCGCGTCGGCATAATATTCAATATACACAGAAAACGCGCTGTATGCCGAAGTTCCCGCCGGCGCGCAGACGCGCTCGGCAACCTCCTTCTGCACCATGACCGTGATCGTCTGAAATGCGCCTGATGCGATCAGCGCGGAAATCGCGGGGGTTGTAATATAGTACGGCAGGTTTGCGCAGGCATAGACCGGCGCATCGCCAAACTGCTCCCGGCAGATGCCGGCAAGATCACACTTGAGCACATCTCCCTGTACTATGCTGACATTTTTGCAATGTGCCAGCGTTTCCTCCAGCACCGGGAACAATGCACGATCCAGCTCAATGGCGCACACGCGATGCGCGCGGCGGGACAGCTGTTCGGTCAGGCATCCCATGCCCGGACCGATCTCCAGCGCGCAGCTCTGCGCGTCCACGCCACAGCTGTCCGCAATGCGCGCCGGCACCCACGCCGCAGTCAGGAAGTTTTGCCCAAGCGACTTGGAAAACCGAAACCCGTGCCTGCCCAGCACGGCACGGATATCATCAATATTACAAAGCTCCATTTTATTCTCCATCATAAATCACAGTTCGGTTTTTAATCCCCTGTATTATACACCGTATACCCGCCGGAATCAATGAAATATCTTCTCCTGACCGGAGGATCGGCAAATTTCGTTCCATGCAAAAATCCCGACAGGGAAAGAAAATCCTTCTCTGTCGGGACTGATCGGATGATTCAATTAGTTCAAAATATACACCTTTGCCGAACGGCGGCCGAAGCTGTTGCACTCTGCCTCCGAATTATAGTACAGATCAATACGGTTGCCCTTGATGGCGCCGCCGGTATCCTCGGCCACCGCATAGCCATAGACCCATGATGAGCCATCTGCGGATGTGATGTACAGCCGCGAGCCGAGCGGAATCACGCTGGGATCAACGGCGATCGCGCCAACACGCGCGCTCGTACCGCTGGCAGTCAGTCCGCCACCGCTGTAAGCGGTCGCTTCCACTGTGAGTACCTTGGAGTAGGTCACACTGGTTCCGCCGGAGGTCTGTACCGTCGGCTGCCTGCTGCCGTTTTCGATGATCTTCGTCACCGGCTGTGTAACGACCTGTGAGCCGACCTGCGTGCAGGAAACCTGCTCGCCGTCGTAATAGGTATATTCCATCGTGATCTCTTCCACGCCGTTTACGCCTTCCTGCGCCACGCGGCTGTCGCCGGTGTACAGTTCGTTGGTCGTTCGCGTTTCAGTCGTAAACGGAATGGCCTGTGTCTGTGTTTTTTGTTCCTTTGTCACGCGAGTCACCTTGATCTGACCCGGCTCTGTCACCGTCGTATCCAACGACGGTTCTACGATATCCTCCTCGCCCAGCTTGATCTTTGCCTGCCGGAGGATATTTTTCACGGTATTGTCACCGGTATGACAGACCGTCGTACCGCCGTCTGCCACAATCGAAACATCATATTTTTCTTTAATCGTTACAGTAAATTCGTCCTCGTCGGTTTCCACAACAGACAGGATGGTATACTCGTCCGCGCCGAAGCCGGACTTTGCCAATGCCGCCTGCGCGTCCTCCTGAAACAGGCTGACACGTTCTGTTGTCACACCGTCGGAAATTTCATAGATATCAACGCCGGCCGCCAGAACCGGAACTGTCATACAGGTTGCGATCGTAAGCGCGGCAAGCGGAACTGCACGGCGTCTGAAAAGTGTTTTGACAAATGTATGATAATGTGCCCTGATTGATAGATGCAGATTCATAATGCTCCTTTCGTCCTCTGACGTAACGGGGGAATCCCCTCGATATTCTGTATACTGCATTTAGATTACAATTCGGTTACAATTCTTAATTTATGTGAATTGTAACGCAGAAATCCATATAAGTCAAGGAATTCCCGAACTTTTCCGCTATTATTAACAATTCGTTAACATTTATCTGTAAATATACACAAAAATCCTCGTGTATTTTCTGTAACATATAGAAATACTGTAAATTGATACATATGCGGGAATAAGTCCCTTCATTGCAGCCCATTTTGCGATAGCCGCATTTTTTATTCCGGTTTCTTCCTTGGAAATTGGCATAAATCGGTGTAAAATAAAGGCAGCAGTTTTTGAAAGGAGTTACCTGTATGCTTCCAACCCTGCGCTCTCCGCAGCTTCCCGATGTTGTATATCATTATTGCAGTGTAGAGACTTTTTTCCAGATCATCACCAACCACACGCTGCGCCTGTCCGATATTGAAAAGAGCAACGATTTTATGGAAAAGAAATGGGCGATCCGGCAGTGTCTCGGACATATCAAAAAAAATCTGAACAATCCGTCCTATCCATGCTGCAAGCAGCCGGAGCTTGCCGCCCGCCTGCTTGCGGCGCTGGAGCAACAGCTTCAGGAATATAATACCATGATTCTGGCCGCATGTTTTTCTTCCAAGCGCGACCTGCTCAGCCAATGGCGCGGCTATGGGGAAAACGGTGACGGCGTGTGTATCGGCGTATCCTCCGGCACAGAATTTACCGCTGCCTTCCATCGTGCCGATCGGTATCTCGGTCTGAAAGGCGGCGGGCAGGCGCTGCCCTCCGCCCTGCTGTTCCACAGCGTCCAGTATACCACCAGTCAGATCGAACACACCTGTATGCAGCTGTTCTGCATTTATATGCGCTGGCTGCCGCTGCGGACCTCCGTGGAAGATGCCGCCGCCGCGCTGGCGCGCATTCTGTATCCCGCTCTCCCATTTTTCAAATCCAGTGCCTTTTCCGAGGAAGCCGAGTGGCGATGCGTATATTATCCGGAACTGCCCGCTCCGCCATATATCAATGAAACCTTCGATGAGCAGCGCTTTCAAAAGCTGCTGTCCGCACAAATGGTCGAACAGGAACTGGATCACTTCCGTATGCTGCCACTGAACTACCGCCTGCGCAAGAATAACCTTGTCCCCTATCGGGATATCCGTTTCGATACGCTGGATAAGCCCTTTATCCGCAGTGTGACCATCGGACCCAAATGTCCGCTTGATCGGGAAACGGTCAAGCTGTTTCTGGAGCGTTACAACGTCCCGCTCGATTTAAAAAACATTTACCTGTCTGAGGTTTCGTATCGGTAATCCTCAATTGCCAGTGCGAATACTACATGCTAAATCTAACAGCATGAATCACCCAAAAAAATACCTCTGCCGGATGACAGAGGCACGGTCGCACATCGTATCCTGTTATCCCAGCATCACATCCAGCAGCATCATGACAGCAAAGCCCAGCACGATACCCGTCGTGGCAAAGTACGGCTGCGCCTTCTGATTCCTCTGACATTCCGGAATCAACTCGTGGACAGCGACCAGAATCATCGCGCCGGCCGCAAAGGAAAGGGCAAACGGCAGCATGGATTCCACAGAAACGACCAGCAGCGCACCGATCACACCGGCAATCGGCTCCACCATTCCGGATGCCTGCCCGAGCAGAAAGCTCTTTTTTCTGGAGCAGCCCTCTCTCCGAAGCGGAAGAGAAACCGCCGCGCCCTCCGGAAAATTCTGCAGGCCGATGCCGACCGCAATCGTGACCGCTCCCATCAGATTTTCCGCCGCATGACCACTGTTTTGCAGTGCGCCAAACGCAACACCCACAGCCAGCCCCTCCGGTATGTTGTGGAGTGTAATCGAAAGCACCAGCATGATGATCCTGTTCAGTCTTTCGTTTGGTTTTCCCTGTGTACTGTTCGCTTTCCCGGTTGAAACTGTTACGATTTTATCCGATCCCCACATAAAAAGCGCGCCAAAAAGAAAGCCTGTCGTTGCCACAAAATATGCAGGCTGACCGGCGGATGCCTCCGCCCGCTCGATTGCCGGCTGCAAAAGCGACCAGAAGCTCGCCGCGATCATGACACCGGAAGCAAAACCGAGCATGAGATTCAGCGCCGTTTGATTTGGAGATTTAAAAAAGACAACGGTTGCAGCGCCCAGAGCCGTTATAAACCATGTTCCAAGTGTTGCAATCAGCGCCATCAGGACAAAATGATCCATGTCGCACCTCCTGCCTCCAATATATGAGCGGCACAGGAGGAGGTGCCTGTTTTCCCTGTCTTACCATCCGTATTTTTATAACGAACCGGTATATTGTCATACTTTGGAAAAATATATCGTTGTAAACAGTCGAAAAAGGTGGTATCATAATGTTGTTTGATGGCACAGCAGGTCAGAGAACGCAGCGCTCAAAATGCGCTGAACTATATTTCAGAAAAGGGGACGTATATGAAAAACCTTGTAAAAAAATGGAATGATACCAGTCTGATTCTGCGCATCGTGGTCGGCCTGATTATCGGTATCATCCTGGCGCTTGTGGCGCCACAGGCAACCGCAATTTCCATATTGGGAACAATCTTTGTCGGCGCGCTGAAATCAATTGCGCCAATTCTGGTCTTTGTGTTGGTCATGAGCTCATTGGCGCAGGCAACAGAGGGCATCGGCAAGCGATTCCGCACGGTTATCTTCCTGTATATGCTGAGCACACTGCTGGCAGCTGTAGTAGCCGTATTTGCGAGCTTTGCATTCCCGGTAACGATTAAGCTGACAGAATCGACAACCGACACGGTTCCGCCGAGCGGCATTGCAGAGGTATTTTCCAACCTGCTCAATAACATCGTGTCCAATCCGGTCGATTCGCTTGCAAACGCAAACTATGTGGGTATTTTGGCATGGTCCGTTATTCTGGGGCTTGCACTGAAGAAGCTGGCATCTCCGCATACCAAGGAAGCGCTTCAGGATATTTCCGACGCTGTATCACAGGCAGTTCGTTGGATCATCAATCTGGCGCCGTTCGGTATTATGGGACTTGTTTTCACTTCCGTTTCCGAAAATGGTCTGAGTATCTTTAAGGACTATGGCAAACTTCTGGTTCTTCTGGTCGGCTGTATGCTGGCAGTGGCACTGATCGTCGATCCGCTGATCGCGGCGATCTGCCTGCACCGCAATCCATATCCGCTGGTTCTGCGCTGCTTTAAGGAAAGCGGCGTGACAGCATTCTTTACCCGCAGCTCCGCGGCAAATATTCCGGTCAATATGGCACTGTGCGACCGGCTCGGACTGGATAAGAATGTATATTCCGTTTCCATCCCGCTCGGCGCGACAATCAATATGGACGGCGCCGCCATTACAATCACCGTCATGACGCTGGCGGCAGCCAACACGATGGGCGTCAACGTCAGCATCCCGACCGCGATCATCCTCAGCCTTCTGGCTACCGTTGCCGCATGTGGTGCATCCGGTGTCGCAGGCGGTTCTCTGCTGCTCATCCCAATGGCCTGCTCTCTGTTTGGTATCAGCAATGACATCGCCATGCAGGTCGTAGGTGTCGGTTTCATCATCGGTGTCGTACAGGATTCCTTTGAGACTGCAATCAACTCCTCCGGCGATGTTCTCTTCGCAGCGACTGCTGAGTTCCGCGAGTGGATCAAGGAGGGCCGAGAGGTTAAATTCTAACCGCATAAAAAGGCTTACAAAACAAT
>CAYNPX010000008.1:0-27578 GCA_964399205.1 uncultured Butyricicoccus sp.
AAGGGAGGTAACTACAAATGTCTGATAGAGCTTTCCGCAAGACAAGAGTCGGCAAGGTCGTTTCTGACAAGATGGACAAGACGATTGTCGTTGCGATCGCGGACAGCGTCCAGCATCCGCTGTATAAGAAGATCATCAAGAGAACCTACAAGCTCAAGGCGCATGACGAGAACAACGAGTGCCGGATCGGCGACACCGTTCGCGTTATGGAAACCCGCCCGCTGTCCAAGGACAAGCGCTGGAGACTTGTAGAAGTCATTGAAAAGGCGAAGTAAGGAGGAGCGCACATGATTCAGCAGGAAACATTTCTCCGCGCAGCCGATAATTCCGGCGCAAAGGAGCTGAAGTGCATCCGTGTTCTGGGCGGCTCCGCACGTAAGTATGGTAACATCGGTGATGTTATCGTTTGCTCGGTACGCAAGTGTACGCCGGGCGGCGGCGTAAAGAAGGGCCAGGTTGTCAAGGCCGTTATCGTCCGCTCCCGCAAGGGCGTGCGCCGTGCCGACGGCAGCTACATCCGTTTTGACGAGAATGCGGCTGTCATCATCAGAGAAGACAAAAACCCGCAGGGTACCCGTATCTTCGGGCCTGTTGCAAGAGAGCTGCGCGATAAGGATTACATGAAGATCCTGTCCCTGGCTCCGGAAGTACTGTAAGGAGGTCGTCCGGTAATGAATACTCTGCATGTAAAGAAGGGCGACACCGCAGTCGTTCTCTCCGGTAAGGAAAAGGGCAAGAGTGGCAAGATCATCGCTGTTTCCCCGAAGAAGGGACAGGTTACGATCGAGGGTGTCAACATCCTGACCACGCATGTCAAGCCGCGCCGTCAGGGCGAGAGCGGCGGTATCGTCAAGCGCGAGGGCGCAATCCGTGCCTGCAAGGTTATGGCTGTCTGCCCGAAGTGCAGCAAGCCGACCCGTCCGGCGCATAAGTTCCTTGAGGACGGTACCAAGGTTCGCGTCTGCAAGCATTGCGGCGAAGTATATTAAGAGGAGGATGTAACAAATGCCAGTATTAAAGGATAAATATCAGGCAGAGGTTGCTCCTGCTCTGATGAAGAAATTTGAGTACAAGAGCACGATGCAGATCCCGAAGCTCGACAAGATCGTTATCAATGTCGGCTGCGGCGCGGAAGCAAACGGCAACGCAAAGGTACTCGACGCGGTTGTACGTGATATCACCGCAATTTCAGGCCAGAAGGCAATTGTCACCTACGCAAAGAAGTCCATCGCAAACTTCAAGCTGCGTGAGGGAATGCCGGTTGGCGTGAAGGTCACTCTGCGCGGCGACCGTATGTGGGAGTTCCTCGACCGCTTCTTCAACATCGCGCTCCCGCGTGTCCGCGACTTCCGCGGCATCAACCCGAACTCCTTTGACGGCCGCGGCAATTACGCGATCGGTCTGAAGGAGCAGCTGATCTTCCCGGAGATCGAATATGACAAGATCGACAAGATCCGCGGCATGGACATCGTTATGTGCACCACCGCGAAGACGGACGAAGAGGCTCGCGAGCTGCTGGCAGCTCTGGGCGCTCCGTTTGCGAAGTAAGGAGGAGTAGAAAAATGGCTAAGAAGGCAATGGTTCTCAAGCAGCAGGCAAAGCCGAAGTTCTCTACTCGTGCATACAACCGCTGCAAGATCTGCGGCCGTCCGCACGCTTACCTGCGCAACTATGGTATCTGCCGTATCTGCTTCCGTGAACTGGCCTACAAGGGTCAGATTCCGGGCGTAAAGAAGGCATCCTGGTAAATCATAATTGTGAAAAACAGCTAACGGAGGCACAGGCTGTCTCCCGTTAACTGTTTCTCTATATCATTTCTGAGTATCCCGCAGCCGAACGGATTTTATCACATGGTTCGGCCCGGAAAAGTGGAGAGAATCACTCTCTAACTTCTGTAAGGAGGACAAAGTAATGCAGATCACAGACCCGATTGCGGATATGTTAACCCGCATCAGAAATGCGGGCACTGCACGCCACGCGACTGTTGATGTCCCGGCTTCCGGCATGAAGAAGGCAATTGCACAGATTCTGCTGGATGAAGGCTATATCAAGGACTTCAAGGTTATCGAGGGCGGACAGGGCACAATCCACATCACACTGAAGTACACCGCAAACAATGAAAAGGCGATCACCGGACTGAAGCGCGTTTCCAAGCCGGGCCTGCGCGTATACGCAGGTGCGCAGGAGCTGCCGAAGGTGCTGCGCGGACTGGGCATCGCCATCATTTCCACGTCTAAGGGCGTCATGACCGACAAGAAGGCTCGCGAGCTGAATGTCGGCGGCGAAGTCCTTGCGTTCGTATGGTAAGGAGGTACTGAGAATGTCAAGAATTGGTAGAATGCCGATCACAGTACCGGAAGGCGTCGATGTAAAGCTCGACGGCAATACCATCACCGTAAAGGGCAAGAACGGCACCCTGACCCGTGATATCCATCCGGCAATGCACGTCGCCATGGAAGGCAACACCATCACCGTGACCCGTCCGAACGACGAGAAGCAGAACCGTTCCCTGCATGGTCTGACCCGCAGCCTGATCAACAACATGGTGATCGGCGTAACCGAGGGCTATAAGAAGGTTCTGGAAGTCAATGGCGTAGGTTACCGTGTGAACAAGCAGGGCAAGACCCTGACCATGAACCTGGGCTATTCCCATCCGGTAATCGTTGAAGAGACCGGTGATATCAAGATTGATGTCGAGGGCACCAACAAGATCATCATTTCCGGTCCGGACAAGCAGAAGGTCGGCCAGTTTGCAGCAGAAGTCCGCGAGAAGAGACCGCCGGAGCCGTATAAGGGCAAGGGCATCAAGTACGCTGACGAAGTGATCCGCCGCAAGGAAGGCAAGACCGGCGCGAAGAAAAAGTAAAGGAAGGTGTGCCTAAATGGTTTCAAAGAAAGACTCTAATAAGCAGCGTCTCAGACGCCATAAGAGAGTACGCGGCGCAGTTTCCGGCACTGCACAGCGCCCGCGTCTCAACGTATTCAGAAGCTCGAAGAACATTTTCGCTCAGGTGATCGATGATGTTCAGGGCGTAACGCTTGCAGCTGCGTCCACCACCGAGAAGGACTTCAGCGAGTACGGCGGCAACAAGGAAGCCGCACGCAAGGTTGGCAACATCATTGCGGAACGCGCAAAGGCGAAGGGTATTGAGCAGGTCGTGTTTGACCGCGGCGGCTATATATACCACGGCCGTGTCAAGGAACTCGCAGAAGGCGCCCGCGAGGGCGGCTTGAAGTTTTAATCGGAAGGAGGTAAGCAAATGGCTGGAAAGTATGATCGCGGCGCTCCCGAATATGAAGAAAGAGTTGTCGCATTAAATCGAGTATCGAAGACCGTGAAGGGCGGTCGTGTCATGAAGTTCGCTGCACTGGTTGTCATCGGCGACATGAAGGGCACCATCGGCGTAGGTCAGGGCAAGGCTGCCGAGGTTCCGGATGCAATCCGCAAGGCAATTGAGGACGCAAAGAAGAACATGGTAACGATCAGCCTGAAGGGCAGCACCATCCCGCACGAGACGATCGGCGCGTTCGGCGCTGGCCGCGTCCTCCTCAAGCCGGCTGCTCCCGGTACCGGTGTTATCGCTGGCGGCGCAGTCCGTGCTGTTGTTGAGGTAGCCGGTATCAAAGACATCCGTACCAAGTGCCTGCGCTCCAACAACCCGCAGAATGTTGTTCTGGCAGCAATCGAGGGCTTGAAGAGCCTGCGCAATGCAGAGCAGATTGCAGCGGTTCGCGGCAAGTCTGCTGATGAACTTTAATAAGGAGGGGTAGTTCAATGGAAAACCTGAAGATTACCCTTGTAAAGAGCCTGTCCGGCAGAAAGCAGAAGCATATTGCCACAGCTCATTCCCTGGGTCTTAAGACAATCAATGACGTAACCATCCAGCCCGACAATGCGCAGACACGCGGCAAGATCGCTCAGATCAGCTACCTGCTCAAGGTCGAGGCAAACGCATAAGGAGGTGTAGAACATGAAGTTACAGGATCTCAAGCCGGCTGAAGGTTCTACCCAGCCTGCATACCGTAAGGGTCGCGGCGCCGGTTCCGGCAACGGCAAGACTGCCGGTCGCGGACACAAGGGTCAGTGGGCCCGTTCCGGCGGCGGCGTCCGTCCGGGATTTGAAGGCGGTCAGATGCCGCTGGCACGCCGTCTGCCAAAGCGCGGCTTCCACAACATTTTCGGTACTGTAAATGCAGTGGTAAATGTCGCCGATCTGAACAAATTTGAAGACGGCGCAGTTGTAACTGTCGACGCTATGGTAGAGGCCGGCCTGGTAAAGAAGACGCTGGACGGCGTTAAGATTCTGGGCAACGGTGAGCTCACCAGAAAGCTGACGGTTCAGGCAGCTGCTTTCTCTGCTTCCGCAAAGGAAAAAATCGAGGCAGCAGGAGGAAAGGCCGAGGTGGTATAAGGTGATTGAGACCTTAAAAAACGCTTGGCGCGTCCCGGAACTGAGAAAAAAGTTGATTTATACCGCAATGATTATTGTCCTGTTCCGGTTAGGCTCCTCTATTCCTGTACCATATATTGACATTACGGCGCTTGCAGAGTATTTTGATTCTATGTCGAGTACGATGCTCGGCTACCTGAATGTATTTTCTGGCGGCGGTCTGTCGAGGGCAACGATCTTTGCAATGTCCGTCACGCCGTATATTAACGCCTCCATCATTATCCAGCTGCTCACAGTTGCCATTCCGGCGCTGGAGCGGATGGCGCGTGATGAGGGCGAGGAAGGCCGGAAGAAGATTTCAGCGATCACCCGTTATCTGGGCGTTGCGCTGGGCCTTCTTCAGGGCTATTCGTACTATGTTCTGCTCAAGAGCAACAGCCTGATTCAGGAAACCGATTTCTGGCATGGACTGGTCATTGTACTGACCTTCACCGCCGGTACTGCGCTCATCATGTGGATGGGTGAACTCATCACCAAGAATGGCGTGGGCAACGGCATCAGCATCCTGCTGTTCGCCGGCATCGTTTCCAGAGGTCCGTCTATGGCATCCTCCATGATCGAGCTTGTCCGCGGCGGCGGCATCAGCATATTTATTGCTGTGCTGATCATTGTGATCTCTCTGGCAATCATCACGTTTGTTGTGTTTATTTCCGAAGCAGAACGCAGGATTCCGATCCAGTATGCAAAGCGAGTTGTTGGACGTAAGATGTACGGCGGGCAGTCGACGCACCTGCCGATCAAGGTAAATGCCTCCGGTGTTATGCCGATCATCTTCGCGGCGTCCATCATGTCTATCCCGTCTACCATCCAGATGATGGTGAACCCGAAGGCCGGTTCGCTTGCTGAAACGATCTTCAACCTGTTCTCTTCCAGCAATCCGTTCTACATTGTACTGTATGTCCTGCTGATCTTTATGTTCAGCTACTTCTATGCGGCGATTCAGTTTAATCCGATCGAAATTGCGAACAATCTCAAGAAGAACGGCGGATTCATTCCGGGCTTCCGTCCGGGTCGTCCGACCTCTGATTTCATCACGAAGGCGCTTGGCAAGGTTACATTCCTCGGCGCGATCTTCCTGAGTATTGTTGCCGGTGTTCCGCTGGTCATCAGCGCATTCAATTCCAGCCTGAGCGGTGTCGCTCTGGGCGGTACGTCGGTGCTGATTGTTGTCGGTGTAGCGCTGGAGACGGTTCGCCAGCTGGAGAGCCAGCTCATGATGAGAAATTATAAGGGATTCCTTGAATAAAATACTTGCATTTCCTGGAATCAGTGGATATAATAGAGGAGATCGAAAAAATGAAACTCGTTTTATTGGGCGCTCCGGGCGCCGGTAAAGGCACTTTAGCTGCATACCTTATCGAAAAGATGGGTATTCCATCAATATCCACCGGTAATATGCTCAGAGAAGCAATTAAAAATCAGACCGAGCTGGGTCTGAGCGCGAAGAAGTACATGGATGCGGGCGACCTCGTTCCGGATGAAGTTGTGATCGGTCTTATCAAGGATCGTCTGGCGCAGCCGGACTGCGCAAACGGCTGCATCCTCGACGGCTTCCCGCGCAACATTCCCCAGGCGGAGGCATTGGAGCAGGTCGTGCCGATGGACTGCGCACTGTCGCTGGAGATCGATGATGCTGTCATCGTCAATCGTATGGGCGGCAGACGTGTTTGCCTGAAGTGCGGCGCCACTTATAATGTCAACAGCAAGGAGATGGCTCCGAAGCAGGAGGGAATCTGCGACAACTGCGGCGATCCGGTTGTAATCCGCAAGGACGACGCGCCGGAAACCGTACTTG
Source organism: uncultured Butyricicoccus sp. (assembly GCA_964399205.1). Lineage (GTDB taxonomy): Bacteria > Bacillota > Clostridia > Oscillospirales > Butyricicoccaceae > Butyricicoccus_A. The sequence goes on from CAYNPX010000008.1 coordinate 6,247, forward strand.
CCCGTCTCAAGACCTACCATGAGCAGACCGAGCCGGTCAAGGGCTTCTACGCAAGCCTTGGTAAGCTGAAGGAAATCGAGATCGACAACGATTTCGAGCACACCAAGCAGCTCGCGTGTGAAGCACTGGGGCTTGAAACGAGATGATCAGAGTTAAATCCAGAAAAGAACTGGAATTGATGCGTCAGGCAGGACGAATAACCGCAGCGGCACGCGCCGCTGCGGCTCGTGCTGTCCGGCCTGGGGTCACCACAGGTGAAATCGATAAAATCGTACGGAGAACCATCGAGCAGGCAGGGGCAACCCCGTCCTTCCTCGGCTATGGGGGGTTCCCGGGAAGCGCCTGTGTTTCGATCAACGATGAAGTCATTCATGGCATCCCCTCGCGGTCCCGTGTCATTCACGAGGGGGATATTGTCAAGGTGGATGTCGGCGCGTATATCAACGGCTTCCACGGCGACTGTGCCTGCACCGTTCCCTGCGGGGAGGTGTCGGAAGAGGCAGAACGGCTCATCGCAGTGACCCGACAGAGTTTCTATGAGGGCATCAAGTTTGCCCGCAAGGGCAATCGAATATCAGACATTTCCCATGCCATTCAGACCTATGTGGAGGCGCAGGGCTTTTCGCTTGTGCGCGATTACGTGGGACATGGCGTAGGTGCAAAGCTGCATGAAGATCCGGAGGTACCGAACTTCGGACGGCCTGGACACGGCGTGCGGCTTATGCCGGGAATGACGCTGGCCATTGAGCCTATGGTAAATGTTGGTACGTATGAGGTAAAGACCTTGTCTGACGGCTGGACCGTCAAGACAAAGGACGGAAAGCTGTCTGCGCACTACGAAAATTCGGTCGCTATCACCGAAGGGGAGCCGGTTATTCTGACGCTCCTGGAAAACGGAGAAGAATGGTGACAGCAAGGCACCGAACCCACATTATTTGAAAATTTCCCGCCGCGGCTGCGGACAGGCGATGCTGCGCCTGCTCCATTTTAGTGCGGGAGGCCTGGCAAATATGCAGGGCTGTAGACTTATTTGACCTATGGAGGAATTGAGATGCCGAAAGAGGACTTAATTGAACTGGAAGGTACCGTCATAGAGGCGCTGCCAAACGCTACCTTTAAGGTAGAATTGAACAATCCGGCTAAGCCGGTCATTCAGGCTCACATCTCCGGTAAGCTGAGAATGAACTATATCCGCATCCTGCCCGGCGATAAAGTGACCGTTCAGGTTTCCCCGTATGACCTGACAAAGGGCAGAATCACCTGGAGATCGAAATAATCCAGATTTTAGCCCCCGGAGGGATAGACAAACTTGCTCCGTCCGGGCTCGACACAACCTTAACTATGGAGGTTTCATTCAATGAAAGTAAGACCATCTGTAAAACCGATTTGCGAAAAGTGCAAGATCATTCGTCGCAAGGGTCGTGTCATGGTAATCTGCACGAACCCGAAGCATAAGCAGAAGCAGGGCTAATTCCCAGTCAACCACACAGGAGGTGCGTTAATAAATGGCAAGAATTGCCGGTGTAGACCTTCCGAGAGAAAAGCGCGTAGAAATTGGCCTGACCTACGTCTACGGCATCGGCCGGAAGCTGTCCAATGAAATTTTGAAGAAAGCGGGAATCAATCCGGATACCCGCGTAAAGGATCTGACCGAGGCGGAAGAGATCAAGCTCCGCGAAGTGATCCATGATTATACTGTAGAGGGTGACCTGCGCCGTGAGGTTGCGCTGAATATCAAGCGCCTGGTAGAAATCGGATCCTATCGCGGGATTCGCCACAGAAGAGGTCTGCCGGTTCGCGGACAGCGTACCAAGACCAACGCTCGTACACGCAAGGGTCCGAAGAAGACCATTGCGAACAAGAAGAAGTAAGGAGGCGTACTGAAAAATGGCTAAGGCACAGAAGAAGGGCGCCGTTTCTCGTAAGCGCCGCGTAAGCAAGAACATTGAAAAGGGTGCGGCTCATATCCGTTCCTCCTTTAACAATACCATCGTGACCATCAGCGACCTGAACGGCAATGCAATTTCCTGGGCATCCGCCGGCGAAATGGGTTTCCGTGGTTCCCGTAAGTCCACGCCGTTTGCGGCGCAGACCGCTGCGGAAACCGCTGCAAAGGCTGCAATGGAGCATGGCCTGAAGACGGTTGAAGTATATGTCAAGGGTCCGGGTTCCGGACGTGAGGCTGCGATCCGTGCGCTTCAGGCAACTGGTCTGGAAGTAACCATGATCAAGGATGTTACCCCCATCCCGCACAATGGCTGCCGCCCGCCGAAGAGAAGAAGAGTTTAATAAGGAGGATACAGACCTATGGCAAAGAACACACAGCCGATCCTGAAGCGCTGCAAGACTCTGGGTATTTCTCCGGCAGTTCTGGGCGTTTCCAAGGAAACCAAGAGAACTCCGAAGCAGTCCAGAAGAAAGCAGTCTGAATATGCGATGCAGCTGAACGAAAAGCAGAAGGTCAAGTTTATCTATGGCGTTCTGGAGAAGCAGTTCAGAAAGTACTATGAGAAGGCCGAAAAGATGGAAGGCAAGGCAGGCGAGAATCTGCTGAGCCTGCTGGAAACCCGTCTGGATAATGTTGTATTCCGTCTGGGCTTCGCAAAGACCCGCCGCGAGGCGCGTCAGCTGGCTTCCCACGGTCATTTCACCGTAAACGGTCAGAAGGTTAACATCGCGTCCTACCGCGTAAAGCCGGGCGACGTGATCGCTGTACGCGAAAAGTCCCGTTCCAGCGCTAAGTTCAAGGCACTTGTTGAAGAACTGGGCGCTACCTCCTGCCCGAAGTGGCTGGAGAAGGAGAAGGACAGCTTTGAAGGTAAGGTAATTGCGATGCCGCAGCGCGACGACATCGACTACGATGTTGCCGAGCACCTCATTGTCGAACTGTATTCCAAGTAAGATTTGCCCTCATTTGTTTGTTTCATTATTTCGCCGACTGATAAGGAGGGTATCATTTAAATGATCGAAATTGAAAAGCCCCGTATAGACTGCGAAAATCTTGCAGAAGATGGCTCCTACGGCAAGTTTGTCGTTGAACCGCTTGAGCGCGGTTACGGAACCACGCTTGGCAACTCCCTTCGCCGCATCCTGCTGTCATCCCTGCCGGGCACGGCCGCGAGCAGCATCAAGATCGCCGGTGTACAGCACGAGTTTTCAACCATCCCCGGCGTAAAAGAGGATGTTACCGAAATCGTGCTGAATGTCAAGGGCATCATCGCAAAGCTCTATTGTGACGGTCCGAAGACCGTTTACATTGAAGCAAGCGGAGAAGGCACTGTGACTGCAGGCGATATTCACACGGATGGCGAGGTCGAGATCCTCAACCCGGAGCTGCACATCGCAACACTCATGAGCGATGCGCGCCTGTCTATGGAGATCACGCTGACGAATGGCCGCGGCTATGTTTCGGCCGAACGCAACAAGCAGTATCAGACTGCGATCGGCGTTATTCCGGTTGACTCAATTTACACGCCGGTCTATAAGGTAAACTACACAGTTGAAAATACTCGTGTCGGCAACATGACCGATTACGACAAGCTGACGCTGGAGGTCTGGACTGACCGCACGATTACCGCAAAGGACGCGGTATCGCTCGGCGCAAAGGTCCTGACTGACCACCTGACGCTGTTCGTAGACCTCTCTGAGGAAATCGGTTCCCATTCCACCGTTGTTGAGAAGGCAGAGACACAGCATGATAAGGTGCTTGAGATGACGATTGAAGAGCTTGACCTGTCCGTCCGTTCGTTCAACTGCCTCAAGCGTGCCGGCATCAACACGGTAGAAGATCTTATCAATACTTCTGAAGACGATATGATGAAGGTCCGTAACCTTGGAAAGAAGTCGCTGGAGGAAGTCATCTTCAAGCTGGAAGCAATGGGCCTGTCCCTTGCGAAGAATGAAGAATAATTCAATCAAACCACACAGCGGAATCCCCGGCGTTTTGCCGGGCGGCTCCGCAAGGATAGATAGACCTGAACCAAAGGAGGTATTTTCTCATGGCCGGAAACCGTAAACTCGGCAGAACCACTGACCATAGAATGGCAATGCTCAGAGCAATGGTAACCTACCTGCTGGAAAACGGCAGGATTGAGACCACCGTTGCAAGAGCCAGAGAAGTTCGTCCTCTCGCTGAGAAGATGATCACGCTCGGTAAGAAGAACACCCTCGCTACCCGCCGTCAGGCAGCAGCTTTCATCACCAAGAAGGAAGTGGAAGCGAAGGTATTCGGCGAGCTGGCTGAAAAGTACGCAGACCGCAACGGCGGCTACACCCGTATCGTAAAGATCGGTCCGCGCCGCGGTGACGCAGCTGAAATGGCTGTTATTGAGCTTGTTTAATGGATGATATAACCATTTGACATTCAAAAGGGATTGTTTCGAGCCATGCTATCGGAACAATCCCTTTTTTCAGCGAGGCTTTGTGAAGAATCTGCAAATTTTGCCCCGCGGCGGCTGTGATCGTAGAGTTTATGCACTTTTCCGTATTGAAACGGCAAAAGCGGAGTGCTATAATCAATTCAAATTAAGCTATGATAAAGGAAGTTCGATATGGCGCAGAACAGATATAAAAAGCTGCTTGGCAATACCGTCATTTTTGCCATCGGCACATTTTCTTCCAAGGTGCTTGTGTTTCTCATGCTGCCGTTCTATACCAATATCCTCAGCACGGGGGAATATGGTACGGTAGACGCGCTCATCAACGTGGGTCAGCTGATGATTCCGATCGCCTCGGTGGGCATCAACAACGCGGTCATCCGCTTTGGACTGGAAAACGGTACAGACAAAAAAAGCGTGTTCAGCAGCGGCTTGTATACGATTTTGATTGGGTTTGCGTGTCTTGCGGTCGTATCGCCCATCCTGCGGTATCTGATGGATTTCATGTCCGGCTATACCATCGCGGTTCTGGCGTTTGTTCTGGCTTCCAGCCTGCGCACACTTTGCATCCAGTTCGCGCTCAGCCTCGGACATAACAAAATGTATGCCGCCAACGGCATCGGAAATACCTTCCTCAATATTATCCTAAACATTATCCTGCTGCCGCAGCTGCGTGTGATGGGATATATCCTTGCGAACATTATCTCTGATCTGACGCTCGGTCTTGTGATGTTTTTCCTCGCAAAGGAATACAACTACCTCGTCTCGCCGCTCAGCAGGCGCTATGACCGCAAGCTGGCAAAGCGGATGCGTAAGTACGCGCTCCCGCTCGTGCCGCAGACGGTGTGCCAGTGGATCATCAATATGTCCGACCGGTACCTGATTATCTTTTTTATCAATACAGAAGCAAACGGGCTGTATGCCGCGGCGAATAAGATCCCGAATGTCCTGCTGATTGTGGCGAACCTGTTCGCGGATGCGTGGCAGATTTCCGCTGTCAAGGAGAGCGACCCGAAGGAACAGGTGGACTTTTTCAGCAAGGTGCTCGGCGCGTATTCCTCCATTGCGTTTATCGGCAGCTCCGGTCTTATCATGGTGTCCAAGTTTGTCATGACGTTTATGGTAGGAAAGGACTTCTTCATTTCATGGCGGTTCATCCCGATCCTGACGCTGGCAACGACGTTTGGTCTGCTGTCTACCTTCCTTGCAAGCGTGTATATGCTCAAGCTGCGCAGCAAGAACTCGATGGTCACAACGATGATCTGCGCCGGCGTCAATATCGTACTCAACTGTATCCTGATTCCGACAATGGGCAGGATTGACCCGTTCTACGGTGCATTGGGCGCGGGCATCGCAACCTTTATCAGCTATTTTGTGCTGTTTATGATCCGCGCGGTCAATACGCAGCGGTATCTCAAAATCCGCTGGAATATCAAAAAGACGGTGTGCAGCGTGGTTATCCTGTTTGTACAGGCGATCATCATGTCCGTACAGACGCCGCTGTGGTTTGTGTTCGTGCCGGCGCTGTTTGTGCTGCTGCTCGTGCTGAATGCGCGGGAAATCCTGCTTTCCGTCAATAAATTGCTGCGCCGCGGCTGATTTCAGGAAATTTGGCAAAATTTTGCTTGCATCACGCGGGATTGCGTGGTATAATAACATTTGTTAGTGTAAGAATTACGATTTGAGGAGAGTGGGGCAACCCACTCTTTCTTATTGCTATTGTTGCGGAGGTAAAAATGACGGCAAAAGAAGTCTGTAAACGTGTCTGGGAGATGAGCGAACCGTTTACGCGGGAAATGGGCGTTACATTGTGGGATGTGACCTTTGAAAAAGAGGGCGGTCAGTATATGCTGACCATCACGATTGACCGCGCAGGCCACACAGATATTGACGATTGCGAAACGCTCTCCCGCGCAATCGACCCGCTGCTGGATGACAAGGCGTTCGATTCGCTGCCGCCGTATACGCTGTGCGTTTCCTCAGCCGGACTGACGCGCAGGCTCAAGCGGCCGGAGCATTTCGCGGCATTTCTCGGCAGCGAGGTAGAGATCAAATTCTACCGCCCGATTGACGGCAGTAAAACAGCGGTCGGAATCCTGAAGGCGTATGACAGGGGCTGTGTCACGCTGGATGTGGATGGAAGCGTCACAGTATATGAGCCGAAGGATATCGCGGCTGTCCGTCTGAACGTAACGATTTGACAGGAAAACCCTGTAAAAGGGGTATGGCTGCGCGTGATAGCGCACACAATAAGGAGTGAATACCAAAAAAATGAACGCAGAATTTTTCGCAGCGCTGGAGCAGCTGGAAAGGGAGAAAGGCATTCCAGTCGATTATATGCTCGATCGCGTGGGGCAGGCATTGCTGACCGCGTATAAAAAAGACAATGACGGCTTGAAATGTGACAATGTTTACGTCGAGCCGGATATGGAAGAAAAGACCATTCATATGTATGTTGCCAAGGAGGTCGTAGACGAAGCGGAGGATCCGCTGACCGAGATCTCGCTGGAGGACGCAAGACAGATCAGCCCGCGTGCCTCGTTGGGCGATACAGTGCGCGTTGACGTACAGACCAAGAAATTCGGACGCATTGCGGCACAGGCTGCGAAGCAGGTCATTATTCAGGGCATCCGCGAGTCCGAACGCGGCATGGCGTACAATGAATACAGCTCCCGTGAGCACGAAATTCTCAGCGCAGTGGTCAGCCGCATTGACCCGCGCACAGAGAACGTCATCCTGGAAATGGTCAGCGACGGTGAAAAGACCGAGGCCGTCCTCACCAAAAATGAGCAGGTGCCGGGCGAGATTCTGACCGAAGGGCAGCGCATCAAGGTATTTGTCGTAGAGGTGCGCAAGGGCACCCACGGTCCGCAGGTGTTGATTTCCCGCACCCATCCGGGTCTGGTCAAGCGCCTGTTTGAGCTGGAGGTACCGGAGATCCATGACGGCATTGTTGAGGTCAAGTCGATTGCCCGCGAAGCAGGCAACCGCACCAAGATCGCCGTCATGACACATGATGAGAAGGTAGACCCGATCGGCGCCTGCGTCGGTCCGCGCGGCTCCCGCGTCGGCAGCATCGTCAGCGAGCTGTCCGGTGAGAAGATCGACATTATCAAGTACTCTGAGGATACCGCAACCTTCGTATCCGAGGCGCTCAGTCCGGCCGACGTTATCAGCGCGATGATGCTGCCGGATGGCAAGAGCTGCCGCGTTACCGTACCGGATGACCAGCTTTCGCTGGCAATCGGCAAGGAAGGTCAGAATGCGCGGCTTGCCGCTAAGCTGACCGGCTGCAAGATCGACATCGGCTCGGAGAGCGCCGCGTTACAGCAGGCGCTGGAAGCGGACGATGCGCTGATTGCAGACGACGAGGCGTAAGGAGGACGGCACAGTGCAGAAAAGAAAGATTCCGATGCGCCAGTGTGTCGGCTGCCGTGAGATGAAGCCGAAGCGCGAGCTGATCCGTGTGGTACGTTCGCCGGAGGGCGGGATCGATTTGGATTTCCGCGGCAAAAATCCCGGACGCGGCGCATATGTCTGTCCGGATGCGGCATGTCTGGCGCGTGCCAGAAAGAACAGGGCGTTGGAGCGTGCGTTTGGCTGCCCTGTGCCGGACGAGGTATATGACCGCCTGCGTGAGCAGATGGAGCAGAACGCCGATGCATGATATATTGGGATTGCTCGGACTGTGCTTCCGCGCGGGCAAGCTGGTATGCGGCGATGATGCGACAGCGGATACCGTTTCCGCCGGAGAAGCGCGTCTGCTGCTGCTGGCGGAGGATGCCGGCGCAGGCATCTGCCGACGTGTGGCATACCACCGGCAGACCTGCGGCGTACCGGTGATCCGGATGACATGCAGCGCGGCGGAAATGGGGCAGGCGCTTGGGCGCAGGCCAACGGCTGTGTGCTGCATCACGGACGCGGGCTTTGCGGCGGCGGCAGCACAGAAAGCGGCAGCCGCAGATGAACAGTATGCCGCACTGGCGCAGCGGCTGGGCGAAAAGAAAAAGCGCGTGGAATCGCGCCGCGGAAAGAAAAAGCCGCGGAACAAATCCGCCGGAACGCATACGTCCGGCAGTATGAGAAAGTCAATTGATACGAAACGTGGAGGTGAACGCGCATGAGTATTGATAATAAATACCGTGTACATGAAGTAGCCAAGGATTTTGGCATGAGCACAAAGGATATCACCGATGTGCTGACAGAATACGCCAAGACGCCGAAAAACCATATGCAGGTTTTGGAGCCGGAAGAGCTGAATTTGGTGTTTGATTATATAACCAGAAAAAATCCGGTTGAGAATATGGCGGAGGTTCTGGAAAAGCAGGCTGCGGAGCGCAAAGCGCCGACAACGCAGGTTGTGCGGCAGCAGCCGATGCGCAAAAGCGCGAAGGGTGATAAAAAGGCTGACGCAAAGAAGGCGGACAAAAAAGCGGACGCAAAAAAGACCGACGCAAAGAAAGAACTGCGCAAGACAGAAAAGCCGGTCAAGGCGGCAGCCGGAGCAAAGCAGCCGGAAGTCTCCGCACAGCAACCGGCAGAGCAGCAGAAAGTGCGCGGCGATAAGAAGAAAAAGAACCGTCAGCCGGCAAAGCCGCATGAGCCGCGCCAGATCCTGCGCCCGCAAGGCTCTGCGGAGCAGGCGACCTCGACGGTTACGACAGATGAGAATAAGCTCCAGCAGACCAAGGGCAAGCAGATCCACCGTGTGGACACCCGCGGCGGCGGCAACGTCAATCTGGCGCGCTATGATGAGCGCATCGATGCGCTGGTACCGCAGAAGGCGGATCGCATGAAGCAGGGCAAGCAGAAGATTACCCGCAAGGCGGATTCCCGCAAGCCGTTTTCCAGCAAGCGCCGTCAGGAGGAACAGGAGAAATTCAAGCGCCTGCAGCGTCAGCAGCGTCAGATCAAGAAGGTTCAGCTGAAGGTCATGATTCCGGATGAAATCAATGTGGGCGAGCTGGCTTCCCGCCTCAAGCGCACCGCGGCGGATGTCATCAAGGAACTGCTCAAGCTGGGCGTCATGGCAAATATTTCGCAGACGATCGACTATGACACCGCCGCGATTGTGGCGGAAGAGATGGGCGCGAAGGTTGAGAAGGAAGTCCATGTCACAATCGAGGAAAAGCTGTTTGACGAGAGCGAGGACAGGGAAGAGAACCTGGAGCCGAGAAGCCCGGTCGTCGTTGTCATGGGTCATGTAGACCACGGCAAAACCTCCCTGCTGGACAGGATCCGCAAGACCGACGTCGCGGCGGGCGAAGCGGGCGGCATCACCCAGCACATCGGCGCGTATCGCGTCAAGGTCAACGGACGTCCGATCACCTTCCTGGACACGCCGGGTCATGCCGCATTTACCTCCATGCGTGCACGCGGCGCACAGGTTACGGATATTGCCATTCTGGTTGTCGCGGCGGATGACGGCATCATGCCGCAGACCATCGAGGCGATCAACCATGCAAAGGCCGCAAACATCCCGATTATCGTTGCGGTCAACAAGATCGATAAGGAAAACGCGGATCCGGATCGCGTCATGCAGCAGCTGACGAAATATGATCTGGTGCCGGAGGAATGGGGCGGTGATACCATCGTCTGCAAGATTTCCGCAAAGCAGGGCATCGGTATTGAAAACCTGCTGGAGATGGTACTGCTGACTGCGGATGTGCAGGAACTTCGCGCAAACCCGAACCGTCAGGCGAAGGGTACGGTTATTGAGGCGAAGCTGGACCGCGGTCGCGGTCCGGTCGCTACCGTTCTTGTACAGAATGGCACGCTGCATTCCGGCGATACTGTGATTGCGGGCAAGGCCGTCGGCAGAGTGCGTGTGATGACCGATGAGCGCGGCCGCAAGCTGGAAAATGCAGGTCCGTCCGTACCGGTCGAGATCATCGGTCTGGGCGAAGTGCCGGATGCGGGCGACGTATTCTATGCCGTTGACAACGAGCGCATGGCGCGTGAGCTGGTGGAGCAGCGCAAGGAGAAGGAAAAGGAAGAACGCAATAAGGCAATGCAGAAGGTCACGCTGGAGAATCTGTTCGATACCATCCAGCAGGGCAATATGAAGGAACTGAATATCATCATCAAGGCGGATGTACAGGGTTCTGTCGAAGCGGTTCGTTCCTCTCTGCTCAAGCTGACCAATGAGGAAGTACGTGTCAATGTCATTCACGGCGCCGTTGGCGCAATCAATGAGTCTGACGTCATGCTCGCGTCCGCTTCCAATGCGATTATTGTCGGCTTTAATGTCCGTCCGGAGCGTGCGGCGGCGGATTCCGCGCATCAGCAGGATGTGGAGATCCGTCTGTACCGCGTCATCTACGACTGTATCGAGGAGATGGAGCGGGCAATGAAGGGTATGCTCGATCCGAAGTTCAAGGAAGTTGTCGTCGGTCACGCGGAGATCCGTCAGACCTTCAAGGTTTCCGGCGTCGGCACGATCGCAGGCGCGTATGTACAGGATGGCAAGATCGTGCGTGCGTGTGAGGTTCGTATCGTCCGCGATGGCATCGTGATCCATGAAGGTCATCTGAACTCGCTCAAGCGCTTCAAGGACGATGTAAAGGAAGTTGCGGCAGGCTACGAGTGCGGCATGGGCATTCAGGATTACAACGATCTGAAGGAGGGCGACGTCATCGAGTCGTTCGTCATGGAGCAGATCAAACAGTAATTGCAATCACAAGTTGATTTCCGCGGGTGGGTGCGTCGCATGTCGCCGCCCGCCTGCGGTTTTTACGTTAAAAGGAGAAAATAGTTATGTCTCAGAGGAGCGAACGCATCAGCGAAGAGTTTCAGAAAGCGCTGTCGGAATCCATCCGCACGATGAAAGACCCGCGCGTGCATGAGGCGATGATCTCCGTCACCCGCTGCGAGGTGACCGGCGATCTACGCTATGCCAAGGCGTTTATCAGTGTGTTCGGTTCCGACCAGCAGAAGAAGGAGGTCATGCGCGGTCTGAAATCCGCGTCCGGCTTCCTGCGCCGTGATGTCGCGGCGAAAATCCGTATGCGCTATGCGCCGGAAATCGTATTCACGCTGGATGAATCGATCAGCCACGGTGCACATATCAACTCCGTTCTTCATGAACTGGAGAGGGAGGGCAAGCTGTGATTGGAACAGTTTCCCGCGCCGCACAAGTATTGCAGGCAGCGGATCAGTTTATCATCCTGACACATCGCCGCCCGGACGGTGATACCACGGGCTGCGCAGGCGCGCTGTGCCTTGCGCTGCGCAAGGCAGGCAAGACCGCGTATGTTGCGCGCAACGCGGGCGTAACAAAGCGATACGCCAGGCTAATTGAGCCGTATGTGCCGCCGGAGGGCTATCAGCCGCAATGTGTTGTGTCGGTGGATTGTGCCGAAGCGGACATGATTCCGCCGGAAATGCAGCAGTACGCCGCGCAGATCGATCTCGTGATCGATCATCACCGCTCAAACACCGGCTTTGGCAGGGAAAACCTCGTCATGGGAGAACGTGCGGCGTGCGCGGAGATCGTCTGCGCGGTCATTGAGGAAATGGGCATCGCACTCGACCGCGATATCGCGGAGGGCATCTATGTCGGCGCGTCGACAGATACCGGCTGCTTCAAATTTTCCAATACGACGGCAAACACACACCTTGTTGCGGCAAAGTGCCTGGATGCGGGCGTAGACGGCGGCGAGATCAATCGCGCCCTGTTTGAAACAAAGTCACGCGCACGCTACGAGATCGAACGGATGCTGTTTTCCAGCATGGAATTTTACCGCGAGGGCAAGATCGCCGTTGCGTGTATTACGCTGGAGGCGCGGCAGCGAACCGGCGCGGATTGGGACGATCTGGACGCCATTGCGGGCATCCCGCGCCAGATCGAAGGCGTAGAGGTCGGTCTGACATTGACCGAGCTGAAAAACGGCGACACCAAGGTATCCGTCCGCACGACGAAGGAAGTGGACGCTTCCGCGATCTGCACACAGGTCGGCGGCGGCGGACATCTGCGCGCGGCGGGCGCGACGCTGCCCTGCGGCACGCAGGAGACGATCCGGCGGCTGCTGGAGGCGACAGAAAGGGTGTACCGCGGTGAGGCGTGAAGCGCGCTATAACGGCGTACTGGTCGTAAATAAGCCACAGAATTTTACCTCGTTTGATGTCGTGGCAAAGCTGCGCGGTATCCTGCGCGAACGCCGCATCGGGCATGGCGGCACGCTCGACCCGATGGCGACCGGCGTGCTGCCGGTTTTTGTGGGCGGCGCGACGCGCGCGGCCGATTTAGCGGCGGCACAGGAGAAGGAATATGTCGCGGGCTTCGCGCTGGGCTGCGCGACCGATACGCAGGACAGCACAGGCACAGAAACCGCGCGTTCGGATAAGCGCGTATCACCGGAAACGGTACGGGCGGCAATCGCCGCCATGCGGGGAGAACAGCAGCAGATTCCGCCGATGTATTCCGCCGTCAAGGTAAACGGACAGCGGTTATATGATCTGGCCCGCAGGGGGATAGAAGTAGAACGGAAGGCGCGCGCGATTACGGTGCATGAAGCGGAGCTGCTGGCATTTGACGAACAGATGCAGACCGGCAGGCTGCGCCTGCTGTGCTCCAAGGGCACCTATGTGCGCACGCTGATCCATGATCTCGGAGAGCGGCTGGGCACGTATGCTGTTATGACGGCATTGCAGCGCACCGCGAGCGGGCGGTATACGCTGGCACAGAGCCTGACACTGGATGAAATACAGACAGCAGCGGATGCGGAGCGTATCGAATCGCTGCTGCTGCCGACGGACAGCCTGTTTTCGGATTATCCGGCGGTCATGATCGACGACTACGGCTATGCGCGCGCGCAGAACGGCGCATTTATCCCGCCGGAGCATGTGACGGATATGCCGATGCAGGCGGGTACGATGTGCCGCGTGTACCACAACGGCGAATTTTGGATGCTGGGGCGTGTGGATACGCTGGCGCGCGGCGGGCTTGCGCTGTTTTATGAAAAGAGATTCCGGTGACGCATGGCGTATTGCCGGAGGGGAAGAGGATCAACATCATGATAGAGAAAGACGCAAAACGCGCGATCGCGCTGGGATATTTTGACGGTGTGCATTGCGGGCATCAGGCGCTGATGAAACTGGCGGTGCAGCGTGCGCAGGAAAATAACGCCATTTCTTCGGTGTTTACATTTGATGTGCATCCGGATACGGTTATTACGGGCAATCCGGTGCCGCTCATCACATCGGCCGCGTGCCGCGGGGATGAAATTCGCGCGATGGGCGGTGTCGATGAAGTTATTTTTGCGCATTTTAATGATGAACTGCGCAATATGGAATGGCGCAGTTTTATTGACGATATGCTGGTCGGACGGTTCCACGCCTGCTGGATCATCACAGGACATAACAATCATTTCGGCTACCGCGGACAGGGTACGCCGGAACGCCTGCAGGAGGAATGCGCGCGGCTGGGCATCGGCTGTGACATCGTGCAGGATGTGCGCATCGACAATATCGTTGTCAGTTCCACCTATATCCGCCAGCAGATCGCGGCGGGCAATATGGAACGCGCAAGGAGGTTCCTGGGACATCCGTACACCATTGCCGGCGTGGTACAGCATGGCCGGCGCGTCGGACGCACGCTGGGCTACCGCACGGTAAACCTTTTGCTGCCGCAGGAGATGCAGGCGCCGCCGTTCGGCGTGTATGTATCGCGTGTGATTGCGGATGACAGGGCGCATATCGCAGTGACCAATATCGGCGTGCATCCGACCTTCGGCGCCGGCGCGGAAGCGTGTATTGAACCGCACCTGCTGGACTTTGACGGCGACCTGTATGGCAAATTTGTCCGCGTGGAGCTGCTGCATTTTCTGCGTCCGGAGCGCCGGTTTGACGACAGCGAGACGCTGAAGGCTGCGATTGCGGCGGATATCGCACAGACGCGCGCGTGGTTCGCGGATGCCGAAAAATAACAAAAATGCGATCATAATACATGCCCTGCGGCCGTTCAGCTGCGGGGCGTTTTTGTGTTTGTGATAAAAAATTGTAAAAAACAGGCGAAGCAGACTATTTTTTTCGCTTTATCATACAAAAGCTTCTTGAAATAGACGCGAAAATAGCATATTATAATTACAAGATCGGCGCGGGCAGAGAATTTGCCGATCGGCAGCCATTGATACGGCGCGGCTGCGTGACAGGATGAAGGAGACAGATATGCTGGGCATTGTTTTGGTGGAGCCGGAGATTCCGCAGAATACCGGCAATATTGCGCGTACCTGCGCGGTGACCGGCTGTACGCTGCATTTGGTCGGTCCGCTTGGATTCGAGATTTCGGATAAGCGGCTCAAGCGTGCGGGGCTGGATTACTGGCATCTGCTGGATGTACGTTATTACGATTCCCTGGATGAATTTTGGGAGAAAAATCCGAATGGCACGTATTTTTACGCGACCAGCAAGGGACAGCAGCGACATACTGATGTGACCTATCCGCCGGATGCCTATCTGCTGTTTGGAAAAGAGACGAAGGGGCTGCCCGCAGACATGCTGCGGGAGCATCCGGAACGGTGCGTGCGGATCCCCATGCGGAAAGGGGCGCGTTGCCTGAACCTGTCCAACAGCGTTGCTGTTGTGGTGTATGAAGCGCTGCGTCAGAATGACTTTGCAGACCTGTGCAGCGCCGGCTCATTCCCGGAGGTATGAACTTTTATGGAAAAAATTTGTATTTTTACAGATTCCGCGGCAGATCTCACCCGTGCGGAGATCGAACGCTGGAATCTTGAGATCGTACCGCTGCGCGTCACTGTGGGCGGTAAGACCTATCTGGAATATTACGAAATCTCACCGGAGGAATACTGGAAGCTGCTGATGGAGAGCGAAGACTTTCCGCAGACCTCGCAGGTGAGCATGGAGAGTTTTCTTGACCTGTATAAAAAGGCAAAGGAGAACGGCTGCACGCACGTGGTCGGTATCCTCATCAATAGCAAAGGATCCGGAACCTACCAGTCAGCCTGCATCACGCGGGACATGTTTTATGATGAATATGGAAAGGATATGGTCATCGAGCTGATCGATTCGCTGAGCTATTCCTGCACCTATGGCAAGGTTGCTGTGACCGGCGCGAAGATGCGCGAGGAAGGCAAGTCGTTTGCGGAGATCCTGTCCGAGATGAACAGTCAGATGCGGGGCATGAAAGCGTATGTCGGCATCTACAATCTGCGCATCCTGCGCAAGAGCGGACGGATATCCGGCGGCGCCGCGTTTGTCGGAGACACGCTGGGACTGCGGCCGCTGGCGGTCGTGTTCAACGGCGCAGTCGATGTCATGTGCAAGGTGCGCGGCGATAAGGCGGTTGCCAATAAGCTGGTCGATCTGGTGGTTCGGGATGCTGTAGACAAAGAGCACCAGATCGCGCGTGTCGTGCATGGCGCGGTTTCGGAGGAACAGATCGCGGCAGTGGAAGAAAAACTGCTGAAGGCGGGCTTTGCCGGTGTAGAGCGCGGTCCGCTGGGCGTCATGGTCACCTCCAATACCGGTCCGCAGGCACTGGGCGTCATTTTCCGGGGCGCGCCGCGTGCCTGACGCAGGAAATTGCCGGAAAAATCGCAAAATTGCGTGTTTTTTAACAAAAGCATCTTGCAAACTACGCGGCAAGACGGTATAATTTTTGGGTGGAAACGCATTTATTTTTCATTTTCCACATAACACGGTACGTTGTTCCAGTTAATAAGGAGTGTTTATAGAATGGACTACAATAAGAAGAGTGTCGAAGACATCAATGTATCAGGCAAGAAGGTATTGCTTCGCTGCGACTTCAATGTCCCGATGGCAAAGGATGGCAGCGGCGTCATCACCGACGACAAGCGCATCCGCGCGGCTCTGCCGACCATCCAGTATCTGCTGGAAAAGGGTGCGGCAGTCATTGCGTGCTCCCATATGGGCAAGCCGAAGGGCGAATGGAAGCCGGAGCTGTCGATGGCGCCTGTCGCGGCACGCCTGAGCGAGCTGCTGGGCAAGGAAGTTATCCTGGCAAAGGATATCATAGGCGACGATGCGAAGGCAAAGGCTGCCGCGCTCAAGCCGGGCGAGATTCTGCTGCTGGAGAACCTCCGCTATGACGCGGGCGAGACCAAGAACGATCCGGAATTTGCGAAGGCACTGGCAGATCTGGCTGGCGCTGACGGCGTATATGTTTCGGATGCATTCGGTACGGTACACCGCGCACATGCTTCCACCGCAGGCGTGGCAGCTTACCTGCCGGCAGTTTCCGGATACCTGATCCAGAAGGAACTGGACGTGATCGGCGGCGCACTGGCTGCACCGAAGCGTCCGCTGGTCGCTATTCTGGGCGGCTCCAAGGTTTCCTCCAAGATCGGCGTTATCAACAACCTGCTTGAAATCGCGGATACCATCATCATCGGCGGCGGCATGGCGTATACCTTCTCCGCAGCACAGGGCGGCAGCGTTGGCGATTCCCTGCTGGAAGAAGACTGGAAGGGCTACGCGCTGGAAATGCTCGAAAAGGCAAAGGAAAAGGGCGTAAAGCTGATGCTGCCGGTCGATACCGTCATTGCGGACAAGTTTGCACCGGACGCAGCCTCTGACGTTGTTGAGGCCGGCAAGATTCCGGAGGGCTGGCAGGGTCTGGACATTGGACCGAAGACAGTCGAGCTGTACTGCGATGCCGTTAAGGACGCAGGCACTGTTATCTGGAATGGTCCGATGGGCGTATTTGAATTTGAGAAATTTGCTGTTGGCACCAAGGCGGTTGCGGAGGCACTGAGCAAAACCGATGCGATCACCATCATCGGCGGCGGCGATTCCGCGGCAGCCGTCCAGCAGCTGGGCTATGCAGACAAGATGACCCATATTTCCACCGGCGGCGGCGCTTCGCTGGAGTTTATGGAAGGAAAGGTTCTGCCGGGCATCGCCTGCCTGCAGGACAAGTAATTTCTGTTCAGACCGCCTTCCTGCGTGCTGTGTCCGGCTGGGTGCAGCACGCGGCCGGGCGCTGAGATATAACAATAAGGATTTTTTCTAGGAAGGGGAAAACCAATATGAATCGTAGATATCGTAAGACTATTATCGCCGGTAACTGGAAGATGAACATGACACCGAGTCAGGCAAAGGCACTGATCGAAGAGCTGAAGCCCATGGTTAGCAAGGTAAAGTGGTGTGAGATGGTACTGTGCGTACCCTACGTAGACATCCCGGCTGCTGTGAAGGCTGCAAAGGGCTCCAAGATTGCCATCGGCGCTGAAAACATGCATTTCGAGCCGAAGGGTGCATATACCGGCGAGGTTTCCGCTGACATGCTGAAGGAGTGCGGTGTAAAGTACGTTATCATCGGCCATTCTGAGCGCCGTCAGTACTTTGCAGAGACCGACGAAACCGTCAACAAGAAGGTCAAGGTTGCACTGGAAAATGGCTTCCGTCCGATCGTTTGTGTCGGTGAGTCCCTGACAGAGCGTGAGCAGGATATCTGGTCCGAAATCGTCCGCAAGCAGGTCAAGTGCGCCGTTCAGGGCATTTCGGTTGACGACATCAAAAAGGTTGTCATCGCTTACGAGCCGATCTGGGCAATTGGCACCGGCAAGACCGCTACCGCTGACCAGGCAAACGAGGTCTGCTCCGCAATCCGTGACTGCCTGAGAGAGCTGTACGGCGCCCGCGCTGCACGTGCTATTACCATCCAGTACGGCGGTTCCATGAACGCAAAGAATGCTGCTGAGCTGCTCAGCAAGCCGGATGTAGACGGCGGTCTGATCGGCGGCGCGTCACTGAAGGCACCGGATTTCTGCGCAATCATCGAAGCTGCACAGGATCCAGTAGCAGAGTAATTGAACTGCACATGACATCGGCGGGCTGCTTCTGTGAATGGGTAGTCCGCCGATATGCTGTTTTTCAGGGCATTGGCTTTTGTTGAGAAAATACTGATGCTTTTGTGGAACAGTTCCCCTTTCTATCAAAAACTGAAATTCACAGAATCGAGGTTAATTATGAAAAAACCGTTAATACTCATTATTATGGACGGCTTTGGCCTGCGCGACAGCGACATGGGCAACGCAATCCATGCTGCAAATCATCCGAACCTGACCCGCTTGTTTGCGGAAAATCCGACGACGCAGCTCGGCGCTTCCGGACTTGATGTCGGTCTGCCGGACGGTCAGATGGGCAACAGTGAGGTCGGTCATACCAACATCGGCGCAGGCCGCGTGGTATATCAGGAGCTGACCCGCATCTCCAAGCAGATCAAGGACGGTCCGTTTTTCGAGAACGAAGCGTTTCTCGGCGCGGTCGACAACTGCAAGAAGCACGACAGCGC
The DNA here is from genome assembly GCA_964399205.1 of uncultured Butyricicoccus sp. Classification (GTDB taxonomy): domain Bacteria; phylum Bacillota; class Clostridia; order Oscillospirales; family Butyricicoccaceae; genus Butyricicoccus_A. Next base: position 24,898 of record CAYNPX010000008.1, read on the forward strand.
GCTGCACATCTATGGTCTGATGAGCGACGGCGGCGTACACTCCCATATTGAGCACATCTTTGGTCTGCTGGAGCTGGCAAAGAAAAACGGTCTGACCAAGGTATATGTACACTGCTTTATGGATGGACGCGACGTTCCGCCGACCTCCGGCATCGACTATGTCCGTCAGCTGAAGGAAAAAACGGAAGAGCTTGGCGTCGGCAGGATCGCTACGATCGAAGGCCGTTACTACGCAATGGACCGCGACAACCGCTATGAGCGCGTTGTCAAGGCATATGAAGCGATGGTATACGGCGAAGGTCCGTACAATCCGGATCCGATTGCTGCGATGCAGGCGTCCTATGATGCCGGCGTGACGGACGAGTTTGTCGTTCCGGTCGTCATCACCAGGGGCGCGGAGATCAGGGAAAATGATTCCATCATCTTTGCAAACTTCCGTCCCGACCGCGCGCGTGAGATCACCCGCACCTTCGTCGATCCGGATTTTGCCGGCTTCGAGCGCAGGAACGGCTGTTTTCCGGTGTACTATGTCTGCATGACACAGTATGACGCAACGATGCCGAATGTTCACATTGCGTTCAAGCCGCAGTCGCTGGTAAACACCTTTGGCGAATATATTGCGGAAAACGGTCTGACCCAGCTGCGCATTGCGGAGACGGAGAAGTATGCGCATGTCACATTCTTCTTTAACGGCGGCGTAGAGGCGCCGTACAAGAATGAGTCGCGTGACCTGATCGCGTCCCCGAAGGTTGCAACCTATGACCTGCAGCCGGAGATGAGCGCATATCTCGTCTGCGACAAGGTTGTCGAGGAGATCAAGAGCGGCAAGTTCGACGTCATCATCCTGAACTACGCAAACTGTGACATGGTCGGTCATACCGGCGTGTTTGACGCAGCGAAGAAGGCTGTCGAAGCGGTGGACACCTGTGTCGGCAGAACGGTCGACGCCATTCTTGAAATGGGCGGCGTGGCAATGATTACGGCGGATCACGGCAACGCGGATCAGATGCTGGAGGAGGACGGCGTATCTCCGTTCACCGCGCATTCCTGCAATCCGGTGCCGTTCTGTGTCGTCGGTCATCCGTGCACACTGCATGAAGGCCGTCTGGCGGATATCGCGCCGACCATGCTGCAGGTACTCGGTCTGCCTCAGCCGGCTGAGATGGACGGCAAGTCCCTGATGGACTGAGGACGATTCGTCTTTGATGATTTTTGCGGCAGATTGCGACCCTCTGTGCGGGTGTTCGCGGTCTGCCGCTTTTGCGTGTCAAATGCCGTCCAATATTGCGGAAAACAGGAGGACAGCATGAAACAGGCGATTGAAATTGTAGATGTAACGGGGCGCGAGATATTGGACTCGCGCGGCAATCCGACCGTAGAGGTCGAGGTATGCGCACGCGCGGCGTGCGGTCTGGCGGTCGGACGGGCAGCCGTTCCCTCCGGCGCATCCACCGGACAGTATGAAGCGTGTGAGCTGCGCGACGGCGACAACGACAGATATGGCGGAAAGGGCGTGCTCCATGCGGTAGAGGCGGTCAATACAGAGCTGGCAGACGCGGTGGTCGGTCTGGATGCGACGAATCAGCCGGAGCTGGACGGCATTATGGTCGAGCTGGACGGGACGGAGAATAAATCCCGCCTCGGCGCGAATGCGATCCTTGGCGTCAGCCTTGCGGCGGCAAAGGCGGCGGCAAAGGCGCTGGGTCTGCCGCTGTATGCCTATCTGGGCGGCGTAAATGCCAAGACGCTGCCGGTGCCGATGATGAATATTCTCAACGGCGGCGCACATGCCTCCAACAATGTGGATATTCAGGAGTTTATGGTCGTGCCGGTGGGCGCGCGGGACTTCCATGAAGCGCTCCGCCAGTGCGCGGAGGTCTTTCATGCGCTGCGCGGCGTGCTGAAGGACAACGGCACACCGGCAGCGGGTGTCGGTGATGAGGGCGGCTTCGCGCCCGATCTCGCCAGCGATGAGCAGGCATTGCAGGTCATTACAGCCGCGATGGAAAAGGCAGGCTATACGCCGGGCGCGGATTTCCTCATTGCGATGGACGCGGCGTCCTCGGAATGGTACCATGCTGAGGATGGCGGCTTTTATCAGCTGCCCAAGGCGGGCACAAAAATGAACCGTGCGCAGCTGATCGAGTACTGGGCACGGCTGACAGAAAAATATCCGATCATTTCGCTGGAGGATGGACTTGCGGAAGAAGATTGGGAGGGCTGGAAGCAGCTGACCGATCAGATCGGCGGCAGGGTACAGCTGGTAGGCGACGATCTGTTTGTCACAAATACCAGCCGTCTGCATCACGGGATAGAGATGGGCGTTGCCAATTCAATCCTGGTCAAGGTCAACCAGATCGGCACGCTGACCGAGACAATGGACGCTGTTGCGATGGCGAACCGCGCGGGTTATACAGCGGTCATTTCCCACCGTTCGGGCGAGACAGAGGACACGACCATTGCAGACCTTGCCGTGGCGCTCAATGCCGGACAGATCAAAACCGGCGCGCCGTCCCGCACGGATCGCGTCGCAAAGTACAATCAGCTGCTCCGCATCGAGGAAGAACTGGGCGATCAGGCGGTGTTTGCCGGAAGAAACGCATGGCATCATTTGCGTTAGGTTAGCGGAGCATCCGGCTTTCGGATGTGAAAAATCCCTCCCCGCGCCGCGGGGAGGGATG
>CAYNPX010000009.1:0-24848 GCA_964399205.1 uncultured Butyricicoccus sp.
CGTCTTCTTCAATGCTTTCTTTCGATTTTCGGGAAGTAACTGTAGAATTTCTGACTGATTTAGTGTAATGTTATTGTAATATTATTGTAATATTATATTGAACAATACAGGGCATCCTGCCAAAAATAAGATGGAAATGTTACAAAAATTAGCCATGAGTCATAAATTGATGTCCGCAAAACAGGTTTTAGTTGAAAACAGCGGAGATTATGGTATAATAATGACATCGCAATGTTGGGAATATAACCACGAGCCGTTCAGGTGGGGAAACAGGAACGGTTTTGTACCTGCGTTTTCCCGCAGATTTCCAACTGCTTACGATTAGAAAGGTGGTTTACTCGCACAATGAATTGTACCAAACTTATGGACGATATGGAAGTGTATCTGAAGAGTGACCTTCGCAAGGATCTCGCTGAAGCGAACGCGCAGGATCTTCATCATGCACTGTCTAAGGCTATTATGGCACAGATTGCCGATCCGTGGAAGGAAAGCCTGGATCTGCATCGTACAGCGCGCCATGCATATTATATGTCGGCAGAATTTCTTATCGGTCGTGCAATTTATAATAATTTGCTGTGTCTCGGCATCTATGATGAGGTAGAGAAACTGTTTAAAGAACGCGGTCTGAATCTGGCCGATCTGGAAGAGGTTGAAGATGCGTCGCTGGGCAACGGCGGTCTGGGTCGTCTGGCAGCATGTTTCCTGGACTCCGCAGCCACGCTGGATCTGCCGCTGGACGGCTATGGCATCCGCTATCGCTACGGCTTGTTCAAGCAGTATATTCAGGACGGTTTCCAGATGGAGACTGCGGATGACTGGACCCGCTTTGGCGATCCGTGGAGCATCCGCTGTGATTCTGATACTGTGCTGGTCAAGTTTGCGGATCAGACTGTCCGCGCCGTACCATATGACATTCCGATCATCGGTTATGGCACCAAGAACATCGGCAACCTGCGTCTGTGGCAGGCAGAGTCCGTTTCTTCGTTTGATTTCCATGAATTTAACGAGCAGCATTACGATGCTTCGGTTCGTGAGAAGAACCGCGCTGAGGATATCTCCCGTGTCCTTTATCCGAATGACTCCACTGATGAGGGCAAGAAGCTGCGTCTGAAGCAGCAGTATTTCTTCTGCTCCGCTTCCCTTCAGGATATCATCAAAAACTATAAGGCGATCCACGGCAACGATTTTTCTCATTTTGCTGACTTCAATGCGATCCAGCTGAATGATACGCATCCGGTTATTTCGATTCCGGAACTGATTCGCCTGCTGACCACATATGAGGGTGTGGAATTCCGCAAGGCGCTTGAGATTGCGCAGAAGACCTTTGCGTATACCAACCACACCATCCTGCCGGAGGCTCTGGAGAAGTGGAACAAGCACCTGCTCATCGCTGTTGTGCCGGATATTTACGACATCATCGAGAAAATCAACAATATGTTCATTGACGAGCTGTATCAGCAGCAGCGCTATCCGGACTTCATTCAGGATGTCCAGATCATCAAGCATGATATGGTTCACATGGCAAATCTGGCTATGTACGGCTCCAGCTATGTAAACGGTGTAGCTGCCATCCATACCGAAATTCTGAAGAAGTCCACGCTGCATTCGTTCTACGAGCTGTGGCCGGATCGCTTCCAGAACAAAACCAATGGCATCACCCAGCGGCGCTGGCTGGCAATGAACAACCGTGAGCTGTCCAGCCTGCTGACCCGTCTGCTTGGCTCGGACGCGTGGATAACCGATCTGCCGCAGCTGAAGAAGCTGGAGAAGTATGCGGATGACAGGGAAGTTCTGGATGAGTTCCTTCAGATCAAGCATCAGAAGAAGCGCCAGCTGGGTCTGTTTATGCTGAAGCATGACGGCACTGCGCCGATCAAGGGTTCGATGTATGACATCCAGATCAAGCGTCTGCATGAGTACAAGCGTCAGCTCCTCAATGCACTGGCTATCCTGTATATCTACTATGGTATCAAGGACGGCTCCATTCAGGACTTCAGACCGACGACGTTCATCTTTGGCGCAAAAGCTGCGCCGGGCTATGAACGTGCAAAGGGCATCATCAAGCTCATCAATGAGATTGCGCGTCTGGTCGAGAACGATGGTCAGGTACGCGACAAGATTCGCGTTATCTTTGTTCAGAACTACAATGTATCCTACGCGGAGAAGCTGGTTGCGGCAGCAGACGTTTCCGAGCAGATCTCTACCGCAGGTACCGAGGCGTCCGGCACCGGCAACATGAAGCTGATGCTCAATGGCGCCGTTACACTGGGTACGCTCGACGGCGCAAATGTTGAGATCGCGCAGGAAGCCGGCATTGAGAATGAGTATATCTTTGGCGGTACGGTTGAAGAGATTGAGAGCCATGACAACAGCGATTATATTCCGTACCACATCTACAACAACGATCCGAAGATCAAGCGTGTAATGGAAGCACTGGTCAACGGTACGCTGAACGACGGCGGCACCGGCATCTTCCGTGAGCTGTATGATTCCATCATCCACAAGGTTGACTGGGGTCAGAGCCATCCGGATAAGTACTTCCTGATGTATGACTTCCAGAGCTATGTTGATACCAAACTGCGCCTGAACAAGGATTACGCGGACAGATATGCATTTGCGAGAAAGTGCTGGATAAATATCTGCAATGCAGGTAAATTCAGCTCTGACCGTACCATTAAGGACTACGCGGACAATATCTGGCATATTGATCCCATCGAATTTGAATAACTGAAAATCACTGTCATAGCAGTATGACTGTCCAGCCGGAAAACGGAATATATCTTCGTTTTCCGGCTTTTTTCGATGACCGACAGGGGGGGGGAAAGACGATGAAAGAATACCGAACACGTCTTCATGTCATTTTGGAAAGTGCGGCGTGGCTCATGCTGCTGCTTTCCCTGGTGATTGCTGTTTATGGAATAAAAACATTACCGGAAACCATCGCAACGCATTACAATGCTGCCGGTGAGGCGGACGGATACGGCTCGCCCGCTTCACTGCTTTTCCTGCCGCTGTTTACGGTGCTGCCGCTTGGCATTATCAGCTTGGTTGTCCATTTTGTCAGGCCGGAATTTTGGAATAAACCGTTTGCGGTCAGGGAGGAGAACGCCGCTTTGGTCTATCGGGATCTGACCACCATGATGCTTTTGATACAGGCGGAAATCGCTGCATTTATTCTGTATTCACAGATCAAGAGCTTTTTTCAGGAGGGAAAAGGGATGCTGGCAGCGACAGGGCTGTTTTCGCTGGCGCTGGTTGCGACGATGCTTCTCATGACGCTTCGCGCATGGCGGCGTAACCGGCAGTAATCGTATTTCGAGCCTATCCCAAAATGATCCGCACATAACCTGGTTGCAGCTTTTATACAATTCTGCGTTGATTATCCCTGAAATATGTCAGAATTCCTCCAGAAAAACGGCTTAACCTGTAAAAATCTGACGGTGCATCGCAGGTGTCTCATTCTGGGATAGATTTCCAGAAGGTTACAAAGAGAAAACTGCCAATAAAAATGTAAAATTTATTTGTTTAAGTGTAAAAATTGACGAAAAGACCTCGCATTTTTTGCCTGACTGCGTTATAATAAAAGAACAGCTATTATAGATTAAAAAGGAGGGCGGCTGACATGCTTCCCATGAATTTGCTGGTTAACCGAGAGCTAAGTTGGCTGGAATTTAACAAAAGATGCCTTTCCGAGGCATTGCGGACGGATGTTCCGCTGTTTGAACGACTAAAATTTGCCGCGATTTATTTTTCAAATCTGGATGAATTTTTTATGGTTCGTGTTGGCTCACTGACAGACCAGAGCATTATGGATCCGGATAAGCTGGATGACAAGACCGGCTGGAATGCTGCGCAGCAGGTACAGCATATGCTGGAAATGGTGCGCTCCTTTGAACCGATGACGGAAGAAATGTTCCACTCTCTCAAGGCGGAGCTAAAGCAGCATGGCATTGACTTTGTTGACTTCAAGAAGATCAATAAGATGGATGAAATGATTGCGCAGAAATATTTTACAGAGGAGATCAAACCGCTGCTGTCCCCGCAGATCGTTGACCGGCATCACCCGTTCCCGTTCCTGCGCAACAAGGAAAAGTACGTGATAAGCTGTCATATGACAAAAAATGCAAAAAATGGGGATCGCTTTGGCGTTATCCCGATTGGACATCTGCCGGATTACTTTGTCGTTGTCTTTGACGGCAGGACGAAGATATTTTTCACCTGCGATATTGTGGAGCATTACCTCAGCGAGCTGTTTACCAAGCAGAAGATCGTAGAAACAGCGACAATCCGTGTGACACGAAATGCGGATATTGCGGTCGATGAGGCGTTGCTGGACTATGATATGGACTTCCGCGGCGTCATGCAGGAGCTGCTGAAAAAGCGCAGACGTCTGTTTGCTGTTCGCTTACAGATGTCCGGCAAGTCGGAGAAGATTCAAAAGTATTTATGCGAACATCTGGAAGTGGAGCAAAACGCGGTATTTGTGCAGAAAATTCCGCTGGATTTCGGCTTTGGCTTTTCCATTCCGGCAAAGATCAAGGATACGGATATATCATTGTTCTATCCGGAGCGCAAGCCACAGGTGCCGGCGGTGTATCATCAGAATATCCCGATCCGTCAGTTGGCGGAGAATGAGATCCTTTTGGCGTACCCGTTCCACAGCTATAATCCGTTCCTGAATATGCTGTATGAGGCTGCGGATGATCCGGAGGTTGTTTCCATCAAGATTTCGTTATATCGTCTTGCAGGACACAGCAAGGTTGTTTCCGCACTGTGCCGCGCGGCGGATCAGGGCAAGGATGTCCTATGTACGCTTGAGCTGCGCGCGCGCTTTGACGAACAGAGTAATATTGATTATTCCGCGATTTTGGAGGAAGCCGGATGTCGCGTTATCTATGGATTGAGTGATTATAAGGTACACGCAAAGCTGTGCGTCATTACGCGCAAGGATGCGCAGGGCAATGTCAGCTATACCACGCAGGTTGGTACCGGCAACTATAACGAAAAGACCTCTGAACAGTATACCGATCTCTGCTTTATCACCAATGAAGCAGCTGTCGGGCGCGATGCGATTAAGGTGTTTAACAATTTGTCCATCGGCGAGACAACAGAGGAGACAGAATCCCTTTGGGTTGCACCGCATTGCTACCGCACACATGTATTGGAATTGCTGGATCGTGAAATTGAGGTCCAGAAAAACGGCGGGCACGGCTATGTTTCCATCAAAGTAAATTCGTTTAACGACGTTGGCATTATGGAAAAAATGGTCGAGGCATCGCAGGCAGGCGTTGAGATACATATGTATATCCGCGGCATCTGCTGCCTCCGTCCGGGTATTGAGGGACAGACGGATCATATCACAATTCGCGCCCTGCTGGGACGCTATTTGGAGCATTCCCGTATTTTTGTATTTGGCGAAGGCGACCGCCAGCGCATTTATATCGGGTCGGGCGACCTGCTGAACCGCAATACCCAGCGCCGCGTTGAAATTTTTGCGGAGCCGAAGTCGGAGAAGATCCGCAGCCAGCTGCTGTATATTTTGGATACATTGGAGCATGATAACAGCCAGTCGTGGCTGATGCAGCCGGACGGCACCTATCAGCGTGTACCGTGTGCGGAAGGAGAGCGTCCGGTCAATAGTCAGATGAAGCTGTTTGACTATTTTACCCGTGAGACAGTATCGACGCCTGTCGCTGCCGCGCAAGCGCCGCAGGCAGCTGATGCACAACAGCCGACAGAACAGGAAGAACATGATTCTTCTGTCGAAGCTCAGATGCAGGCTGTCAAGGAACAGGAGGCGGAGAACGAAGCAAAGAACGGGGATAAACCGCAGCCGGGTCTGTTCAAGCGCCTCTTTGGATTTATTTTTCAAACATCATCGCACAAATAACCTACAAATATGACGAATGCGGGAACAAATACAGGTTCTAAGTTCTAAGGACTTGCAATATCTGATGTGACATGTTACAATTAACATGATGATAATTTGTACTCGCATGGCAGAACAGTCTGGAGGTGTTGATATGTACCCAATCATTACAATCAGCCGTGAATTTGGAAGCGGCGGTCATTCCATTGGTGAAGCCGTGGCAAAGGAATTGAATCTTCCGCTCTATGACAGCATTATTGTAGACAAGGTCGCAGCGGAAAGCGGATTTTCTAAGGATGTTGTGTCTGAAGACGGTGAATACACTTCTCCCTCTCAGGTCTGGTATAGTTCCAGAATGGCTTACTGCGCCAATTTCCCAAGCCCGCAGGATCGGATTTTTGATGCACAGTGTGACGTAATCTTAAATCTTGCACACAAGGGACCGTGTGTTATCGTAGGTCGCTGCGCGGATTATGTTTTGAAAAAAGCAAATATTCCGGCGCTCAATGTTTTTATCCATGCGGATATTGAGTATCGTAAGGCGCATGTCATTGAGCACTATGGAGAGACAGATGAGCCGATTGAGAAGCGCCTGAAGAAAAAAGACAAAGGCAGAAAGGCGTATTATCGCTATTATACCGACCGCGAATGGGGCGCTTCAGAAAACTACCATCTAAATCTTGACAGCGGATTCCTTGGCGAAATGGTTTGTGTCGATATCATCACATCTGTCGCGCGCAGAATGGATGCTAAATGATCGTTACAATAGGATAGAAATCCCCAATTATTCCGAAACATCATCTCGTGAATCATTGGGGATTTTTGTGAAGTTTTGCCTCATATGATATCGTTATCGCTTGCTCTTGCGTTCCGGAGCGAACAGGATAAAGATGATAACTGAAATTGCCAGCAGATAACAATAGAACATATAAGGCATAATTTTTACTGCGGATACACCTGTACCGGCAGAGGCGTACAGAAGCTGAGCGCCGAATGGGATAATGCCCTGTATGACAGAGGCAAAGATATCCAGCAGGGAGGCTGTACGGCGCGGGTCGATGTTGTATTCTTCGCTGATATCCTTTGCCAGAGAGCCGGTCATGACAATGGCAACCGTATTATTTGCTGTTGCGATATCTACTGCGGAAACTAGAACACCGATACTCAACTGCGCACCCTTTTTCGATTTTGTATGCGAACGTACAAATGAGATCAGCCATTGAATGCCGCCATATTCACGAACCAGAGCGCCGATGCAGGCAACGATGATAGAGATGACTGTGATATCGTACATCGCCTGCACGCCGGTTCCCATTACGGAAAACATTTCCGTCCATATAAATGCACCCGTTGCGATACCGACGATAAGACCGAGGACGCAGCCTGCAATTAAGATCAGAAAAACATTGACACCGATCACCGCACCTACTAATACAACAAGGTATGGCAGAACCTTCCAGAAATTATATTCGCCAACCTCCAGCACGCCTGTGCCTGCCGGCGTCAAAACAATAAACAAAATAAAGGTCAAAATCGCTGCGGGCAGTGCGATGAAGAAATTCATGCGAAATTTATCCTTCATTTCACAGCCCTGTGTGCGAACGGCAGCGATCGTTGTGTCAGAAATCATGGACAGATTATCACCGAACATCGCGCCGGATGTTGCGGCGGCAATGCACAGTACGATATCAAATCCGGTTGCTTCACTCATAGCGACAGCGAACGGTGCGAGTGCGGAAATCGTGCCTACGGAAGTACCCATGGAAATAGAAACAAAGCAGGCAATTAAAAATAATCCGGCAACAGCAAAGCGCGGCGGGAGAAGGGTCAGAAACAGATTGACCGTGCTTTCCGCGCCTCCCGCAGCAGAAATTACACCGGAAAATGCACCGGCTGTCAGAAAGACAAGACACATGGTAAGGATGTTTTCATCCGCTACGCCGCTTGCCATAACCTTGAGCTTTTGATTGAAATCGAGCGTCCGATTTTGGACACACGCGACGAACAGGGCGATCAGAAAAGCGACAACAGCGGGCGTCTGGTAAAAGCCCATTTCAATATGTAAGACGTACTCGAACAGAATACCGCTGCCCAGATATAGTACCAGGAATATGCCGATCGGCAGCAGGGCAGCTGCATTTCCTTGTATTTTCTGTTTTTCTTTCATATGTTTTCATCTCCTTTTATTGATAAATTTTGCGTTTTCGTGGTAGCAGACTGCTTTCCGGGAAGATTGGCAAGCACAATAGCAACAAACATAAGAATACAACCGATTCCTTCCCGAAGACTGAGCGCCTGATGAAGGATAAGCCAGCCGAACACCGCGCTGAAAACAGATTCCAGACACATAATGAGCGATGCCAGCGTAGGATCGCATTTTTTCTGTGCCACTGCCTGAAGCGTATAACCGACTCCGCTGGACAGAATGCCGGCATATACAATCGGAAGCCATGCAGAAAGCAGTACATGAAGGGTCGGATGCTCAAGAAAAAACATTGGTACGGCGGAAACAATGCCGCAGACAAAAAACTGAATACAGGACAGCCGCACCGGATCCACTTTTGTAGTAAAATGGTCGAGGACAAGAATGTGAACGGAGAATGCCAGCGCGCAAAGCAGTTCCAGTATATCACCCAGTTGGAGCTGCGCAGAACCGTTCAGGCATAGCAGCGCCATACCGCACACGGCCAGAAATACACAGACCCAGATCCGTTTTTGCAGCTTCTGATGTAGCAGAAAAACGCCGAGAAACGGAACGATGATGACATACATTGCGGTCAGGAAACCTGCTTTTCCAACGGTAGTGTATTGCAGTCCGATCTGCTGCAGGCTGGACGCAAGCATTAGCACCAGGCCGGCGCAGCTGCCGCCGATCAGCAGGTGCTTCCAGCTGCCGCTGTGGTTCACTTTGGCGGACGCAGCGTCTGACGTGTTCAGCCTGTCCAACAGACGGATGCAGGGGAGCAGAAATATGCCGCCCAGAAAGCTGCGTGCAGATAAAAAAGTAAACGGTCCGACATAATCCATTCCGGCGCTTTGCGCGACAAATGCCGAACCCCAGATCATTGCGGTTAAAAAGAGCAGCAGAAGGCTTTTCAGTTCTGTTTGTTTCATACGGATTCTCCTTGATTGAATGGATATGCTAAAAAACAGTGTACCATAGCTGAGGATGAAATGCACGGATTATTTTTGAGATGAGCGCAAACAATGTAAGGTTTGTCTTGACGAAAGCTGTCGAGGGATGCTATATTCAATATATACAATTTGGAAAGGACACGAGAAAATGAAAAAGAAAGGTCTTATTTTTTTCGTCGCTGTGGTAGTGATTGCAGCGGTGCTGCTTGGCTTGACGCTGCATACGCCGGGCACAGTTGATTTGGAAACCTATACGCCTGCGGTCTATTCGACCATCGGCGCGTTGCTTCCGCCGGTCATCGCGATTGCGTTGGCGCTTGTCACAAAGGAAGTGTATTCTTCTCTGTTCATCGGCATTGTTTCCGGCGCATTGCTCTACGCAAATGGAAACCTGGAGCTGATGCTGAATACAATGCTGTTTCATGAAGAAGGCGGCTTGATCTACAAGCTGGCAGATAGCTGGAACGTCGGTATTTTAGTATTCCTCGTTATTCTTGGCATCATGGTTGCCCTGATGAATCAGGTCGGCGGTTCGGCAGCATTCGGTCAATGGGCTTCTACCCATATCAAAACACGTGTAGGCGCGCAGCTTGCAACGATGCTGCTCGGCGTACTGATTTTTGTCGATGACTATTTTAACTGCCTCACAGTCGGTTCGGTTATGCGTCCGGTGACAGACCGTCATCAGATCTCCCGCGCAAAGCTGGCATATCTGATTGATGCGACTGCCGCGCCCGTATGTATCATCGCGCCGGTTTCCAGCTGGGCAGCAGCCGTTACGTCCTCTGTACCGGAAGGATCGGATATCAACGGCTTCGCCATGTTCCTCAAGACAATTCCATATAACTTTTATGCATGGACAACATTGCTGATGATTATTGTCATTACAGTCGGAAAATTTGACTTCGGTCCCATGCGTGTACATGAAGAAAACGCGAAGAAGGGCGATTTGTTTACAACAGCCGCTCGTCCATATGGAAATGCTGACGATGAACCGGTTTCTCCTCGCGGAAAAGTGATTGATCTGGTATTTCCAATCGTTGTATTGATTATTTCCTGTATTATCGGTATGGTCTACACAGGCGGCTTTTTTGACGGAGAAAACTTTATCGATGCGTTTGCCGGTGCGGATGCTTCGATGGGTCTTGTTCTTGGCAGCATGTGTACATTGGTTATCACATTCTGCTTCTATATGATTCGTGGTGTCATGACGTTCAAAGAGTTTACCGATTGCATTCCAGAGGGCTTTAAGGCGATGGTTGCACCGATTTTGATTCTGACAATGGCCTGGACGCTGTCGGGCATGACCGGACTGCTCGGCGCAAAGTATTATGTGCATGATCTGGTTGCGTCTTCTGCGGATGCGCTCAATATGTTCCTGCCTGCGATCATTTTCCTCGTTGCTGTTTTTCTTGCATTTTCGACTGGCACCAGCTGGGGAACATTTGCTATCCTGATTCCGGTTGTATGTCATGTATTTGACAGTGCGGACACCTATGAGATGCTGGTTATTTCGATTGCGGCGTGTCTGGCGGGCGCGGTATGCGGCGATCATTGTTCCCCGATTTCCGATACGACGATCATGGCTTCCGCCGGCGCGCATTCCGACCATGTGAACCATGTATCGACGCAGCTTCCATATGCGATGGTAGCAGGCGCGGTTTCGGTTGTGGGATATGTAATTGCGGGCTGTATTGGTTATTTGACAGACAACTCTGTTGCGTTAATTTCGACACCGATTACGTTGGTTATTATGGTTGTTGTTTTGATGGTTGCCCGTTCGACGGTAGCAAAGAAATATAAGAGTTAATCCTGTTCCGCAATAGCTTCCGTCACATTAGCATATAGTATTCTGCGAGTAAACATTATACCACAAAAACGAATGACTCCCAAGCCCTTTTTGAGCCTGAGAGTCATCCGTTTTTTCACGGGACTTTTCACAGCCCCTCTTACTCGATGAAACTTATCCAAGCAGACGGAACAATCCGGTTCGACTGCCGGTAATGGCACCGCGAATGCCTTCTCAGAAGTTGAAATGCTCCACGATGTCTACCAGTTCGACACCGATGCGCTTCTGTGCTTCTTTTGTGCCCGCACCGATGTGAGGCGTGCAGCTGACGGCAGGGTGCTGAACCAAGGCCCAATTGGGATCCTTCTCGCTCAGCCATACATCCAGACCGGCGGCCTTCACCTTGCCGCTGTTCAGCGCGTCCAGCAGAGCATCCTCGTCCACGTTGCTGCCCCGTGATACATTTGCAATGACCACGCCATCCTTCATCTTCGCCAGACTTTCGGTGTCCACCAGAGGTTTGTCACCGCTGGGAGCACAGAGAACAATGATGTCGGATCTGGACAGCAGTTCGTCCATGGGCACAAAGTGCATAGTTTCACATTCGCAGCCTTCCGGTTTATGCCGGTGGACCGTGGACAGGACATTCATGCCCAGAGCTTGCCCCTTAGCGCCCACCATCCGGCCGATGCGGCCGTAGCCGATGACACCCATGGTCTTACCGGACAGTTCAAAGCCTTTGGAATAGGCTTTCTTTTCCCATTTGTTTTCGCGCATGGTGTGACCGGCAAGGGAGATGTTTCGGGCGCAGGAGAACAAGAGGGCAATCGCCAGCTCCGCCACGGCGTTGGAGGACGCACCTGGTGTGTTTCTTACAGTGATACCTGCCGCCTCGGCGTATTTCACAGCGATGTTATCTACGCCTACACCGGCTCGAATAATCAGCTTTAGACGGCTGCCTCTAGCGGCATCAATCTGAGGCTCCTTGATTTTTGTTGCGGAGCGGATGATAACCGCGTCGAAATTCCGCAGAGCCTCGCCCAGCTGATCGGACGCATAGGACTGCGTTACGACCTCATAGCCGTCTTTTTGCAGCTGCTCTATGGCGTCAGTATCCATACCGTCAGTGACCAAAATTCTGTAAGACATTGTTCATTCCCCTTTGCATCAATTTTCCGAATGTACGCACCCCAGGGACGTACACATTGCATTTGGAAAATCCCAACGCCCATTGGGGGACAGGCGTTTGGCAAAAGCCGCACCCCCTCTGAGGATACGGCTCTGCATGATTAAATTATAATATATAACAATATAGTTATAACAATATAGTAACGGGATTCACCGATTTTGTCAAGTGCTATTTTGATTTTGATTCAGGCAATCGACCAGTAAATAAAAGAAGAAAATCTCTTGTTGTTTGTATCGATCTGTGGCATAATAGAAAAAGAAAACGATATCCATGTTTGATGTTATCATTATGGAAGGGGAAAAGGAGTAAATCAGATGCAGAATCATCAGATCGTTCTGATCATTGACTTTGGCGGTCAGTATAATCAACTGATTGCTCGCCGGGTTCGTGAGTGTAATGTATACTGCGAAATTAAGCCGTATACGACTCCGCTGGAAGAAATCAAGGCGATGAATCCCAGAGGCATCATCTTTACAGGCGGCCCAAACTCTGTCTTTGATATGAGTTCACCGCATTATACAAAGAATATTCTTGAAATTGGCGTACCGATACTTGGCATTTGCTATGGATGCCAGCTGATTGCATGGATGGGTGAAGGTGAAGTAAAAACCGCACCGGTATCGGAATACGGCAAAATTGAATTACATGTTACCAATCCGACTTCAAAACTATTCAAGAATGTTCCGGAACAGTCTGTTGTATGGATGAGCCATACGGATTACATTGCAACTCCGCCGCAGGGTTATGAAATCACGGGTAAAACCAACGATTGTCCATGCGCTGCTATGGAGAATACAGAAAAGAATATTTATGCTGTTCAGTTCCATCCGGAAGTTACACATTCTGAGTATGGCAAGCAGGTATTGCATAATTTTCTATATGAAGTGTGCCGGTGTTCCGGTGACTGGGTTATGGATAATTTTATTGACAGCACGGTAAAAGCGCTTCGTGAAAGAATCGGTGACAAAAAAGTTGTCCTCGGTCTTTCCGGCGGTGTGGATAGTTCGGTTGCTGCCGGACTGCTATCGCGTGCCGTTGGAAAACAACTTACCTGCGTTTTTGTCGATCAAGGTCTCATGCGTAAGGACGAGGGCGATTTTGTTGAACAGACCTTTACCACTATGTTTGATATGAACTTTATACGTGTGAACTGCGGCGATCATTTTATGGCAAAGCTGAAGGGCGTCACAGATCCGGAGGCAAAGCGCAAGATTATTGGCGCTGAGTTTTATAAGGTTTTCTGGGATGAAATCCGCAGTCAGGCAGAGGAAGGCTTTTTCGCGCAGGGCACGATTTATCCTGATCGAATCGAATCAGGCAAGGGCAAGAGCGATGGAAAAGCAAATACCGCTGTCATTAAGACACATCATAACATGGCGAAAATGCCGGATGATATCCAGTTCCTCGGTACGATTGAACCGCTTGGCGATCTCTTTAAGGATGAGGTACGCGCTGTCGGTGAGAAATTAGGCATTCCAAAGGAACTGGTATGGCGCCAGCCATTTCCGGGTCCGGGGCTTGGTGTGAGGATTATCGGCGAAATTACAGCTGAAAAAGTAAAAATTTTACAGGAAGCAGATTGGGTTCTCCGTGACGAAATGTCAAAAAACGGATATGAAACCGAGCTTTCGCAGTTCTTCTGTGTGCTCCCCGGAGTAAATACGGTCGGCGTAATGGGCGATCATAGAACATACGATAATCTGGTGGCAATTCGCGCAGTTACTACGGACGATTTTATGACAGCGGATTGGGCGAAAATCCCATATGATATTCTTGCGAAAGTATCCAACCGGATCACCAATGAGGTGGAACATATTAACCGTGTCGTGTATGACATCACCTCGAAGCCGCCGGGAACGGTAGAGTGGGAGTAAAAAATTTGAAACAGCAGATTACCGGAGCATATTTTGCAATATGAAAATTTAAAGATTTGGCTTCCTTTACGAAAGCATGTTGGGACAATCACATGCATTTGCTTTGTAAAGGAAGCCTTTTCTTATGTCTATGAAGCAAGGAATGTGCATTATTTCAGAAACATTCGCACGAGATGCTCGTATATCTTGGTATATGGCTGATATCGCATCGGAAGGTCAAGCCATGTTTTCTTATCTACAATACTCTTGGTGTGTGAAAACGTATCGAACCCGACCTTGCCATGATACGCGCCCATACCGCTTGCACCCGTACCCCCAAAGCCCATATTTGTTGTTGCCAGATGGATGATCGTGTCATTGATACAACCGCCTCCAAACGGACAGCTTTCCGTAACCTGGCGTACCAGTTTTTTGTCCTGCGTAAACAGATAAAATGCAAGCGGATGCGGGTGGGCATTGATTTGCTGTAATGCCTCCGAAATAGTATCATAAGTTAAAATTGGAAGAATGGGGCCGAAAATCTCCTCCTGCATCACAGCATCCTTCCATGTGACATTGGACAGGATGGTTGGACTGATTCTAAGGTTTTCTTTGTCAATTTTTCCGCCATATACCATTTTTTCCTGTTGCATTAACCTGCAAATGCGGTCAAAATGCTTCTGGTTGATGATCTTCCCGTAGTGATCGTTTGCCAATGCATCTGCACCGAACTGACGTTTGATCTCGCGGATAAGCGCCTTAATCAGGTCATCGCGGATGGAAGCGTCACAATAAATATAATCCGGCGCAACACAGGTTTGGCCGCAGTTGAGAAATTTACCGAATACAATGCGGCGTGCTGTTATATTGAGCTTGGCCGTTTGATCCACAATGACAGGGCTTTTACCGCCCAGTTCTAATGTAACAGGCGTCAGATGCTCCGCTGCATGACGCATAACCTCTTTGCCGACAGCCTGACTGCCGGTAAAAAATATATAGTCGAAACTCTCATTCAGCAGACAACTGTTTTCCGCCCGCCCACCGGTGATAACTGCAACATAAGCGGGATCAAAGCAGTCTGCGATGATATTTTGCAAAACAGCACTGGTATGCGGAGAATAGGCGCTTGGTTTCAAGACAGCTGTATTTCCGGCAGCAATCGCATCGACCAATGGGCTGAGCGTCAGCATCAGCGGATAATTCCACGGGCTCATGATAAGTGTAACACCGCGCGGTGTCGGTTTGGTATAGCTGCGGGAAACATACTGTGCAAGCGGAGTACGTACACGTTTTTCCCTTGAAAATGCGCGCACATGCGAGATCATGTAAGTAATCTCACTATATACCATTCCGGTTTCACACATATAGCTCTCTGCACGGCTTTTACCTAAATCAGCATATAATGCTTTCTCGATATCCTTTTCATGTGCAGAAATCGAATTTTTTAACCGCTTTAATGCGGCAATGCGATTATCAGCCGGCAGTGTGATGCCGCTGTTGAAATACCGTTTTTGTGCGCATACAATGCTGTGGATATGCTCTGATTTCATTGTTTTCCTCCATAACAGCATAATAAAATTGTTCCAATGTTTTTGCGTCCATCAAGACAGGGACGGGATAGAGCGGATTGCCCTCTTTTGCGGCAATGCGTGCTAACGCTGGAATATCTTCAGCCTGAATCTCCGGAATCACGTCCGGAATATGCAGCCGCAGTTTCATATCACGGATCGCCTGAATAAATGCTTCTGCTGCTTCCTGCTCCGAAGATGCTTGTATACCGACTGCAGCTGCAAGCTCTGCCAGCTTTTTATGTGCAGCTGTACCATAGGCTTCGAGCACATGCGGTAAAAGAATAGCATTTGCAAGCCCATGAGGTATATTATACCTGCCGCCGAGCGAATGCGCAACTGCATGAACATAGCCAACATAGGATTTTGAAAAGGCAGAGCCGGCAAGATATGCGGCACGGAGCATATTGCTGCGTGCATTCATGTCGTTTCCGTTTTGATAAGCGCGATCTATGTTTTGGAAAATCAGCCGAACCGCTTTCATTGCATCGGATCGTGTCTCAGATGTCGTAGAACGCCCGATATATGCTTCGACTGCATGTGTCAGCGCGTCCATACCGGTTGTTGCTGTGACATTCTTCGGTAAGGAACGAGTCACCTCCGGGTCAAGAACGGCATAATGCGGAATCAGCGGGAAATCGTTGATCGGATATTTATGCCGCGTTTTGCTGTCGGTAATCACAGCGGCCAGTGTGGCTTCGCTCCCTGTCCCCGCAGTTGTCGGGATTGCCACAAGCAGAGGTAAACGCTTTCGTACCTTTAAGATACCTTCCATATCGGCCAGCTGCTGTTTGGGCTTGGCAATACGCGCACCGACTGCTTTTGCACAGTCGATAGACGAACCTCCGCCGAAGCCAATGATTGCCTGACAGCTGTTTTTCACATACAGCATACGTGCTTCCTCTACATTATCGCTGGTGGGATTGGCAACGGTCCGGTCGTAAACATAACAATGGATTCCGGCGGATTGCAATGACTGCTCCAGAGGCTTGGTGATGCCAAAGCTGTGGATGCAGGCATCTGTAATGAGCAGGACTCGTCGAATGCTCTTATGCCGAAATAACACCGACAAACATGCAGTGCTTTTTAACAGCTTCGGTTTGCGATAGGGGAGTACCGGTAATGCCGCGCGCAGTGCAGTCTGAAAGGTACGACAATATAATTTTTTACAAGTATTCATTGTTAACTCCATATAATAAAATGAGAGAGTCGATTCATGATTCTCTGTAGAATACTAGCATAAAATAGGCAATTTGTCAATTTATCATCAATTTTACAAATTATGACGAAAATTGATTGCCGCTGTTATATTTGACGTGCAGCGCGGGAAATGGATATCGTTTCACTTTTTTTGACCGGCGCCGGAGGATTGTTGATCATCGGTTGACATTAAAACACCAAAATGATATAGTATAGTTATTAAATCAAAAATCATCTAATCTGACAAGGGCGTCACTGATCTTTGGGTCATTGGCGCCTTTTGCGTTTTTTCAACACGTAAAGGCAACACATCATCGCGCGAAACAGGAGGTTAAGAATATGGCAGCTTTTGAACCGATTGAATGCGGTATTCCATCCGTAGACAAAATTCTGGATTACATCCGTCTGGGAGATAATGTTGTTTGGAGAGTATCGAATTTGGATGATTTCCGCACCTTTGCCGAACCGTTTGCCCGACAGGCTGTGACGGACGGGCGCGATGTGGTATACATCCGTTTTGCAAAGCATGAACCATTGCTCAAAGATCTGACCGGGATCACGGTGAAGCGTTTTGACCCCGATGCCGGATTTGAAGCATTCACGGTCGGAATCCATGATGAAATTACACGGCATGGATATGATGCCTTTTATGTATTTGACTGCTTATCCGAGCTGCAGTCCGTATGGTATACTGACTTGATGATGGGCAATTTCTTTCGGGTGACCTGCCCGTATCTGTTTATTTTGGATACCGTTGCTTATTTCCCGCTCATTCGGGGCAGGCATTCCTTCGATGCTGTCAATACCATCCGCGACACGACGCAGCTGTTTCTGGATATCTATCCGTCAGAGGATCGTCTGTATATGCAGCCCCTCAAGGTGTGGGAACGAAATTCCGACAGCATGTTCATGCCGCATGAGTATCGGATGGATACCGGCGTGATGAAAACCATTCGTGACGGCGTCAGCATGGCGCGGTTCTATCAGATACGCAATGAAGTCAACGTCATGAATCAGGATCAGAACATTGACAGCTACGACCGTTTCCTGAATATGGCGCGAGAAGCGCATAAAAACGGACAATTCACTGCGGAAATGGAAGATCAGATTATTGACAGTACCATGACGAAGGACAGGAACATGCGCAAGCTGGTAAAGGAATTTTTCCGTTCAAGCGACTATTTCGCCCTTCAGGACCGCATGATCGGAAGCGGCGCCATCGGCGGAAAGGCTTGCGGCATGTTGCTTGCCCGACGCATTGCGGAAAAAAAGGTTTCCGGATACACTGCGCACGAGGAGCCGCATGATTCGTTTTATATCGGTTCGGACGTATTCTACAGCTATATTGTGTTCAATGATGACTGGAACCTGCGTGTCAAGCAGCGCAGTGCGGACGGTTATTTTTCCGCCGCACCGGAACTTCAACAGCATTTGCTGAACGGCACATTTCCGCCGGGTATTCGGGAAAAGTTCCGAAAGGTCATTGATTACTTCGGACAAAGTCCATATATTGTCCGATCGTCCAGTTTTTTGGAGGATGGATTTGGCAATGCCTTTGCCGGAAAATATGAATCCGTATTCTGCCCGAATCACGGCAGCTTAGACAACCGGATCGCTGAATTTGAAAACGCAGTCCGCACAGTCTACGCCAGCACGATGGATTATTCTGCTCTTGAATACAGAAAGCGCAGAGGTTTGGACAAAAAAGACGAGCAAATGGCTGTTCTGGTTCAGCGCGTGTCCGGCTCCTACTATGGTAACTATTTCTTTCCCGGTGCCGCCGGCGTTGGATACAGCCACAGCGCCTATCAATGGATGCCAAATATGAATCCCGATGCCGGTATGCTGCGCATCGTTATGGGACTCGGTACAAAAGCTGTTGACCGTACCAAGCTGGACTATCCTCGGCTGTCCAATCTGGATGCGCCAACCAAAACCATCTACAGCACCATGGAGCAAAAGCACAAGTATTCTCAGCGTTATGTTGATATCATCGATTGCGCAGAAAATACGCAAAAAGATGTGCCGTTTGAAACATTGCTTTCGCTTCTGCCTCGCTGGTATAAACAACTGGTGATGCAGGAAGACTATGAAGTAGAATCCATGCTCCGCCAGCGTGGAACGCCACGAGAGGTGTGGTTTGTCAACTGCGAAGGTCTGCTGAAAAATCGGGCGTTTACCGGATTGATGCAGCGATTGCTCCGAACATTGGACGAAGTATACGGCAATCCGGTAGATATTGAATATGCCATCAATATGAATGAGGACGGTGAGTTTGTCGTCAATCTGCTCCAATGCCGTCCTTTGTATCAGAGCGAGGCAGGCGAACGGATTGATTTGAAGCAGATACATGCGGAACGCACATTCTTTGAGATACGTGATTCGTCTATGGGCAATTCCGGCAGAACAAAAATTGATGTGATTGTGCAGGTAGATCCGGTTGCATACTATAATTATCCTTATGCGAAAAAGCATGATGTCGCAAAGGCAGTCGGACAAATCAACCGCTACTTTGAGAACAGCGGGCTGCATTTGATGCTGCTGACGCCCGGACGAATCGGCACATCCTCGCCGGAGCTTGGCGTTCCGGTGTGCTTCGGTGATATTTCAAACTTCAGCGTTATCTGTGAGGTGTCCGACAGCCGCGCCGGCTATAACCCGGAGCTGAGCTACGGAAGTCACATGTTTCAGGATTTAGTCGAGGCTGAAATCACCTATGGCGCAATTTTCCGTAACGAGAAAACACTCTGCTATGACCCGGAAATGTTCCATGAATTGCCCGACAAAATTGCGGAAATCTGCACGAACGAGCCGGGACTTGTCGGAATGATTTCTGTACGGATGCCTGACAATCTTTGGCTTTCAGTAGACGCTGTGGAAAATCATGCGATCTGCTGCATCGAACACCCGAATCATGCAGAGTGAACTGCGGCCACCGACTCCACATGGAATCGGTGGCCGAAATTTGAACATTTTTGCACAGTTAAGCGTGAAACAACGGATGAAGTAACAGTTGGGTTGACTGGTGTCTGCTTGCTGCCTTAGAAATCTTCTTCCGATTCATCCCAGCTGCCGACCAGCTGAAACGCTTTGTAAACGAACAGAGCGACAGAGATGAGGAATGCAACAACGACGAGATTCCGATGCTTTTTGAAAAAGTCAGAGAACAGTGTGCCAATTAAAATACCAAGAGAAACAAGCATCATTTTAAGAACACATACTTCCGATAGTACAAAATTAGCGAGTAGGGAAGAAATACGGTTTTGCGCGAGGTCATAACCGGCCCGTACAGCAGTCTGTGCATCCTCGAATTTGGATGCGGCGAGGTTGCGGTACATATTGGCTTTGCCATGGATTGAACAATTTTTCATGAAGATTTAACTCCTTTCTCCTGCGCCTTATGCCCTGCGGCAGATGGTATATGTCTGCGGGCATAATATTTACGGCGGCTTTCCTGTTTTTTCTTATCTGAAATAATTTTACGACGAATTTCTTCTGCGGTGGAACAGGACTGATGACCTTGCGGAGAAACATGACCGATTCGCATTCCAACTGCTTCCAATAGCTCAGGAAGCCGGGAACAATGCTGATTCTTTAATGCTTCTGCAAAAATGAGCCCACATGCACGTGCATCGGACAGTGCTTCATGATGGTTTAATCTGATCTTTAAGTCATTGCAGACGGTGTCCAGCTTGTGATTTTCCATTTCCGGCCAGAGCCTTTGCGAAACCTTCACGGTGCAAATATAATCAAATTCAGGGATTGGAATATGATAATATTCCAGCAGCCGACGTAAGACAACGGTATCAAATGCGGCATTGTGACAAATAACCAGCTGGTTTTCAATACTATGATGTATGTTTTCCCAGACCTGATCGAAAGTAGGTGCATCTTTAACCATATCGGCCGTAATGCCGTGAATATGGACATTATACCGGTTAAAAGTATCATATCCCTCCGGCGGATGGATCAATGTAATGGTTTCACGAACAGGGATGTTATCTTCAAATTCGACAACACCGATCGAACATGCGCTGAGCATGGATGCATTGGCGGTTTCAAAATCTATTGCAGTAAATTTCACGAATGAGCCTCCGGATCCTTTTAATGGCGAACTCGCTCTTCCGCAATATGAAGAAAATGGTAAAACGGCGCAATTCGCTTTAAATCGTCTATCATTATATCATAGAATGTTCCATCAAACAAGACGGTAAAATCCTCACAATACCAGCTGGCGCCAATATTTTTTCGATTCAACCAATTCTGATCTTCCGGAGATGCCTCCGGAAAGCGGGTACGTTTATAGCTTTCCCCGTAGAGAGAAAAGATTTTTTCGCTGTCGATGACTTTTTTCGCTGTCAGGTAATTGGTATCGTGGTGCAGGATCATTTCACGATATGCCTCCCGCACATCGGAGGGGATGTCATAGTATCCGACACCATAGCCCCAGCCATCCTGCTCAATCTCAAAATAATAGCACAGAGAATTGCCGAGATGTTTTTTCGGATGACGGAAGGTCAGCCACATATGGTCGCGGTATAGATCTTTGTTTTTTGTAAAGCGAGTATCCCGCCGCACACGGGAAAGTGCTTTATAAGGTGTACACACGAATTGCGGATCAATTTCCAGCATAGTGGGCGTCATTGCCTCCGCCAGCTGATAAAACGGCTCAATCACAAGCGAACGGCAGATATCCTTGTGGTCATCGTACCATGCTTTACTGTTGCGCAGGTGATTTTCTGCGAGGAAATCCAACATTTGCGGTGTGAACTTATCAAAAATCATTTGAGACATGCTCCTTTCGGAAATCTGTTTTGAAGTTTATTGTACCGCATATTACATCCGGTTTCAAATAGTATTGCAGGAATTGTTTTTGCACGGCAGCTTTACAAAAAAATCAAAGCAAATAATTTCAAACGCTTGACAAAGAAAAAACAGAGGCATATAATGATATCAATCGAATAAACAAACCTGTGATGGAGAGTAGTAGCCGGCATAGCGAGTTTTTAGAGAGCTTTGGATGGTGGAATCAAAGTAGCAAGCGGCTGTGTGAATGGACTCCTGAGGGCAGCTCGAAAGGATGACTGAGTAGACGCTGACGGGATCCCACCCGTTATCCATCGGGAGCGCGTGGATGCGCGTAAGGCGAGAGGGCGTTAAGACGTCAATTTGGGTGGTATCGCAGGAAATCAGTTCTTGTCCCATGTATGTGGGGGAAGGACTTTTTTATTGCTGTTGACCGTTTATAACGCCGAAAAATTACAATTTGGAGGATTGAATATGAAAACGACACGTATGCTGAGAAGATTTGCTGCCGCGGCGTTATCCGCGGTTATGCTGACAGCGGTTTCCGGCTGTGGAAGCACTGGGAGCAGTACAGAAACCGATTCCAGTATCGGTTCCGCTTCGGGTTCTGATACCGGTACGGTGTATAAAGTCGGCATTTGTAATTATGTCGACGATGCATCCCTGAATCAGATCGTTGAGAATCTACAGGATCAGCTGGAGACAGTTGGTAAGGAAAATGATGTAACATTTGAAATTTCCTATGACAACTGCAACGCGGATGCAAACGTGATGAATCAGATTATTGCAGATTTTATTGCGGATGATGTTGATCTGATGGTCGGTGTGGCAACACCGGTTGCGACTGCGATGCAGGCAGCAACAGAGGACAATGAAATTCCGGTTGTATTTTCCGCTGTTACCGATCCGGTCGGCGCACAGCTGGTCGAATCCCTGGAAGCGCCGGGAGCAAATTTGACCGGCACATCCGATTATCTGGACACTGCTTCTGTTATGAATCTGATTCTGGCGGCAAATCCGGACGCAAAAAAGATCGGTCTGCTGTACGATCAGGGACAGGATTCCTCCACTGCTGCGATTGCAAGTGCAAAGCAGTTCCTGGAAGAAAATAATTTGGAATATGTGGAGCGTACCGGTACGACAAATGATGAAGTAGCGCTGGCGGCTGACGCGCTGATTGCGGACGGCGTCGATGCGGTATTCACGCCGACAGACAATACGATCATGACAGCCGAGCTGGCAATTTATGAGAAGTTTATTGAAGCGAAAATCCCGCACTATACCGGCGCGGATTCCTTTGCATTGAACGGTGCATTTGTTGGATATGGCGTTGATTACGCAAATCTGGGTGTTGAGACTGCGAATATGGTTGCGGATATCCTGATAAATGACAAGGATCCGGCTGAGGTTCCGGTTGAGACGTTTGACAATGGCACCGCGACAGTCAATACCGAAACCTGTGAAGCGATCGGTCTGGACTTTGAAACAATCAAGGCAGCTTTTGAACCACTGTGCACGCAGGTTGAGGAGATCACCACCGCAGAAGAGTTTGGCGATCTGGAGGACTGATTCAAAAGAACATGTTGCGATGGATGAGCCTGGGGATACAGTCTCCGGGCTCATATTGCTACCAACGGTTCGGAACAGATAGAAATGGAGGAATTATTTTGTCGTTTACAACTGCACTGTCTTTGGGACAAACAGCATTAGAGCTTGGCCTGATCTGTTCGTTGACGGTATTGGCGTTGTTTCTCAGCTATTCGATGCTGAATGTTTGTGATCTTTCAACAGATGGTTGTTTTACGCTGGGCGCTACGGTGGGGGCAACGGTTGCGCTTGCCGGACATCCGTTTTTATCCCTTCCGGCTGCAATGATCGCAGGTGTTTTGTCCGGATTTGTCACAGCTCTGCTACAGACCCGTATGGGCATCGACAGTCTGCTTGCGGGAATTATTGTAAATACCGGTCTGTATTCTGTCAACATTGGCGTGATGGGCGGTTCCTCTCTGCTCAACCTCAATCGGGCGGATACCGTATACACATATGTTAAAAAACTGCTCAAGGATACGCCGCTGCAGGGAAAGCAGACCCTGCTGGTTGCATTGGCTGCCGTTGCGCTGGTTATTCTATTTTTGACACTGTTTTTAAATACAAGATTGGGTCTTGCAATTCGAGCGACCGGCAATAATCCGGACATGGTTCGCTCGTCCTCAATCAATCCGATTTTTACCACGACAGTCGGCTTGTGTGTAGCAAATGCGTTTACCGGACTTTCCGGCTGCCTGTTGGCACAGTCGCAGAAATCTGCGGATATCAATATCGGCACAGGAATGGTTACGATTGCGCTTGCCTCGTTGCTTATTGGCGAAACCTTCCTTGGTCATGGCGGAATATGCCGCCGCGCGATTGGCGTTGTCGTCGGATCGTTTATTTTCCGTTTGGTTTACACGATTGCGCTGCGCTTTAATATGCCTGCGTTTATGCTCAAGCTGGTTTCCTCTATCATCGTTATTATTGCTATTTCCGGACCGTATTTCAAAAAACAGTGGCCGGTAATCTGCCGCCGATTTGGCTGGGTGCAGAAGGGAGGAAATTGAGCGATGCTTAAAATTACGAATATTTCCAAGACGTTTAATCCGGGAACGGTAAATGAAAAAACAGCGCTTTCAGACGTTTCCCTCCATCTGAAGCCGGGCGATTTCGCAACGATTATCGGATCGAACGGCGCGGGAAAATCGACGATGTTCAATGCGATCTGCGGCGACTTCCTGACAGACAGCGGTAAAATCGAACTGAACGGAAAGGATATAACTTTCCAGCCCGCGCATGTGCGGGCGGGGAGCATTGGTCGGCTGTTTCAGGATCCGATGCGCGGCAGCGCGCCGGGTATGAGTATAGAAGAAAATCTTGCGCTTGCAGCGGGACATGGCGGTTGGTTTTCGCATATCAGCCGGGCGGATAAGCAGCGCTTCCGCGAGCATCTTGCCGTGCTGAATATGGGGCTGGAGGATCGCATGAAGCAGCCGGTCGGTCTGCTTTCCGGCGGACAACGCCAGGCGCTGACGCTGCTCATGGCAACGATCGACCCGCCGAAGCTGCTACTGTTGGATGAGCATACAGCGGCGCTTGATCCGGCAACCGCCGAAAAAGTTTTGCAGATTACGCGCGATGTTGTAGAAAAACATCATATCACAACCTTGATGGTGACGCACAACATGCAAAATGCACTCGACCTGGGCAATCGAACGCTGATGATGGACAGCGGCAGGATTGTGCTGGATATTCAGGGCAGCGAGCGTGACGGTCTGACTGTGGCAGACCTGCTGGAACGTTTTCAGCTTGGCACCGGCAAGCAGATGGATAATGACCGCATTTTACTTTCTGAATTTGAAGAAAAGAAAAAATAAACGCAAATTGCAAGTACAAATTGAACACCCGC
>CAYNPX010000010.1:0-23367 GCA_964399205.1 uncultured Butyricicoccus sp.
TGATCTCTACGGTATTGATCGTGTATGAATGCCGTCTGGATAAGGCCGCCGCAAAGCAGAGGGATGCTGTCGGCACACCGGTAAAACAGGCATAACAAAGTAATTGAGATTTCAATGGCATGACCGAGGTCATGCCATTTCTTTTGCCTTATCCGCATAAAAATGCCTTATTTTTGCGGTGAAGCGGTTCTCGATACGTTGATTTATCACGAAACAAATAGTATCACATATTTTCGGCAGGGTTCCAATGAGGCAGCGGCTGACCGACAAAAAAACAGAACTGCTCTCTGTTTCAAAAGCAGTCCTGTTTTTCATGTATACTGTAAGGGAATTGTACGTAAGGCTTCGCCTTAATGTGAGCTTCCGGAAAGGAAATAAACGGAAGGAAGATGGTTTCTCTGCCGCACGCCGACGGGCAGAATCAGCCCGCTACCGCTGCGCCCAGCGCCTTGCACGCTGCAATGCCGTTGTCGTCCGGCGTCTCGCAGCAGATGACACTGTTGCAAACGAGGTTTGCGCCGCAATTGCCGCATTCCTCCTCCCAGGAACGCATCCAGTCGCCGGTGCCCCAGCCGTAGGAACCGAACAGCGCGATATTTTTGCCGCCCAGCTTCGGCTCGCATGAGGAGAACATCGGCTCAAATTCCGCTTCCTCCAGAACCTCCGCGCCCATCGCAGGGCAGCCGAATGCAATCGCATCATACTGACCTACCATATCCGCGTTAAATTCGGTAGCAAAGAACAGGGATACCTCCGCACCCTTCTCCTTTGCGCCCTCTACCACTGCATTCGCCATTGCCTCCGTGTTGCCGGAAGCGCTCCAGAATACTACTGCAACCTTGCTCATAATTGTTTGTCCAACCTTTCTTATGGATGATTTTTGTCCTCAGCCTGTGTGCTCCTCCAAAATACTGCGCAGCGCGGACATGGAGCTGGAATGGGAACGAGCGACGATGGTATCCTGCCCTTTTGTCTCATTCAGCGCAAATCGCAGCATTTTGTGCGACATCGTATTTGTGAACAGCACAAGCAAGTCGGGACATCCTATTTTATTCTTCAGACCGTCCTTCATCTGAGTAAACACCTTTGCCTGACACTGATATTCCTTGCAGAGATCCTTATACCGGCGCACCATACAGTCGTTTCCTCCAACAATTACTACACTCATGATGATTCTCCTTTTATTAGCTTTAGCTAACTTTATTTTTTAAAATTTGCGCCCGTCGGCGCGGTTCTTTCTCCCGTTTTTCCGATTTTAAAAACACATCGCACGGGAAAACAAGAAATAATTGTCTATTCTGTTTTTGGAAGTTTCTTTAGATTTGTCCGAAACCGTGATTAGCATTTGCTAATCTGGTATTATTATACGCAATTCCCATACGCCTGTCAATGCCTTTTTTCAAATTGTGGATAATTTTCATATACATTCCCGTTATTCCTGTTATTGACAGGAGAAAAAAAAGAAATCCTATACACAAAGTTAACACACCGCGTGCTATAATTGTATCGTTCAAAATTGTCAAATTTTGTAGTATTTAATCTGTCTATAGAGGTTTTTTATTATGTGCTACGAAAAAAAGCCCCTTCTTCTGGGTCTTGACATCGGGTCTACCACTGTCAAAGCCGTCGTTTTGGAACAGGGCAGCAGCAGTCCGTTGTTTGCACAATATCGCCGCCATCACGCGGAACAGGCACGCGCCGTCCGCAGGCTGCTGATGAAAGCATCCGCCGCATTTCCGAATCGTTCCTTTCGCATTGCTGTCTGCGGCTCCGGCGGCAAGCCAATCGCAGAACAAATCGGTGCGCACTATGTGCAGGAGGTCGTTGCGAACGCCTCCGCAGTCCGCACCCTTTACCCGCAGGCACGCACCGCAATTGAGCTGGGCGGTCAAGATGCAAAAATCATCTTTTTTTATTATGACGATGCTGCCGAACGGCTGGTTGCGTCCGATATGCGCATGAATGGCAGCTGTGCAGGCGGTACCGGTGCATTCATTGATGAAATCGCTGCGCTGCTCAAAACGCCGACGGAGCACTTTGAACATCTCGCCGCACAGGGCACAACGATTCACAGCATCTCCGGTCGCTGCGGCGTATTTGCCAAAACTGACATCCAGTCGATTTTAAATCAGGGCGGCAGCAAGGCTGATATCGCGCTTTCCGCCTTTCATGCCATTGTCAAGCAGACCATCGGCGGTCTGGCACAGGGTCTCAAGCTGCAGGCTCCGATCATTTTCGAGGGCGGTCCGCTGACATTCAATCCAACGCTGATGAAAGCCTTTGCGGAGCGCTTGCAGCTGCGGCCGGAGGACATCATCCGCCCGGAACGTCCGGATACGATCGTCGCTCAGGGCGCTGCATTGGCGATCCGTGAGCTGTTTTGCGATACAGCGGAGACTGACGCTATCCTGCTGCCCGATGCCATTGAAGCACTGGATCGGGCCATCCACCGGCCAAGGCAACTGGAATCTACCAGTTCCAAACGCTTTTTTGAAGATGAAGACGCATGTTTTGCATGGATCAGGCGCCATGCTTCTCCCCCGATTCAGGCGCCAACGTGCAGCCGTGGTGATGTATTGCGGGTTTATATTGGCATTGACGCGGGCAGCACGACGTCCAAGCTGGTACTGATGGATGAACACGAGCATGTCATCGACCGGTTTTATGCCAACAACCGCGGCGATCCGATCCGCGTTATCCGTCAGGGTCTGATATCCCTGCACAAAAAATATTCGGATATGGGAGTGTCATTGCAGGTTCTCGGTCTGGGTACGACCGGCTACGGCGAACTGATGCTGGGCAAGGCATTCGGCGCGGATTACCATACCGTCGAGACGGTTGCCCACGCTGCCGCCGCGAAGAAATATGTTCCGGATGTCAGCTTTATTCTGGACATCGGCGGACAGGATATGAAAGCAATCTGGATTTCCGGCGATATTGTCACCAATATCACGCTGAACGAGGCGTGCTCCTCCGGATGCGGTTCGTTTCTGGAAAACTTTGCGGTTTCACTGGGCATTCCGGTCGATCAGATTGCAGCGACTGCCTTTCGTTCCGAGCATCCGGCTGACCTCGGCAGCCGATGCACTGTGTTTATGAACAGCACCATTATCACCGAGCAGAAAAACGGACGCAGTCCGGACGATATCATGGCGGGACTGTGCCGTTCTATCATAGAAAATGTGTTTACCAAGGTCGTGCGTATCTCCAATACGGACGAACTCGGCGCGCATATCGTCGTACAGGGCGGAACATTCAAAAATGATGCTGTTCTGCGTGCGCTTGAACAATACCTGGGACGGGAAGTCACACGCGCGCCATATGCCGGCGAGATGGGCGCAATCGGTGCGGCTCTGCTGACCAGGCAGCACCAGCTTGCGCGGGCAGCGGAAAGCAGCAGCTTTATCGGATTCGACGCGCTCCCCTCCTTTGACTATACGCAGGAGGAAAACCTTCCCTGCCCGCATTGCGCAAACCATTGCAATCGTACCGTCGTGCGTTTCTCCAACGGCACAGCCTTTGTCACAGGAAACCGCTGCCCGCGCGGTGAGATGCTGGAACAGAACAATGCAACGCCCGCAAACAGAAAGACTGCACCCGACCTGTTCCTCGTTCGGGAACAATTGTTATTTAAAAAATATGATTGCGAACAGGTCAGCCCGAATAAGAAGATCACGATCGGATTGCCGCGCACGCTGGAATTTTGGGACAGTATGCCATTCTGGACGACCTTCTTCCGTGCTCTCGGCTATCAGATCAGGCTGTCTCATCCCAGCTCGCGCGCGCTGTACGAGCAGGGCATTCCCTCTGTCGCCTCCGATACCGTATGTTTCCCGGCGAAGCTGACACACGGACATGTCCGCGACCTTGCCGGTCAGGGCGTTGATCGCATTTTCATG
Organism: uncultured Butyricicoccus sp.; assembly: GCA_964399205.1. GTDB lineage: Bacteria > Bacillota > Clostridia > Oscillospirales > Butyricicoccaceae > Butyricicoccus_A. Next base: position 3,900 of record CAYNPX010000010.1, read on the forward strand.
CCGATGGTCATGGAAATGCCGCCGGATGATAAGCATGGCGAGAGCAATTACGTCTGTGCTGTCCTCAAGGGCTATCCCACCATCGTCAACAGCTCGGACGAGCCGGAAAAACGCTGGAATATCAAATTTGACCACCCGATGTTCCACTGGCATACCAAAGCGGATCGTATCCGCCAGATCTGTGCTTTTTTCCGCGAGGAATACGGACTTTCGGACAAGGAAATTATGGCAGCATTCCGGCAGGGAGAAAAGGTTCTGCTCCGTTTTCGTAAAACGCTCCGTGCCAAAGGACAGGAAATCATCGACCGGGCAGAAAAAGAGAATACATTTGCCGTTGTCCTCGCCGGTCGTCCGTATCACAACGATCCGCTTGTCTGCCATGACCTTTCGCGTGTCTTTACCAAAGCCGGCGTACCGGTTCTGACCGTCGATGCGCTTCCGGAGCTGAATCAGGTTGATTTGCGCTACACACGCGCGGAAGTGACCAACAACTTCCATACACGTATGCTTTCCGGTGCAATGCTGGCATCTATTTCACCGGCATTGGAATATGTGCAGATCGTCAGCTTCGGCTGCGGACATGACGCAATTCTCTCCGATGAAATCACCCGTATCATGCGGGAAACCTCCGGTAAATCACCGCTGATCTTAAAGCTGGATGAAGGCGGCGCGGCGAACTCTTTGAACATCCGTGTGCAGTCCTTCCTGCAAACGGTCAGCGCGCGCCGCGCCAGACAGCTCCATCCGGAAATCAGTCCGCTGCGCGATGCATATCCCGCTAAATTCTATAAACGCGATCTTACGGTACGTACTGTTCTCGTGCCGAATGTCTCCCCCGCTTTCTGTAAGCTGCTCAGCGGTGTATTGCGCAAGGAGGGTGTCAAGGCAGTTCCTCTGCCGCTCGGCTCCATTCATGAGATCCAGCTCGGCAAGAAATATGTACACAACGATACCTGTTTTCCAGCTCAGATGTGCATCGGTGAAGCAATTTCTGCGCTGCAAAGCGGCAAATATCCGCGTGATAAGGTCGCTATCGCCATGGCGAAATATCAGGGAGACTGCCGTCTGGCACATTATCCGGCGCTGCTGCGCCGTGCACTGGATGCCGCGGGCTTCTCGGATATCCCAATCGTTTCCACCGACCCGATCGACTCCAAGGAAATGCATCCGGATATTCACCTTGGCGCATTGTTTAATGTAAAATGTCTGTGGGCAATTGAAATCATGGATATTTTGGAAGAACTGCGTCGTCAGATCCGTCCCTATGAACGGAACAAAGGAGAAACTGACCGCGTCTTTGACGGGGCAATCGATGAAATTGCAGACGCGATCAGCCACAGTGTCCATGCGGCAATCGCGGCGTTTAAAAAAGCGATCACCGCATTCTGCGCCATCCCATATGACCGCAGTGAACCGCGCCCATGCGTTTTTGTCACGGGCGAATATCTTGTCACGTTCCATCCCGGCTCGAATTTCGGCATTGAACGCTATCTCGAAGCGAACGGTATGGAGGTCATCCTGCCGCGCATGATCAATGTCTTTCGCAAGGATTATCTCTCGCGTATTTATGAAATGCAGCATTTACAGGTTAAATATCCGGCTTCACAGGCGACATTCGACCGCTTTGCCGAAATGCTGTTTACCTGTTCGCAGAAGCTGCTGGATAAGGAGGCCTCCCGTCATCCACTGTATGTGCGTCCCACACCGTTGCCGGAGCTGGCTGCGGAAAACGACCGCGTGCTCAACCGGACCTTCCTCTCCGGCGAGGGCTGGCTGATTCCGGGCGAGATCGAGGAATACGCCGCAAAAGGCGTGCAGTCGTTTGTGATTCTTCAGCCATTCGGCTGCCTGCCGAACCACATCTGCGGACGCGGCGTCACAAAGCAGATCAAGGAGGATTTCCCCGGCGTGCAGATCCTTCCGCTCGACCTTGATCCGGATACCAGCTTTGCAAATGTGGAAAACCGCCTGCAAATGCTGATTATGAACGAGAAAAGCCGCCATATCGTACCGCAGCACGTGCGGCAGGAACACAAAAATACCGCTGCAAAAGAAATGCAGCATGTAGGTTAAACGCCAGCAAAAAAGCAGGGACAATCGTTTTTACTGTTGCCCCTGCTTTTCCTTTATTCTTCACATGTCCGCATCGCAAGGATGGTCTTTTCGATCAGTTCATCCAATTCCCAGCCCAGCATATCTGCGCCGCGCTGGATGACTTCTCTGGAACAGCCTGCCGCGAACTTTTTATTTTTAAATTTTTTCTTTACCGATTTGGCTTCCAGATCCTGCACGCTTTTGGACGGACGCATGATCGCAACCGCGCCAATCAGACCTGTCAGCTCATCGGTCGCGTACAGCACCTTTTCCATCTCGTGCTCCGGCTTGATGTCTACTGTAATGCCATAGCCGTGGCTTGCCGCCGCATGGATAATCGATTCTTCCACACCATGCGCGCGCATCAGCTCCTGCTCTTTGATACAGTGCTGCTCCGGATACTGTTCAAAATCCAAATCATGTAAAATACCGACGATTTCCCAGTAATCCGCGTCTGCCGCGTAGCCCAGCTCATTGGCAAAATACCGCATGACGCCGCCGACGATACGCGCATGACGCCGATGAAACTCATCCTGATTATATTGACACAGCAGATCCAGCGCGCTCTGACGCGTCAGCTTTGTCTCCACGTGTAACAGCCTCCAATCAATCGGCAAACAACGCGGTGGACAGATAGCGCTCACCGGTATCCGGCAATATCGCTACGATGGTCTTCCCCGCATTTTCCGGGCGCTTTGCTACCTCGGAAGCCGCATAAATAGCCGCACCGGAAGAAATGCCTACCAGGATGCCTTCGGCTCCCGCAATCGCGCGTCCCGCCTCAAATGCTGCTTCATTTTCTACCGGGAATACCTCGTCATAAATCTTTGTATCCAGTACATCCGGCACAAACCCCGCGCCGATACCCTGAATCTTATGCGGACCTGCAACGCCCTTGGACAGTACCGGAGAGGTTGCCGGCTCGACCGCAACGACCTTGATATCCGGATTCTGCTCCTTCAGATATTTGCCGACACCGGTAATCGTGCCGCCGGTGCCGACGCCGGCTACGACAATGTCAACCTTGCCTTCGGCATCCTTCCAGATTTCCGGACCGGTTGTCTCATAGTGAATCTTCGGATTTGCCGGATTGACAAACTGACCGAGGATAACGGCTCCATCGATTGACTGCTCCAGCTCCTCTGCCTTGGCAATCGCTCCCTTCATACCATCCGCACCGGATGTCAGCACGACCTCTGCTCCATAAGCAGCTACCAGCTTACGGCGCTCAATGCTCATGGTTTCCGGCATAGTCAGGATCACATGATAGCCCTTTGCCGTGCCAACCGCTGCCAAACCGATACCGGTATTGCCGGAGGTCGGTTCAATGATCGTCGCGCCCGGCTTGAGCACACCGGTTTCCTCCGCGTCCGCGATCATTGCGTTTGCGACGCGATCCTTGACGCTTCCGGCCGGATTAAAGTATTCCAGCTTTGCAACAATGCGCGCTTTCAGATTGTTTTTCTTTTCATAATTGACAAGCTCTAACAGCGGTGTGCCGCCAATCAGCTCAGTAACATTTTTTTTGATCGACATGGTATATGTCTCCTTTCCATCTATTCATGTGGTTATGGAGCGGGTTCGCTGCCCGCTCCACTTCAAGATAATGTATCGTATCTAAAAACAGCAGGTTCGTGTCAATGCCTTACGCTTCCACTGCCCGGAATGCCTGATCCAGATCCCAGATAATATCCTCGTAGTGCTCTGTGCCGATCGACAGCCGGATGGTGTTCGGGTAGATACCCTGATCTTCCAGTTCTTCTGCGGTGCACTGGCTGTGGGTCGTGGTTGCCGGATGAATGACGAGAGACTTTACATCCGCTACATTGGCAAGGATGGAGAAAATCTTCAGCGAGTCGATAAACTTCTTTGCTTCCTTCTCGCCGCCCTTGATGGTAAAGGTAAAGATCGAACCCGCGCCATTCGGGAAATATTTATCATACAGATCCTTATACTTCGGGTCAAGCGACGGATGGTTAATGGTTTCAACCAGCGGCTGGGACTGAAGATATTCCAGAACCTTCTTGGTGTTTTCTACATGGCGTTCTACGCGAAGAGACAGTGTTTCCAGACCCTGCAGCAGCAGGAACGCATTAAACGGAGACAATGTTGCGCCGGTATCGCGCAGTAAAATCGCGCGAATCTTTGTTGTGAATGCAGCCGGTCCGCACGCATCGACAAAGCTGATGCCATGATAGCTTGGATCCGGATCGACCAGCGAAGCAAATTTGCCGGAGGCTTTCCAGTCAAATTTACCGCTCTCAATAATCACACCGCCGAGTGTTGTGCCATGACCGCCGATAAACTTGGTGGCAGAATGTACGACAATATCTGCGCCGTACTCAAACGGGCGAAGCAGATACGGCGTTGTAAAGGTCGAATCAATCACGACCGGAATGCCATGCGCGTGCGCAATGTCTGCAACAGCCTGAATATCAATCAGGTTGGAATTGGGATTACCGAGCGATTCAAAGAACACTACCTTTGTGTTTTCGTCAATGGCGTTCTCAAAATTCTGCACATCGTCCGGATCGATAAACTTTGTCGTTACGCCGTCCTTTGGCAGAGTGTGCTCCAGATAGTTATAGGTGCCGCCGTAAATGGTCTTTGCCGCTACAATATTATCGCCGTTGTGTGCCAGCGTCTTGAAGGTGTAGCTCAGCGCCGCTGCGCCGGATGCAACAGCCAGTGCAGATGTGCCGCCTTCCAGTGCCGCCATGCGCTTTTCAAAAATGTCCTCCGTCGGGTTGGTCAATCTGCCGTAAATATTGCCCGCATCGGAAAGGCCAAATCGCGCCTGCGCATGATCGCTATTATGGAACACATAGGATGTAGTCTGATAGATCGGTACAGCACGTGCGTCCGTTGCCGGATCCGCGTTTTCCTGTCCGACATGCAGCTGCAGGGTTTCAAAATGGAAATTCTTCTCGCTCATTATAATATACTCCTTTTAGACGAAAATATAGATTACCTTATGAAAATCAACATCGCCACATTCGTCCGCGGGAAGCGAACAGCTTCTTTATAAATATCTGGTGTCTCATGGCAGTCTCCTATTCTAAGAATCCTATCTGTTAAATAGGATTTATCAACTGTATATAGATTACCACCTTTTCCCCGTCCTGTCAAGTATAATTTCTATAATTCCTAGTGATTTTTAGGAAATTGTATGTCGCATAACCGTCCCGCTATCTATCGTTTTTTTGTCCGCGCTTGATCCGTCCGGCATCTTCCGTGTGGACAAAGCATCCGCGTCCGTGTAAAATAAAAGCATATCATTCTCATCTGAAGGAGCGCAACATGGAGAACTATCAAAAAAAGCTCGACAAGATCATCGAAGGACTGGATGACCGCCCGCAGTTGGCTCTGCACAGCTGCTGCGCACCATGCAGCAGCTATGTGCTGGAATACCTGTCGCAATATTTCGATATCACTTTGTTTTACTATAACCCGAATATCTATCCGCCTGCGGAATATGAGCGCCGTTTGAGCGAGCAGCTGCGCTTATGTGAGCTGCTTCAAATCAAGACCTATCCGTGCGTTTACGATCCCGCGCATTATTTTGACTATGTACGGGGATTGGAACACGAGCCGGAGGGCGGCGCGCGGTGTACCAAATGCTTTGAGCTGCGGCTGAATCACACCGCCGCTCTCGCCAGGCAGCTTGGCTTTCCGCTGCTTACCACAACGCTTACGATCAGCCCGCATAAAAACGCCCCGCTGATCAACACGATCGGTGAAAAAGCAGCCGAAAAGCATGGTATTACCTGGCTTCCGGGCGATTTTAAGAAAAAAAACGGCTACCTCCGTTCCATCCAGCTGTGCAGGGAATACGGCATTTACCGCCAGAATTATTGCGGCTGTAAGTTTTCCGTCCGAGATGACAGCGAAGCAAACAAATAAAACAGCCGCCGAGTCTGACAGGAACCATTCCTTCGTCGATCTCGGCAGCCTGATTCTTTCTATTCCGCCATCTGCCGTTCAATCCACGCCATGATGACATTGACAACATAGTCCTGCTGCTCCTGTGTCAGCTGTGTGCCGGGCGGGATGTGATGCCATTTCGACAGGCACCCGCGGCAGCAGGTTCCGGTTGCGTGCTGTGCAATAAATGCCGGATGCCCGCGCATCGGTGTCTGCCGCCCGTCGTTGGGAATCACAGCAGGAGAAAGGCGGTCGCGTACAAAATCCGCCGCGTGGCGGCGTATCGTTTCCATGCCTTTATCACGGACATACTGTTTTTCCTTTGCGCGCAGACAGAAGCGGCTGCGGAAATCCGATTTCGACAACCGGTAAAACAGCCAGTCCATTTCGCTTCCCTGATTCATGCTGTCTCTCCCGAAAATCAAATCAAAACACCATTGCAATGGTCGATCTCATGCTGGATAATCTCCGCAATCCAGCCGCCGAACTTCTGCTTATGGCGGTTCATATTCCGATCCTGATATTCTACTTCAATGTGGCGATACCGTCTGGTCTTTCTTTCACCCGACAGCGACAGGCAGCCTTCTTCCGTCTCATACTCATCTTCTCCACGCAGGATAACCGGATTTACCATCAGCAGGTTCGTCATACCGAGATTGACGGCAATGATGTTCTTTCTGACGCCGATCATGTTTGCCGCCAGACCCGCGCACTCCATTTTGTGCGCCTGCAAGGTGTCCAGCAAATCACGCATCGCCTGCTTATCCGCTTTGGTTGCAGGTTCAGATTTCTGCTGAAGAAAAAGAATATCCGTGACGATTGGTTTTACCATATATTTTTCACTCCATCTTCTGTTTATGTTCTTCTATTGACCTCGATGCAGTCTGCAAGCGCGCAGCCGGGCGTTTATTCATCCCGCCGGCTCTCATCCTTCACAGCGTCATGCGGCTTTCCATTGCAGCCCGCGCCCATCGTGCGTTCTCCTGCCCGCATCAAGTCTTTCCTATTGTAACACAAAAGACAGACTTCATCAAAACATTTTTGGAATACATGCTTCGTCAATCCGCCGCTTCGATCAGGCATACCGCATGGGCTGCGATGCCCTCGCCTGCACCGGTAAAGCCCAGGCGCTCCTCGGTCGTCGCCTTGACGCTGACGCTGCCGATATCCGTCTGCAGGCAGTCCGCAATGTTCTGCCGCATCTGCCTGATGTATGGCGCCAGTTTAGGCGCCTGTGCAATAACCGTCGCGTCCAGATTGCCCGGCTTCCAGCCGTGTTCCCGCAGGATGACATTCACGCGGCGCAGCAGCAGCAGGCTGTCCGCTCCCAAAAATGCATCGTCGCTATCAGGGAACAGATGTCCGATATCGCCCAGTGCAGCCGCCCCCAGCAGTGCATCCATGACCGCATGTGTCAGGACATCGGCATCGCTGTGTCCCAGCAAGCCCTTCTCATACGGAATATGCACGCCGCCAATGATACACTCCCGCCCTTCTGTCAGGCGGTGTACGTCATAGCCATGACCGATCCTCATCTGCGTTTCCGTCCTTTCAGAATGGCTTCGCCGAGAATAATGTCCTCCGGTGTTGTAATCTTGATATTTTCATAGCTTCCCTTTGTGATGCTGACGGGCTGCCCCATCGCTGTGACCGCGCCGCAGTCATCTGTCAGCTTCATGTCGCTGCCGATCGCCTTTGTCAGCGCGGCATGGATCAGGTCAATATCAAAGCACTGCGGTGTCTGGACAGCAACGACGGATGCGCGGTCAATATTTTCCATCATTTTATCCTTCTTTCTGCGTTGGATGCTGTCCTTGACCGGTACAGCGGGCGCTGCGGCAGAATCCCGAACCGCCTGCTGTACAGCTTCGGTTATGATCTCCTCCGTAATCAGCGGCCGTGCTGCGTCGTGAATCGCCACATAACCGACCTCACGGCCGCACGACTGAATACCATTGAGTACAGAATGCTCCCGCGTCGAACCGCCCTCCACGATTTTTACAATTTTATCAATATTCCAATCCGCACACAGACCGGCATAGTTTTTCTGATCCTGTCTGCGGCAGACCAAAATGATTCCGTCGATCACCTCGCACGCATTGAATACCTGCATCGTCCGGCACAGAATCGGTATACCGCCAAGCTCCATCACCAGCTTATTTCCGCCGCCCATGCGCTGCGAGGAACCGGCAGCCGGAATGATTGCGTAAACCAGATTTCCTCTTGTACTCTGCTTGTCCTGTGGCTTTTTTTTGTGTAAATTCAGCATGGTTCGTATCCTTTCCGTTCCCCATCGTTCTGTATATCCTCCGCATCTGCGTTATTTTTGTCGCAAATGCAGCTTTTTCCACTGCTGTTCCAGCCTCTGCTGCACTTCCTTTCGGCTCAGACCGGAGGCCAGCATCAGCTCGGAATATAAAATTCGTTCCGCGCATTCCATCACGCGCCTTTCGCTTCCCGCCAGTGCACGCCTGCGGCCGCGCAGCCAGAGACACGCCGTCACCTGTGCAACCTGATAAATATTCCCCGAACGGATGCGGCTCATGTTTTCCCGATAACGGTCATTCCAGCTGGCAGGCTGCGGCGGAAGCGGACCGATCTGTCCGCACAGGATTTTTTCCGCCTCCTGCGCATTGCAGATATAGCGTAAACCGACCTGACCGCTGCACCGAACCGGAATATACAGCACAACATCATCCAGCACCAGATGGAGTGCGTAATACTTCTGTCTTACCCCGCCATTCTGCCGCATGGAAATGGATGTAACCGTCCCCGCACCGTGCAGTGGATGCAGCACACGATCTCCGACAGAAAACAAATCTCATCACCTCTGTCTTCCCGCCTGATCCGGCGGAATTACAGTATGATTCAGTTGAATCATACCATAATTGAATGCATTGCGCAAGGAATACCAATTCGTATGAAGCAAAAACAATCCAATCACAAGAATCGTCGCATTGCGCCCTGTATAAAACAGCAAAGCCGCACCGCCTGCGGCGAGTGCAGCCGAAGCCAGCACGGAAAACCATGTCAGCGCGAGCTGTGCCGACGCGGACACCGATACCGGAAGCAGGCAGAACAGACCGGAAAGCGCGCGACCGCCGTCAAGCGGCAGCAGCGGCAGACAATTCAGTACAGACAACATAATGTTAGCGCCCGCCAGCATCGGCATCCCTGCGATCGTGCACACCCACGCCGCCGCCATGCCCGCCGCCGGACCTGCAAGTGAAACCGCACAATCCGCCACGCCGCTCATCTGCCCGCCCTGTTCCAGCACTGCGCCCGCAGCTGAGAGTTTCAGCCCGCAAATATACCCGCCGCAGGCATAGATAGCAAGTACATGCCCCAGCTCATGGATCACCGCAGCGCACAGAAACAGCGGCAGAATGCCCTCGTTATCCAGCAGACAGAACAGCGACCAGAAGATGTAAAACGATGGTGAAACGTACAGCTTTGCCCGCATCATTTTTCCTGTGCCGCAAATACGGCAACCAGCCCGTCTGACCAGCCTTCCTCCGCAGCGGCAGCGCCGAGTACAGCAACCGCCCTTCCGGTATCATTTTCCGGCAGGAAGGACAGTACACCCAGTCCGCGCAGCAGCTGGACCGTCACAAAAATACCAAAGCATACAGCGGCGCACCACAGTGCACTCCGAAGCATTGCAAGCATCCGGCCGTCCCTCCTTCCCTGTCAGTATATGCCGGCAGGGACAAAAAAAGACCATCTTGCCGAAGTCCGGCAAAACGGTCAGTCCTTGTTTTCTTTTTTTAGCGCAATCGTGCGGTATACACGGAACGCACTGGGCAGCGCTACGGTCTGCTCCAGCTGCTCCGGTGTAACCCAGGTAAAATAGCCGCTGTCCACAGTCTCCGCCTGTATGCCGGTCATGTGCCATTCCAAATGCGTAAAGATGTGCTTCGCCGCGCGCAGCGGGCGCACATGGGAAACCGCCACGCCGAGCTGCTCCTGCATATCCTCTCCCGCAGGATAGTTGGGAAATTCCCACAATCCGGCAAGAAGCCCCTTTTCCGGCCGCTTGCGCAGCGCCAGTCTGCCGTCCTTCCAGAGCAGGCAGACCACGCGGTTTTCCACCGGACGCGCCTTTTTCGCCTCCCTGACCGGAAGCTGCCGCTGGATGCCGCGCCGCTTTGCCAGACAAAGATCAACAACCGGACAGCGCTCACACAGCGGCGCGCCATTCGGCAGGCACACCATTGCGCCCAGTTCCATCAACGCCTGATTGCAGTCCCCCGGATGATCCTGCGGCATCGCCGCCGTGATCTCCCGCTCCGCCTGCCGTTTGGCGGTCTGCGCCCTGATATCCCACTCCCGCGCGAACAGGCGGGACAGGACGCGCAGGACATTGCCGTCTACCGCCGGACATACCTGCCCGCAGGCGATCGAGGCGATCGCCCCTGCGGTATACGGTCCAATGCCGGGCAGTGCGAGCAGTTCCTCATAAGTCTGCGGCATCTCGCCGCCATATTCCCGGCAGATCACACGCGCCGCTTCCTGCAAATGACGCGCACGCGAATAATAGCCAAGACCCTCCCACAGCTTGAACAGCTGTTCCTCCGGCGCTTCCGCAAGCGCCGGTATCGAAGGAAGCGCCGCCATAAACCGTTCGTAATAGGGAATGACCGCCTGTACGCGCGTCTGCTGCAGCATGATCTCTGACACCCAGACCGGATATGGCTGCGGCGTCCGCCGCCAGGGCAAATCCCGATGTCCGGCACGGTACCATTCCGTGAGCGTCTCCAGCGCCTGTCGCAACCGTTCCTGTTCTGTCATTCGCACGGCGCCGCCACAAGCACAATCACAGTCCGCGGCTGTACCCAGATAATACCGCTGCGCGAACACGGCATATCCGCAATATCCTCGATGCAGTCATCTCCCGGACCGTTATACGTGTTGACCGCGATATGCCAGTACATGCCCTCCGGCAGCTCCGGCAGACAGACCTGATGACTTTCCCAGTGTGCGTTCATCACAATATGGACGATGTCATCCTCGGTGTCCGCGGCATTGCGTCCGGCAAACGTCACGCCGATTACGCGGGTATCATCATAGTAGTGCGCATCCCATGGTGTCTTGGAATGCAGGCTGGTTTCCGGAAAACGGCTCTCCGCCGGTTTGGTATGCCCGCGCAGGATCGGATGCCTGTGGCGGAAATGGATCATGTAGCGGAAGAACTGATACAGATCCCTGTTTTTCTTCAGCAGGCTCCAATCCAGCCAGGAGATCTCATTATCCTGACAGTATGCATTGTTATTGCCGAACTGTGTATTGCCAAACTCATCACCGGCAAGGAACATCGCGGTTCCGCGCGAGCACATCAGGATTGCAACCGCATTTTTCTGTAGCCGCCGGCGCAGATTATTGATGTCCACATCCTCTGTTTCTCCCTCTGCGCCGCAGTTCCAGCTGTGATTGCACGACTCGCCGTCCGTATTGTCCCAGCCGTTCGCCTCATTGTGCTTGGTGTTATAGGAGAACAGGTCATTCAGGGTAAAGCCGTCATGACAGGTGATGAAATTGACCGAGGCGCACTCGCCGCGTTCATCCGGACGGTACAGATCCTGTGAACCGAGCAGACGGTACGATACCTTTGTCGCCATGCCGCTGTCGCCCTTGAGGAAACATCGGATATCATCCCGATATTTCCCGTTCCATTCCGCCCATCGGTTGCTGCGTGACGGGAACGAGCCGACCTGATACAATCCGCCGGCATCCCATGCCTCCGCGATCAGCTTGACATCACTGAGCACCGGATCAACCGCCAGCGATTCCAGCAGCGGCGGGTTGTGCATCGGCGTGCCGTCCTCATTGCGTCCCAGGATGGACGCGAGGTCAAAGCGGAAGCCGTCAATCCGATATTCGATGACCCAGTAACGCAGGCTCTCCACAATCATCTGATGTACAATCGGATGGTTGCAGTTTACCGTATTGCCGCAGCCGCTGAAATTATAATAGGTTCCATCCGGCGTAAGCAGGTAATATACGGAATTGTCGACGCCTTTAAACGAGAAGATCGCGCCGTCCTCATTGCCCTCCGCCGTGTGGTTGAACACAACGTCAAGAATGATCTCTATGCCGTTTTTATGCAGCGCACGCACAAGGCGGCGCAGTTCATTGCCTTCGTTGTTAAATTCACGGTCGGCAGCATACGCGGTGTTTGGCGCAAAGAAGGATACCGGATTATAGCCCCAGTAATCCAGCAGCAAATTGCCGTCATGAATACGGGTATCCCGCATTTCGTCAAACTCAAAGATCGGCATCAGCTCGACCGCGTTGATACCCAAATCCTTCAGGTACGGAATTTTTTCGATCAAACCGTCGAAGGTGCCCGGATACATGACGCCCGACGATTCATGCCGGGTAAACCCGCGCACATGCGTCTCATAAATCACGAGATCCTGCATGGCAATATGGGGCGATCGCACATCATGCCAGTCAAAATTTGACGAAACGATACGGGCGCGGTAGCCTGTTTCACTGATACGGCGTGTGCCCCAGTCCTCCTGTCCCGCAACCGCGCGGGCATATGGATCCAGAATCAAATTGTTTTTATCAAATAACAGACCGTTTTTCGGGTCATATGGACCATCCAGATGATAAGCGTATTCAAATTCACTGATGTCCAGACCAAATACGATCATAGAATAAACATTGCCGACGCGGTATTCGTCCGGAAACGGCAGGATTGCAAACGGTTCCGCTGCGCGGCGCTTAAACAACACCAGTTCCACACTGGTCGCGCCCGTAGAAACAATGGTAAAATTGATGCCGTTTGGCAGCTCAAATGCGCCATTTTGCAGGCAATGGCCATGACAGGTCTGAAATCCTGCGATTTCACGCATCGGAGAATATGAGCCGCGCTGGTTGCGCACACGCATGATAGATTTCATGCTCAACGGCAAGCCTCCCATGTCCTGCTCCCCTGCTCCAGTCATTTCCGGCGGCACATATGCTGCTGGAGCAGATATTCTATCCTGATACTGTTCAGCCAAATGTCTCACCTCGTTTGAAATAATGGATGCCGAAAAACCACCAGTTTAAATCTTACTTTCTATTATTGCCTGTTTTTGTCAAATTGTCAATCATTTTCAACAGATGTCGGAAAATAATATTGCTATTGAATTTATGAGCCGACCGGTACGCGGTATGAAATTGATAAATCGCGTCCGATTCCGCTGCGTTTATTCTTGTCATCCTGTTAAAATTTGTTATAATGATAGTATGATGAATATGCTCCATTTCATTTAGGAGGAGAGAGAATGTATTCAATCCGTCAATTTATGCGCGCCTCTTCTTTGGAGGAAGCATACCAGACGCTCACTGCCGGACGAAACAATACCGTGCTGGGCGGATGTATGTGGCTGCGGCTTGGCCACCGTGCCATCGGTACCGCAATCGACCTGTCCGGACTGGGACTGGACAGCATCACAGAAACCGATGATACCATTGAAATCGGCGCAATGGTATCGCTCCGTCAGCTGGAAACAAGCGCACTGCTCCAGCAGTATTTCGGCAGTCTGTTCCGCGACGCCGTTTCCGGTATCGTCGGCACACAGTTTCGCAATACCGCAACCGTCGGCGGCAGCGTATACGGACGCTTTGGCTTTTCGGATGTGCTGACGGCACTGCTTGCGCTGCCCGCACAGGTAAAGCTGTACCATCGCGGTATCGTCTCAATCGAAGCATTTGCCGCACTGCCGTATGAAAAAGACATCATTGAATGTATCATCCTGCCAAAGCGGAAAACTTCTGCGGCATACCGGCATCTGCGCTATCAGGCAACCGATTTTCCGATCCTCACATGCGCAGTCGGACTGTCAGACGATATTTACCGTGTTTCCGTAGGCGCACGCCCGAGACGCGCCGCGCTTTCATACAACGGCGCCGCGCCGGACGCGGAGGCGATCACGCAGGAACTTACATTTTCTTCCAACATGCGGGCAAGCGCCGATTACCGGCGGAAGGTCTGTCCGGTGCTCATCCGCCGTGCGCTCGAGGAGGTGCGGTCATGCAGGTAACAATTTCCATTAACGGCAGAAAATACACCCGTCTGATCGAGCCGGATATGACACTGTACGCCTTCGCGCGCGAATGCGGCTGCTACTCCGTCAAATGCGGCTGCGAAACGACCAACTGCGGTTTATGCACCGTCTGGATGGACGGAACGCCGGTGCTGTCCTGCTCCGTTCTCGCCGTGCGCGCGGAAGGGCATGAGATCACCACACTTGAGGGCGTTTTGAAAGAAGCAAAGGTATTTACCGATTTTCTCGCCGCGGAAGGCGCAGAGCAGTGCGGCTTCTGCTCCCCCGGCTTTATCATGAATGTGCTGGCAATGAAGCGTGAATTGAATCATCCAACCGAAGAAGAGATCCGGCACTATCTGTCCGGCAATCTGTGCCGCTGTACCGGCTACATGGGTCAGATGCGCGCCATCCGAAACTATATGGAGGTGGAAGCGTGAAATACGTCAATACCGCAGTGAAAAAGCTGGACGCGGATGCGCTGGTACAGGGCAAGCCGGTCTACACGGATGACCTTGCGCCAAAGGAATGTCTCATTATCAAGCTCGTCCGCTCTCCCTATGCACATGCAAAAATTGTGGATATCAACACAACCGTCGCGCAAAAGGTGCCGGGTGTCGAGCTGATCCTCACCTGCAAAAACGCGCCGCGGCACCGCTACACCTCCGCAGGTCAGACCTATCCGGAATGGTCGCCCTATGACCGTGTCCTGTGCGACGACACGATGCGCTATGTCGGTGATGTCGCCGCTATCGTTGCCGCAGATACCGAAAAACACGCGGAACAGGCATGTAAGCTCATTAAAATCAAATACGAAGTGCTGGAGCCGGTACTCGATTTTGAAACGGCAAAGGACAATCCCATCCGCGTACACGACGACGACAGCTTTGCAAAGGCGCCGTTCGGCTATGCGCCGGAGCGCAACCTGATCTGCTCCGGCACCGAGGATTTCGGTGACTTCGAGGCGGAATTTGCCAGATGCGCTTATACGGTTGACCGAACCTTCTATACGCCCGCGCAGCAGCAGTGTATGATGGAAACCTTCCGGTCATATGCATACATAGAATATTCCGGCCGTCTGACGCTGGTCTCCTCCACCCAGGTTCCGTTCCATGCCCGCCGCCATGTTGCAACCATGCTGGGCATCCCGTACACGAAGGTGCGCATCATCAAGCCGCGTATCGGCGGCGGCTTTGGCGCGAAGCAGACCTCTGTTTCTGAATTTTATCCGGCTGCCGTGACATGGCTGACCGGCAAGCCATCCAAACTGGTGTTTACCCGTCAGGAATCCTTCGCCTGCTCCAACAGCCGCCATCAGATGCGCGTGCGCACACGTGTCGGCTGCGATAAAGATGGCAACATCACTGCGATCTGCATGGAATCGCTGTCCAACACCGGCGCGTATGGCGAGCACGGTTCAACCGTTGTCGGTCTGGTCGGACACAAGACGATCCCGCTGTATAATAAGCTCAGAGGCGGACGGTTCACGTGGGATGTTGTCTACACGAATATGGAACCCGCGGCTGCATTCCGCGGCTACGGCGCGACACAGGGAACCTTTGCGCTGGAATCCGCTGTCAATGAGCTGGCGGACAAGGCAGGCATCGACGCTGCCGAGATCCGCCTGCGCAACATTGCGGAGCAGGGCGCGGAGGTCTTTATGACCCCTGAAATCCATTACCTCAATTCTACCGGACTGCGCGGCTGTATCACCCGTGGTATGGAATTGAGCGGATGGAAGGACAAGCCGCACCGTCAGGTCATGCCGGATGGCAAGATCCGCGGCATGGGCATGGCGATCTGTATGCAAGGCTCCGGCATTGCCAATGTTGACACCGCTTCAGTCGAACTGCGTCTCGAGGATTTTGGTTTTTACACGCTGATGATCGGCGCGACCGATATGGGCACCGGCTGCGATACCATCTTCGCACAGATGGTTGCGGACGCGATGAACTGCCCCATCGAAAAGATCATGGTACACGGTGTGGATACCGATGTTTCCCCCTATGACCCGGGTTCTTACGCTTCCGCTTCCACTTATGTCACCGGTATGGCTGTTGTCAAGGCATGTGAGAAGATGCACAGCCTGATTTTGGCAGAGGCATCCCGCGTGCTGGAATGTCCGCAGGAATCGTTGGAATTTGACGGCGCTGTTATTGCCTCCGAGGATGGAAAGTCCGTTTCGCTGGACGATCTTGCCAGTCAGCTGGTTGCCGGTCCGCAGACCCATCAGCTGGTTGCAACCGCTTCCAATGGCTCCCCGATCTCTCCCCCGCCGTTTATGGCCGGCTTTGCCGAGGTCGAGATCGACCCGGAAACCGGTAAGACAGATGTCATCCAAATGACCGGCATCGTCGATTGCGGCACGCCGATCAACCGCGCGCTGGCACGCGTCCAGACCGAGGGCGGTCTGTCACAGGGCATCGGTTTTGCGCTGTTTGAAGACGTACAATATCAGCCGAACGGTAAAATGATGACCGACAGCTTTATGAATTATAAAATTCCCACCCGCATGGACACCGGCGAGATCGTTGTCGATTTTTCCGAAAGCTACGAACCGACCGGTCCGTTTGGCGCAAAATCCATCGGTGAGGTCGTAATCAACACGCCGGCGCCGGCGATTGCACAGGCGGTATACCAGGCGATGGGTGTTCGCGTGACGAGCCTTCCGATTTCTCCGGAGAAAATTCTTATGGGATAAGAGTTTATCTGTAAAGTAAACTGAGTGCTGAAAAACATATAAAGAGCGGACTATCGGCAAAATGCTACGCCGACGGTCCGCTGCTTCTATAAGAGCGCATCGCTTCTGCGCGCACAGCTTCCTTCATATGTATGGTATCAGATACCGTACTGCCTGTGCGCTGACAATGTATCTATTGCATTATCCGTAAAATGTTGTTATACTAATCAAACAGAATGCCGCTCTTCAAACGCAAACTGCGGTATGTAGGGAAGCGCTGATGCAATCGGCAGGAGCCGGCGGCGAGGGATTTACCCGTCAGAAAAAGGTGCGGAAACGCAGGAATACCTGATGTATTTCCGGTTTGCGCAACGCATTTCCGGCGAAAAGAACCGCCGTCCAACCGCAGACGATTGATTCAGAGGTTCCTTAGCCTTACAAGGGAGTTAATCAACATGTCTTATTTTAATGACCATCTGGATGGAATTGTCCGCGAATTGGAAAACAGTTACCAGTCCAGTGAATTATTTTTTAACCGTGCCGGTCTGGAACGTCCAAACCGTGCGGCTATTATTGATATTATAGACGATTTCCGTCAGTTGTTGTTTCCGGGCTATTTTGGCTCGCAGAATCCGACCCGTGCTTCCTCATCGTATTTTGCCGGACATATGCTGACACAAATCTATGAAAAGCTATATCCGCAGATCAAGCTCGCGCTGGCATATTATGAGGGCGGCTTGACAGAATCTGTTGACATGCGCGCAGAGGAAGCTGCGACACAGCTGCTGCTGGAAATCCCGCACATTCAGAAAATGCTGTTGATCGATGTGGAAGCCGCGCTCAACGGCGACCCTGCCGCGGGCAGCAGAGAGCAAATCATTTTTTCCTATCCGGGTCTGCGTGCTATCTTCATCTATCGCATTGCGCACGAGTTGTATATCCGCAATATCCCCTATATTCCGCGCATCATGTCGGAACACGCGCACAGCCGCACCGGTATTGACATCAATTCCGGCGCCACGATCGGTGAGTATTTCTTCATCGACCACGGCACGGGTGTCGTCGTCGGTGAAACCACCAATATCGGAAACAATGTAAAAATCTATCAGGGCGTTACGCTGGGTGCGTTATCGACACGTGCCGGTTTGAAGCTGGCAGGAAAAAAACGTCATCCTACGATTGAGGATGACGTTACAATCTATTCCAATGCGTCTATTCTGGGCGGCAATACCGTGATTGGACGCGGCTCAACCATCGGCGGCAGTGCATTTATCACATCCTCCATTGCGCCATTTTCCCGTGTCAGCGTAAAAAGCCCCGAGCTGACTGTAGATGACTTCGGGGAGAAGGCATACGAAGCGTCCGGCGATGTATAATCCAGCCGAACTGACAGCCGGAGCATTTGTTCCGGCTATTTTACTGTCGGCACAGTACCCTAAATGGTATAAAAATCTCCCAATGCCTCGTTGCGCTCCACCAAATCCGCAAGCGTGATATGGTCGACAACACCGTTGATCGCATCGTTCAGCTGCTGCCATACCGTTAATGTAACACAGGATCCTGCTCTGGGGCAATTCTCAACGCCATCCTCCACGCAGGCAACCGGCGCCAGTGAGCCTTCTGTCAACCGCAGGATATCCCCAATCGTATATTCCTCCGGCTTCTTTGCCAGACGATATCCACCGGATGAACCGCGCACGCTCTTTACGAAGCCTGCCTTCGTAAGAATGCCAATAATCTGTTCCAGATACTTTCCGCTGATTTCCTGCCGCTTTGCAATGGTCTTTAATGCGATATTTTCGCCTGTATCATGTATAGCCAGATCAAGCATCAGACGAAGTGCGTATCGGCCCTTTGTTGAAACTCTCATACGAATCTCCTCCTTCTCCTATTATACGCTAGGTTTTGTGGGGTTTCAAGATTTATTTGTGCATTTTTTTGTATGCGGCTTCGATTTATATGCTTTTTTTAGATTTTTTGACGTTCTTATAATTTTCCACTTGTAAGAATGCTAACAAAATGTTATGATATTGTTCAATGCACAACCTATATGGAGGTTCTACTTATGAAAAAGCTGTGCGTACTGTTCGCAATTTGCTTCCTCAGTGTTTTATTAACAGGCTGTGGAAATACACCGGTTGTCTCGACCGGCTCTGCCGAACCGGATATCGGCAGCGGTTCTGCCGTTATACCGAAACCGGAAGAATCGGAACCGGCAGTCGGCTCCGCTGTTGATGTGGTGTCCGGCTCCGGCTCATCCGGTGCGCAGGAAGACCCAAATGTCCGCGTCTACCGCGACTGTACCATCACCATTTTGGGCTATAGCCTTCACACAGACAACGAGGGAGATACCGCAGTCCGCGTTGAATATGAATTTCAGAACAATTCGCAAAAGCCCGCATCCTTCAGCACGACTGTCATTCACAATGCATATCAGGGAACAGACCCGAAGGCCGACCCTGATGCGGAGTCTCTGTCGTATGCATCTCCGGCAAGACCGGATACGGAATATTCCTCCCTTCTGACCCTGGTCAATCCGGGTGAGAGCATTACCTGTGCCGGATATTTCAAGCTGACTGACTTGACGCAGCCGGTCATTGTGGAAATCAAAGACCTGCGTGACAGTTCTGCGGATGCGCTGTATCGTACATTAGACATCGCTGATATGGAAATTTCCACACTTGAGGAAACCAAATAAATATGTTAAAGACCGATTTTGCCATCGGTCTTT